>NZ_JAUSYB010000001.1:643251-964877 GCF_030816505.1 Microbacterium sp. W4I20 | reverse complement strand
ATCCGCACCTCGTGGACTGGGCGCATCGGAACGTATCGGCCCGGTCAGTGGCAGCTCGCGCCGCAGACGCGGTGCTCGCGACGGTGGCATCGCGGCGCGGCGCGCGGCGGGGGGCTGGACGGGCATCCAGCCACTGAACGATAGAATTGCACACCGTCGAGTCATCGCATGAGCGATGTCGACAGGAGGAGAGCTCTGTGACCCAGCCCACCAGCGTGCGGATCGTCGATTCCGCCGACGTTTCCCCCGATGCGATCATCGGCGCCGGCTCCTCCATCTGGCATCTCGCGCAGGTGCGCGAGAGTGCGCAGCTCGGCGAGAACTGCATCGTCGGTCGTGGTGCCTACATCGGTACCGGAGTGATCATGGGTGACAACTGCAAGGTTCAGAACTACGCGCTGGTCTATGAGCCGGCGAAGCTGGGCGACGGCGTGTTCATCGGACCCGCCGTCGTGCTGACCAACGACACGTATCCGCGCGCGATCAATGCCGACGGCTCGATCAAGAGCGCTCATGACTGGGAGCCCGTCGGTGTGACCATCGAGCGTGGAGCTGCCATCGGCGCGCGTGCCACCTGTGTGGCGCCGGTCACGATCGGCGAGTGGGCCACCGTCGCCGCCGGTGCCGTGGTCGTCAAGGACGTTCCGGCGTACGCGCTCGTCGCCGGTGTCCCCGCGCGCCGGATCGGATGGGTCGGCGAGTCGGGTGTGCCGCTCGTCGCCGACGGAGATGACAGGACCTGGGTGTGCCCCTCGACGGGTGCACGATTTATCGAGACTGATGGAACACTGAGCAAGGAGACCGTGTGAGCGAGTTCATTCCCCCCGCCAAGCCGATCATCGGCGACGAAGAGCGTGAAGCAGTCGACCGGGTTCTGCGCAGCGGCATGGTCGCCCAAGGCCCCGAGGTCGCCGCATTCGAGAAGGAGTTCTCGGAGCACTTCGTTCCCGGACGCCCCTCCGTCGCCGTGAACTCCGGAACCGCAGGCCTCCACCTCGGGCTTCTCGCAGCCGGCGTCGGCGCCGGCGACGAGGTCATCGTGCCGTCGTTCACCTTCGCGGCGACCGGCAACTCCGTCGCGTTGACCGGCGGAACGCCGGTATTCGTCGACATCGAGCCGGACACCTTCACGCTCGACCCCGAGGCCGTCGCCGCGGCGATCACTCCCCGGACCAAGGGCATCCTGCCCGTCCACCTGTACGGGCACCCGGCGCGCATGCGTGAGCTGGAGGCCATCGCCTCCGAGCACGGCGTCGCCCTGTACGAGGATGCCGCGCAGGCTCATGGAGCCGCGCTGGACGGACGTCCGGTGGGATCCTTCGGCGACTTCGCCATGTTCAGCCTCTACCCGACCAAGAACATGACCAGCGGCGAGGGCGGCATGGTCACGACCGCGACGGACGAGATCGCGCGCCAGGTCAAGCTGCTCCGCAACCAGGGCATGGAGCGTCAGTACGAGAACGAGGTCATCGGCTTCAACGCCCGGATGACCGATATCCACGCCGCCATCGGCCGCGTTCAGCTCACGAAGGTCGACGCCTGGACGAAGACGCGGCAGTCGAACGCCGCGTTCCTCGACGCGAACCTCGAGGGTGTCATCGTGCCTCCGGTCGCCGATGGAGCGGTCCACGTCTATCACCAGTACACGGTCCGCGTCCCCGAGGATCGCGACGGCTTCGTCGCAGCCCTGAAGAACGAGTACAACGTCGGCGCCGGCGTGTACTACCCGATTCCGAACCACCGTCTCCCTTCGCTGACTCACTTCGCGCCGGGCCTCGATCTCCCGGAGACCGAGCGGGCCGCTCGCGAGGTCGCCTCGCTGCCGGTGCATCCCTCACTCAGCCAGGACGACCTCGAGCGCATCGTCGCTGCCGTCAACGCCGTCGCCAAGGCAGGCGCCTGATGACGTTGCGGGCCGGGCTCCTCGGCGTCGGGATGATGGGACGCCATCACGCACGGGTGCTGCGAGAGATCTCCGGCGTCGACCTCGTCGCGATCGCCGATCCCGGTGGAGACCCGCACGGTGTCGCCGGTGACTTGCGGATCCTTCCCGACATCGATGCCCTGATCGGCGCGGGCATCGACATCGCCGTCGTCGCGGTGCCGACGCGGTTCCATGAGGATGCGGCGCTGAAGCTCGCGGCCGCGGGCGTGCATACCCTCGTCGAGAAGCCCATCGCGCACACCGTCGAAGCGGGCCAGCGCATGGTCGACGCCTTCGCCGCGGCAGGGCTCGTGGGCGCGGTCGGGCATATCGAACGCTTCAACCCCGCGGTGCAGGAGCTGCGCCGCCGGATCGAGGCCGACGAGCTCGGCGCTGTGTACCAGGTCGTGACACGTCGTCAGGGACCCTTCCCGTCGCGCATCGCCGACGTCGGCGTCGCGAAGGATCTGGCGTCGCACGACGTCGACCTCACCGCCTGGGTCGTGCAGAGCGATTACGAGCGCGTGTTCGCGCAGACCGCATTCAAGAGCGGCCGGGAGCACGAGGACATGATCACCATCACAGGACGCACGGAGTCCGGCGTCATCGTGAACAACATCGTGAACTGGCTCAGCCCGATGAAAGAGAGGGTCACCGTCGTCACGGGGGAGAAGGGCGCGTTCGTCGCCGACACCTCCACCGGCGACCTCACGTTCTATGCAAACGGCACGATCCCCCTGGAGTGGGAATCCGTGTCGTCGTTCCGCGGGGTCTCCGAGGGAGACGTCACGCGCTACGCGTTCGCCAAGCGCGAGCCGCTGCGCGTCGAGCATGAGGCCTTCCGCGATGCTGTGCTCGGGCAGGAAACAGACGTCGTCACCATGGAACAGGGCCAGCGGACTCTCGTCGTCGTCGAGGCTGCACTGGAATCGGCTCTGGTCGGCAATTCGGTCACCCTGTGACCTGTCAGCGCGTCGTGGAGCCGGTGAAGTCATGAATTCCGATGCGCTCATGTCGCGGAACGGCCGCACCGCTCTCGTGCTGTCCTACTCGAGCATCGCCTCGGACCCGCGGGTGCGACGCGAGATCGACTGGCTCGCGGGCGATGGCTGGACGGTGGATACGCTCGGTCTCGGCGGGCATCCCTCGGCGCAGGTGCGCGACCATTTCGCGCTCTCGGCGCCCGTACGATGGACGGCGGGCCGTGTCGGCACCCTTGTGACGCATTTCCTTATGCCGGCGCGATCGCGCTTCCGCCTGCTCGTCACCAACAGGATTCCGCGCCCGCTCCGTGACCGCGTCCGGGCAGGCGCCTACGATCTGGTCGTGTTCAACGAATACGAGTTCGCCCCGTGGGTGGAAGATCCGCGCGATTTCACGCCCGCCGCCCGGCGCGGCGGACGCCACCTCGATCTCCACGAGTACCGCGACCCGGACGTGCGACGTCGCAACTTCGGCGGGCGAGTCACCGGGCCGCACTATCGCTGGGTTCGGCGGCATCTCGGGTCCTCGGGGTTCACGAGCCGTTCCGTCGTCAACACACCGATAGGTCGTCTCTACGCGGAGGAGTTCGGCATCCGGGTCCCTGACGAGGTGCGTAACGCGCCCCCGTTCGTGCCCGGACTCGAGCCCCGCCCGGTCGATCCGGCCGATTTCAAGATGCTCTTCCATGGCTTGCCGAGCTGGGCCCGCGGCTTCACCGAGATCCTCGCCGCGCTGCGCGAGCTCCCCGACCGATTCTCGATGACCTTCATGCTCACGGAGAACCCTGCGGTGCATGCCAAGCTTCGCGCCGAGATCGCGTCCCATCCGGCGAAGGACCGGATCCACATCGTTCCTCCTGCGCCGATGCGAGAGATCGCCGAGCGCATCAACCAGTACGACCTCGAGATCGTCTTCTACCGTCCGAACGGGACCTACAACATCCAATACGCCATGCCGAACAAGTTCTTCGAAGCCGCACAGGGTCGACTCGCGCTCGTCGTGGGGGAGACTCCGACCATGGCTCCGATCGTGCGAGAGTACGGACACGGCGTCGTCGTGCCCGAGTTCACATGGGAGTCGCTGCGTGACACTCTTGTCGCCATCGACGTCGACCAGCTCACCCGGATGAAGGCCAACGCCGCGAAGGCAGCCGCAGAACTGAACGCGGAGTCCGAGGGAAGAGCGTTCCTCGCGTCGATCGGCACCGAAGGAACCGGACGATGAAGGCGAACTGGGCGCTCTACAAGCGCGTGCTGGGTGTTCTGCCGCGAAGCGCGGCTCGCTTCCTGACGTTCTACGCATCGGTGATGGGTGTGCTCGCGCTGATGGATGGTCTCGCCCTCGGAATGCTCGCCGTCGTGATCTCGCCGCTGATCAGCCGTACACCGGTCACATTGCCGGTCTTCGGGACGATCGAGGGCCCCCTGGTGCTGATACCGCTGGGTCTCGTGTGCGTCCTCATCGTCTTGAAGGGCGTCTTCGCTCTCACGCTCCAGTGGTTCGCCACTCGACGCTTCGCCTCCTACGAGTTGGAGCTCGGGGTCCGCGTCTTCGACGGGTACATCCGCGCCCCCTGGGTGGAGAGGCTGCGGAGGAACTCATCCGACCTCGTTCGCATCAGCGATTCGAGTGTGAGCACGACGATCTCCGGGTTCCTGCTCCCCGGAGCGTCTCTCATCGGGGAGTTCTTCAGCTTCTTCTCCCTGATCCTCGTCCTGGCGATCGCTCAGCCATTCGTGGGTCTCGTCACCCTGGTCTATCTGGGAGCGATCGCGCTCCTCCTGCAGTTCCAGATCTCGCGCCGGTCGAAAGAGGCCGGCCTCGTGGCGCTGCGGTACTCGTTGCGGTCGTCGCGGCTCATCACCGAGATGATCGGTGCGCTGAAAGAGGTCACGTTGCGTGGCAGCGCAGCAGAGGTCGCCGGCGTCGTGCGGGAGAACCGGTCGCACGCGACGCGAGCACGATCGAATTCGCAGTTCCTGGGACAGATCCCGAGGTATGTCCTCGACGTCGCCCTGATCGGCGGAATCGTGATCGTCGGCGCCACCGGGTACCTCACCGAGGGATCTGTCGATGGGGCGATGGCCTCGATCGCTCTGTTCGGTCTCGCGGGATTCCGTCTCGCACCGTCGCTGGTGCGCTTCCAGGGCGTTCTCCAGCAGCTGAACATCAGTGCACCGCACGCGAAGGCCGTCCTGGAAGAGGTGCAGCGTTCGGACCGCTACATGGAGATCGCGAACATCGGCGACGTCGCGCGCCTGCCCGAGGAACCCACAGCGCTCCGGCTGAAGGACGTCGGCTTCCGTTATTCGCCGGACGCCGCGGATGCGGTTCGAGGTGTGGACATCGAGATCCCCTTCGGGTCACAGGTGGCTTTCGTCGGAGCATCCGGAGCCGGGAAATCGACCATGATCGATCTGCTCCTGGGTCTGGTGGAGCCCACGCACGGCACCATCTCCGTCGACGATGTGCCACTGAGCGAGGTGTTGAACGCCTGGCGGGCGCAGATCTCCTTCGTCCCGCAGGATGTGTCCCTCTTCGACGCCACCGTGGCGCAGAACGTGGCGCTCAGCTGGCGGACGGACTTCGATCGTGGGCGCGTGCGGGAGGCGCTGTCGCGGGCGCAGATCCTGCCTCTCATCGAATCGCGTGAGGGCGGCGTGGACGGACGCATCGGAGAGCGCGGCCTCGCACTCTCCGGGGGACAGCGTCAGCGGCTCGGTATCGCCCGAGCGCTCTACACCGATCCGCTCGTGCTCGTCATGGACGAGGCGACGAGTGCACTGGACACGGCGACCGAGGCCGCCGTCACCAGCGCGATCGAGGAGCTCAGAGGCTCGGTCACGACGATCACCGTGGCACACAGGCTCTCCACCATTCGCAACGCCGACATCATCTTCTTCATGCGCGACGGCGAGGTCGCGGCGGCGGGTACCTTCAGCGAGGTCGTCGCCGCCGAACCGGAGTTCGCGCTCCAGGCGGCGCTCGCGGGGCTGATCGATCCGGACGGACGAAAGGACGAGAGTGTCTTCTGACTCTCCGTTGGTCGACGTGGTCATCGCGGTGCACAACGACCGTCGTCCGGTCGAGAGGGCAGCGGCCTCCGTGCTCGCGACCAAGGCCGATCTTCGCCTGACGGTAGTCGCCCACAACGTGGAACCGCACGCGATCGTCGAGCGGCTCGGTGCCCTCGCGAAGGATCCGCGCGTCCGCGTGCTGGCGCTGGCAGACGGCGTCCGTTCTCCGGCCAACGCCTTCAACCACGGGCTCGACGCCGCCACCGGTGTGTATGTCACCATCATCGGATCGGACGACACTCTCGAGGCGGGCGCTCTGGACGCGTGGGTGGCCTTAGCCGAGCAGCATCGCGCGGATGCCGTCATCGCTCCTGTGGTGCGAGATGGCGGGTTCGCGGTGCCCACACCCCGCATCCGGTCGCGTCGCCGCATCCAGGTGCTCGATGCGGATCGCGATCGGCTCTTCGAGAGGACGGCGGCGCTGGGGCTGCAGCGCCGCGCGACGACCTCGCACCTGCGTTACACGGCGGATCTGCCGCGGGGCGTCGACCAGGAATACGGTCTGCGCCTGTGGACGAGCGGCCGCGTGGTCTTCGATGCCCGAACTCCCGCCTACCGGGAGCACGCGGACCAGGACGATCGCGTCACCCATGCATTCGGTCGTCTGATCGATGACTTCGCGTTCCTCGACGGGTTCCTCCGGCTTGTCTCCACGCTCCCCGCGCCACTGCGTCGGGCGTCCGTGGCGAAGGTCATCCGGGTTCACGTCATACCGGCGGTGCGCAACCGGGTCGACGCCGGGAGCCTTGACGCCGCAGACGTCGACGCGGCGGCTGCGGTGCTGGACAAGCTGACATCGGCCGCGCCGGCTGCGACGCGGCTGCTTCCACGCGAGCTCGATGCCGATCTGGACGCGATCCGGCGACGCTCGATGGTGGCCGCCGCAGCGGCGAACGGCCGCGGTGCATCCAGAGCCGGCAGTATCGTGCCCCGGGCGCCGTGGCTCCTCCTGCACCGTCATGCACCGCTGCGTTCGCTCGCGGCGGGAAGAGCGGTCATGCGGCAAGTGTCTGCGGCCTATCGCCTGCGGTCGTCGCGGCAGGGCGCATCGTCGGGAAGGTCGGGCGGATGAGAGTGGTGATCCTGGCGCCTCGGGCGACGCAGGACACGGAATCGCTGCGAGCCGATGCGGCGGCGACCGTGATCGGTTGGGATGAAGCGGACATCCGCGTCCAGGCTCCGGCGCGTTGGACGTCGGCCGTTCGTCGCGTTCTGGGCGGCGGATTCGTCGCACGCATCCCGCTACGGCTGCTCGGCGCGGACGCGGGGACCCAGTTCGCACGGCGCGTGCGAGCGGATGCTGCGGCGCAGCGCGCTCTGTCTGCGGCAGAGCTGATCGTGGCCGCCGATGAAGACGCGGTCTTCGCCGCCTGGAAGGCCGGACGAGCATCGCAACGGCCCGCGCGGATCGTCTACGGTTCCGCGGCCGCCCGAGAGGTGCTGACGGCGAAGAACAAGGAGAGCTCATGACGCGCCCGCACCTGCTGTACACGGCGTGGAGCTTCCCTCCCAGCCGGGCCGGCGGCGTCTATCGTGCGGTGGCTACGGTGAACGCTTTCGCGGCCGCGGGCTGGGATGTGACGGTGCTCACCGTCACCGAGGACGTCTTCCGCATGTCGACGGGCGCCGATGAGGATCTCGCGAAGCAGGTCGCCCCGGGAGTCCGGATCATCAGGGAGGACCCGAACGTCCCCGCGTTCCAGAACGACATCGCGACCTGGCCATACGGGCGGGCTCGTTTTCCGGAGCTCTTCAAGCTGTTCGACCTGCGGAAGGACTTCCTCCGCTTTCCCGAGCCGAACTACGGTCGCTGGCGCCCCGGTCTCGAGGCGATGGCGGAGAGCGTGCATCGCGAGCACCCTGTCGATCTGGCGATCGGAACAGCCAATCCGCACGTCGACTTCATCCCGGGCTGGCATCTGAATCGGCGATTCGGCGTACCCTACGTCATGGACTACCGTGACGCCTGGCAGCTGGACGTGTTCTCGGGGCGGCGGTTGATCACCGCCACCCCGGGTGTGCGCCGATGGGAGCGGCGTCTGATGCGATCCGCGGCCGAGATCTGGTTCGTCAACGACGCCATCCTCGAATGGCACGCGCGAGAGCATCCGGAGAGCACGACGCGCATGAAGGTCGTCGCCAACGGGTTCGACGAGTACCGCGAGCCGCTCCAGGTTCCGGTCCGCGACGCCCGCTCGACGGGGCTCGTGTTCGGCTACATCGGCACCGTCAGCACGAAGGTTCCGGTCGACATCATGATCGGGGGCTGGCAGCAGGCTCGTCAGCAGGAGCCGACGATGGCCGGTTCCCGTCTGGTGCTGCGCGGCTACCTCGGGCACTTCGGAGCTGCCGACACCGCGGCCGCGGTCGCGATCGGCACCGCCGCCGACGACGGCGTGCGCTACGACGGTCCGGTAGGGAAAGCGGACATCGCGCGCGTCTACCGTGATTTCGACGCACTCGTCCTGGCGCTCGGCACCGGTCGCTATGTCACGAGCGGCAAGGTGTTCGAGTATGCTGCCACAGGTATCCCGGTCGTGTCCGTGCACGATCCGGGCAACGCGGCGACCGACGTCATGAGAGGGTCTCCGGCATGGGTGCCCTGTGCCGCTCTGACCGTCGAGGCCGTGGCGGACGCCTTCGCCGCGGCAGCTCGGATGGCGGCCGCGCAGACGGCGGAGGAACGCGCCGCTGCGCAGGAGTGGGGCAGCCGATACTCCCGCGCAGGTCAGCTCGGTCCCCGGATCGCCGCGCTCGCACCCGCTTAGCGGTCGCGCAGCCGGTCGACCGCCTTCACCCAGGTCCCGACCTGGTGCTCGGCGGACATCTCGGCGGCTACGGCGTCCGCCGCGCGCTTCCACCCCGCGACCTGCTCGTGCGAGAGGTCGTCGAGGACGTCGGCCACATCGCGTGCGGTGAACCCTCCGGTCACTGCACCGAATCCGTGCCGCTCGGTCATGCTCGCCATAGCGGCCGTCGGTCCGACGATCACTCCGAGGCGGGCCTGAACGAAGTCGAAGAACTTGTTCGGCAGGGCGAGGCGATGGTTCGTCGATGTCGCCGGGAGGATGTGGATGCCGATGTCATGCTGCGCGAGCGTCTCGATGAGCTCGTCGTGCGGTACGGCATCGAGCACGCGGACATTCGGCAGTTCCGCGGCTCGCGCTCGGAGGCGCTCGATGTAGGCCTGGTCGTTGGGCATCAGGTGAAGGGTGAGCTTCACGTCGGCACGGCTCAGGGCAACGCCCTCGATCATCGTCTCCAGGTGACGGCCGGCCAGAGCGGCCCCGGTGTGCACGAGGCGGATGGGCGCGCCGACCGGCTGGACCGCGCGGTTCTCCAGGTGCGAGGCGTTGGTGACGACCTGCGGGTCGAGGTCGTACGCCCGATAGCGCTCGGCGATCTCTGCGGCGACCGTCGTGGACGATGCCGCGGGAGCCGCGAACCTGCGGACCAGCCATCCGTTGTACGGACCGCGGTGGGCAGCCCACTTCGGATTGTCGTCGTGGAGGCCGGGGAAGAACTCGTGGAGGTCGACGTGAACCCTGTCCGGGCTGACGATGTCGTATGCCAGCGGCGCTGCGTCGATGTCGTTCGCCAGGACGACGTCGGCGTCGACACCGCGGAGCGCACGACGCGCCGCGCGCTGCAGAGGAGACGTGCGATGGGCCAGGCCGTAGGCGCGGAGCCGGAACAGGACCGACTCGACGCGCATCCGGCGAGCCCGTGCCGCGCCGGCCGGGGGGAGCGGGAGCGCGATGTGCTCGACCGCGCCCTCAGGGTGTGCACCCCATCCTGCGGTGATCACGTCGTAGGTGTCGGAGAAGGCGGCGATCTGTCGCTGCAGTCGTGCGTCGGAGCGCAGATCCGAGAAGGAGATGATCAGGAGTCGGGTCATGTCACTCGTTCTTCCGTCTGGGGGTGGCGTCGATCCAGTTCCGGGAGAGGATCTCCGCGCTGACACGGCCGTCGTGCACCTCGTGCACGAACATGCGTCCCGCGGCGGCGAGACGCTCCCGCTCCTCGACGTCGTCGGCGAGCCCGCGGAGCACGGCGTCGAGCGTCTCGGGCGTCGACTCGACGAGGGGCAGCGTGCGTCCGGTCGCCGCGTGCACGCGTTCGCGGACCGACGGGGTGACGTGGCCGACGACGACTGCTCCGGCCGCCATCGCCTCGCATGCGGCGACACCGTAGCTGCCGAGCACGAACTGGTCCAGCACGACATCGGCGTCGCGCAGCACTCCGGGCATGTCGGCGTGCGGCACGCCGGACAGGGGGCGGTAATCGATCACGCCCTCCTCATGCAGGGCCCTCGCGATCGGTTCGATCAGCGCCGTCCCTTTCACGGCCGACCTGCTGGGGGCGTGCACGACCCGCAGACGTGCCGCGGCCGGACGCTCGCCGACCTCCCACCGCCCGACATCGACGACCACGGGCAGCCACACGGCATCCGGCATGTCGTCGAGCAGGTCCGGAGTCGTCACGAAGGTCGGACGGTCCAGCTCGGCGAGAAGGGCGCGGTGGCGCGCGGCGATGCGGTCGGTCTGTCGTTCCGTCGGGGTGAGCGTGTCGGATGGACGACGGTTCGACCGGACGTCCGTGCCGTGGCACACGAACGCGACTCGCACGTCAGCGGGCAGCAGCGCGAGCTGCTTGCGCAGATCCCGTCGCGCGAGTCTCCCGAACGGCGGGCGTACCGATTCCACGAGTAGGTGGGTGAACCCCCGTGCCGCCCGCATCTGACTCCGTTGCCATCTCGCGGAATTCTGGAACACACGGTCGACGACGACGGCATCCGCGGGGAAGCCGAAGCGCGTCTCGACCGCGAAGGACCGGGCGCCGAGGCCCTCGACGGCATCCTCGAGGGCGCGCGCCCATCGGGTCGCCTGACCGGCGTGGTTCGCCGGACCGATCAGCACGCGGACCTCGGTGTCGGGTGGCGTGGCGACCTCTCGCCGATCCGAGGGACGGGGGAGTCCGTGTCGCAGGGCGACGAGGCGTCCCGGAAGGCTGGCGGGGTGCCGAGCGACCCAGTCGCTCAGGCGTTCGCGCGGCGCCATCGTCATGGTCGCTCCGCGTGTGCGATCGCCGCGGTGTAGGCGCTCTGGTAGAGCTCCCTCACGCGGTCCGGAGTGAACCGACCGCGCACGGTCGCGGCGACCCCCTCGGGGTCGTGGCGGCTGAACTCCGCGGCGACGCCGAGCACGGCGTCGGCGTACGCCTGCGGAGTCCGGTCGGTGACGAGGACACCGTTGTCGGCCGTGATGTAGTCGCGCTGACCGCCTCGGGCGCCGATCACCACAGGCCGTCCGTGCGAGATCGCCTCGATGGCGCTCAGACACAGCGTCTCGCTCCTGGTGGGCAGCAGGAAGATCTCCCCGGCGTCGAGTTCAGCCGCAACTCCGGCGCGATCGAGTGCGCCGAGCAGAGTGACGGCGGATCCCCGGTCATCGATGCGTTCCTGGACGGTTGCGCGCAGCGGCCCGTCTCCGGCCCAGCGGAGACTCGCCGGGACGCCGCGTCGCCGCAACTCGTCCACCGTGTCCACCGCGAGCATCGGATCCTTGCCTTCGACGAGGTTCGCGACCGTGACGAGTCGCAGCGCGTCGGCCGAGTGCTGCACGGGGGTCGGCTGCACCGCAGGCACCACGGACGGGACGATCATCGTGGGACCGTCGCGGTGGTCGCGCACCCGGTCGAGAAGGTAGGTGCTCACGGCGGTGACCATGTCGGGGCGGCGCAGCAGGCGAGACGTCAGAGCGAAGACGAGTCGGTGCTGAGCCGTGAACGACTCCGGATGGGCGACGCCGGACCAGTGCTCGGAATGCACCCACGGCCGGCGGACCGGACGCCAGGCGAAGGGGAGCAACGCCTGGAACGCATGCGAGTGCACGAGGTCCGCGCCCTCGATGAGCGGTCGGAGCTTCCGCCAGGCGCGGAGCGGCGCGAGAGGATCAATGCGTCCCATCGGAATCCGGTGCACGCGGAGATCGGATCGCGCGTCGGCTCCGGCGTCCTCGTCGCCCAGCAGGGCCGGGTCGACGAGATGGGCGACCTCGACCTCGTGGTCGGCGCTCATCAGCCGTGCATCCCGCTCGACGAACACGCCCGCGACCGGCTGAGAGACAGTCGGATACCAGGGAGTGATGAAGAGGATGCGCACCGACCTACGGTACCAACCGGATACCCGGGGACATGCCGCGTAGAATCGTCTTCCGTGAAGATCGTCAGCGTCGTGGGCGCTCGCCCTCAGTTCGTCAAGCTCGCCCCCATCCACAAGGCCGCGCTCGCCGCCGGCGTCGAGCACGTCATCGTCCATACCGGTCAGCACTATGACCCGATGCTCTCGGACGTGTTCTTCGACGAGCTCGGCATCGGGGCCCCGGACGTCCACCTCGGCGTGGGCAGCGGCTCGCACGGTGTGCAGACCGGCGCGATGCTCGCGGCGCTCGACGCCGTTTTCGACGAGCACCGCCCCGACTGGGTGCTGGTCTACGGCGACACGAACTCGACGGTGGCCGCCGCGCTGAGCGCGGTCAAGATGCACATCCCCGTGGCGCACCTCGAGGCGGGGCTTCGCAGCTTCAACAGGCGGATGCCGGAAGAGCACAACCGAGTCATGACCGACCATGCCGCCGACCTGCTCCTCGCGCCGACACAGGTCGCGGTCGAGCACCTCGCAGACGAAGGACTCGCCGCGCGCACCGTGCTGGTCGGCGACGTCATGACGGACGTGCTGTTCGAGGTCCGCGACGAGGTCGGCTCCCGGCCCTCGCCTCTCCTGGAGGAGCTCGGCCTGCAGCCCGGCGGCTACTACGTCGCGACGATCCACCGTGCGGAGAACACCGACGATCCCACCCGCCTGGCCGAAGTCGCATCGGCGCTCGGTGGACTTGACAAGCCTGTCGTTCTTCTCGCGCACCCCCGTGTCGTGGCGAAGGCTGCCGCGCACGGGATCACCCTCACTCAGGGGTCCCTGATCGCGCACCAGTCGCTCGCCTATGCCGAGCTGATCGCCGCCGCGCTTTCCAGCGCCGGCATCGTGACGGATTCCGGCGGCCTGCAGAAGGAGGCCTTCCTCTTGCGCGTCCCGTGCACGACAGTTCGGACGGAGACGGAGTGGGTCGAGACCGTCTCGCTCGGCTGGAACGTCCTGGCGAACACCGCCGAGGAGATCGCCGCCGGAGTGACGCGTCCCCGACCGACCGACACGGCCGAAGCGCCGTACGGCGACGGTCATGCTGCGGACCGTGTGGTCGCCGAGCTGCTGCGAGCGGCCGGCGACCCTGGCGTCGCGTGACGTCGGCACCCGCCTCATCCACCGCCGCCGCCGGCCGCGGGTTCCGCGCGGACATCCAGGGCCTTCGAGCGATCGCGGTCGGCCTCGTCCTGCTGTACCACGCCGGTGTCCCTTTCGTCACGGGCGGATACGTCGGCGTCGACGTCTTCTTCGTGATCTCCGGGTTCCTCATCTCGACGCACCTCCTGCAGTCGCTCGAGCGCGACGGGCGCATCCGATTCGCCGACTTCTATTCCCGCCGGATCCGCCGTATTCTTCCGGCATCGCTGGCCGTCGCCATACTGACCGTGGTCGCGGCCATCGTGTTCTACCCGCCGCTCGCGCTCGAGAGGGTGCTGCGGGACGGACTCGCTACGATCCTGTACGTCCCCAACTTCTGGTTCGCGATCCAGGACACCGACTATCTCGCCGATCAGTCCCCGTCGCCGTTCCAGCACTACTGGTCGCTCGGGGTCGAGGAGCAGTTCTATCTCCTCTGGCCCGTCATCCTCCTGCTGCTCTTCCTCGCGACGCGAAAGCGACCCCGCCTCCTGCTGGTCGGCGTGATCGTGATCGCGCTCGCCAGTCTGACCGCGGGCGTGGTTCTCACACCGATCGACCAGCCGAGCGCATTCTTCCTGCTGCCGACGCGTGCGTGGGAGCTGTTGGTCGGCGCGGTCGTCGGAGTGCTTCTGCTACGTGGCTCGCGGTTGCCCGGACGGGCAGCCGCAGTCGCGGGTTGGCTGGGACTGCTCATGATCCTGGGAAGCGCGCTGCTGTTCGACGATTCGACGGCCTTCCCCGGCGTCGCAGCGATGCTCCCCACGCTCGGGACGGGGTTGGTGATCTACGCTGGGGCCTCCGCCGCATCCGCCGGTCCGACTGCGACCCTCTCGCTGCGGCCCTTGCAGTTCGTCGGCCTGATCTCGTACTCGCTCTACCTGGTCCACTGGCCGCTGCTCGTCATCACCCAGGCGTCGGCGGGGGAGCAGGACCCGCTGCGTCTGTGGGTCAGAGTCCTGCTCGGGATCGTGATCGCGGTGCCTCTCGCGTGGCTGCTCTTCCGGTTCGTCGAGATGCCCTTCCGCGCTCCGCGGATGCTCGTCGAGCGGCGACCGCGGTTCACGCTGCTGCCGGCGCTCGGCGTGACCGTCGTGCTCGCGATCGGCATCGGTGCAGCGGTGAACTGGTCGGCGGATCGGCTCACCGGAAGCGGTGGCACGGTCGCGGCCTCGCCGGACTTCCCGACGTCGCCGCCGAAGGGGACCGCCTTCGTGCCGCAGAACATGACTCCCGCGCTCCAGGACGTGGAAGACGATCTCGCTCCGCTGTTCACCGACGGATGCCAGCTCGACGTCAAGAACGAGACAGTGCAGGACTGCGAGTACGCGGACGCGACGGGCGACCGCCGGATCGCTCTGTTCGGGGACTCGCACTCTGCGCAGTGGTTCCCCGCCCTGAACGAGTTCGCGATCGACAACCCGGGGACGTCTCTTCGCACCTACACGAAGTCGTCGTGTTCGGCGGCTGCGGTGACAGTGCTCGTGAAGAGCGTGCCCTACTCGTCATGCGACCGATGGCGCGATCGGGTCGTCGCCCATCTCCTCGCCGACCCGCCTGACCTCGTCGTGATCTCGAACTACGCTCACTACGTGCTCGCGGACAGTCCGGACGGTTCGCAGCGCCTGCCGCTGTGGCGCGACGGCCTCCGGTCGACGGTGCAGAAGCTCCGCGACGCCGGGAGCAAGATTCTGCTCATCGCGGATTCTCCGCGTCTGCGGTCGCAGCCCGACACGTGCGTCTCGACGGACGTCATGGATACCGCACGATGCGACGAGGACCGGGAGTGGGCCATCGATGACGACCTCGCAGCGGTGGAGCAGGATGTCGCCGAGCAGACCGGTGCCGCCTATGTCGATCTCACAGAGTTCATCTGCACGGCGGCGACGTGTCCAGTGATCATCGACGACATGTTCGTGTACCGGGACGTCAACCACATGACCTCGACCTTCGTCTCCTATCTCGCTCCCGCTCTCGACCCGGCTCTGGCCGACCTGCTCGGCGTCGACCCAGCCGAAGCCCCATAGACTGGATCTCATGCGTATCGCCGTCGTGGCCCTCGGAAAGATCGGGCTCCCTCTCGCCGTCCAGTTCGCCTCCTCAGGTCATGACGTGATCGGCGTCGATGTCAACAAGAAGGCTGTCGACACCATCAACGCAGCCCAGGAGCCCTTCCCGGGCGAGGCCGAGTTGCAGCAGCGTCTCGAAGAGCTCATCCCCTCCGGTCGTCTGCGCGCGACCACGGACTATGCCGACGCCATCCCCGGTGCGGATGCCGTCGTGCTGGTAGCGCCCGTATTCGTGAACGATGAGACGTGGGAGCCGGACTTCAAGTACATGGATGCCGCGACGAAGTCTCTCGCGGAGCACCTGACCCCCGGCACCCTGGTGTCGTACGAGACCACACTGCCCGTCGGAACGACGCGCGACCGCTGGAAGCCGATGCTCGAAGAGGGCTCCGGCCTCGTCGAGGGCACCGACTTCTTCCTCGCCTACTCGCCCGAGCGCGTGCTCACCGGACGTGTCTTCGCCGATCTCCGCAAGTACCCCAAGCTGATCGGCGCGCTGTCTGACGAGGGAAATCGCCGTGCGCGCGAGTTCTACGAGGCCGTGCTGCAGTTCGACGAGCGCCCCGATCTGCCGCGACCGAACGGCGTGTGGGATCTGGGAACGACCGAGGCGTCCGAGATGGCGAAGCTCGCCGAGACCACCTACCGCGATGTGAACATCGGCCTGGCTAACCAGTTCGGGCTTTTCGCCGCTTCGCACGGCATCGATGTGTACAAGGTGATCGAGGCCTGCAACTCGCAGCCCTACAGCCACATCCACCGCCCCGGCATCGCCGTCGGCGGCCACTGTATCCCGGTGTACCCGCGTCTCTACCTGTCCACGGATCCCGACGCCGACATCGTGCGCGTCGCCCGTCAGCTGAACGCCTCGATGCCCGAGCGTCTCGTCGCACAGGCGGAGGGGATCCTCGGCGACCTGAGCGGTCTGCGCGCCGTCGTGCTCGGGGCCGCGTACCGCGGGGGAGTGAAGGAGACGGCGTTCTCCGGGGTGTTCCCGACGGTGAAGGCGCTCAAGGACCGCGGTGCTGAGGTCGTCGTGCACGACCCGCTGTACACCGACGAGGAGCTCCGCGGTCTCGGGTTCGAGCCGTATTCGATCGGCGGAGCGGTGGACCTCGCGGTCCTGCAGACCGATCACGTCGACTACAAAGAGCTGAGCCCGGCGCAGCTGCCCGGGGTCAAGCTCCTCGTGGACGGGCGAGCGGCGACAGATGCCGCCCGCTGGGCCGGCACGCCGCGAATCGTCGTCGGGACAGCGGCCTGATGGATCTTCTCGTCGTCGGGTCGGGTTTCTTCGGCCTCACCATCGCGGAGCGCGCAGCAGAAGCGGGCCGCAAAGTCACCGTCATCGACCGCCGCCACCACATCGGCGGCAATGCCTACAGCGAGGCGGAGTCCGAGACCGGGATCGAGGTCCACCGCTACGGCGCGCACCTGTTCCACACCTCGAACCCGACCGTGTGGGAATACGTGAACCGCTTCACGACCTTCACGAACTACGTCCACCGCGTCTACACGACGCACAAGGGCACGGTGTTCCCGATGCCGGTGAACCTCGGCACGATCAACCAGTTCTTCCAGGCCGCGTACACGCCGGATCAGGCTCGTGCGCTGGTGAAGGAGCAGGCGGGAGAGTTCGACGCCAAGACCGCCGCGAACTTCGAGGAGAAGGGCATCGCCCTCGTCGGGCGCCCGCTGTTCGAGGCCTTCTTCCGCGATTACACGGCGAAGCAGTGGCAGACCGACCCGCAGAAGCTCTCCGGCGACATCATCAGCCGGCTGCCGGTGCGGTACACCTACGACAACCGCTACTTCAACGATACGTGGGAGGGTCTGCCGACCGATGGCTACACCGCGTGGATCGAGCGGATGGCGGATCACCCGAACATCGAGGTGAAGCTGAACGTCGACTTCTTCGACGAGTCGCAGCCACTCAACAAGAGCGCGACCGTCGGTCAGGTTCCGATCGTGTACACCGGGCCTGTCGACCGGTACTTCGACTACACCGAGGGTGCGCTCAGCTGGCGGACGCTCGACTTCGAGCAGGAAGTGCTCAACGTGCGCGATTTTCAGGGCACGACCGTCATGAACTACCCCGACATGGACGTGCCCTACACGCGGATCCACGAGTTCAAGCACTTCCACCCGGAGCGCAAGGACATCTACGAGTCTGACAAGACCGTCATCATGCGCGAGTTCTCGCGCTTCGCGACACGGGAGGATGAGCCGTACTACCCGGTGAACACCTCGAGCGACCGCGAGGGCCTGCTCGCGTACCGGGAGCTCGCGAAGGGCGAGAAGGACGTGCACTTCGGCGGACGCCTCGGCACGTACCAGTACCTCGACATGCACATGGCCATCGGCTCGGCGCTGTCGCTCTGGAACAACAGTCTCTCCTAGACTCGACATCGTGAGTCACGCTGCTGTCGGGGCGCCCGGGACGCCCCGGCGCTATCTGCATTCGCTGTGGCTGCTGTCGGCCCGCGACCTGAAGGTCCGGTACTCGACGAGCTTCCTCGGCTATCTGTGGTCGGTTCTCGACCCGCTCGTCATGAGCGGGATCTACTGGTTCGTCTTCACGCAGATCTTCCATCGGGATGTCGGCGAAGAGCCGTACATCATCTTCCTGATCAGTGCGCTGCTGCCCTGGGTGTGGTTCAACGCGTCCGTGTCGGACTTCACACGCGCGTTCAAGAAGGATGCGCGTCTCGTGCGCTCCACCGCGATCCCGCGCTCGATCTGGGTCAACCGGATCGTGCTGAGCAAGGGGATGGAGTATCTCTTCTCCTTGCCCGTGCTCGTGCTGTTCATCGTCGTGAACCTGCTCGTCGAGACGGACCCCAAGTACGTCGTCGAGGTGGGCTGGGGCGTGCTCTGGGTGCCCGTGGCGATGCTCCTGCAGACCGTTCTCCTCGTCGGGCTGGGGTTGCTGGTCGCGCCGCTGTGCGTCATGTACGTCGATCTGGAGCGCACCACCGCCCTCATCCTGCGGGCGATGTTCTATGCGACCCCGATCATCTACAACGTCACCGATCTTCCCGGGCTCTTTCAGACGCTCGGTGCGTTCAATCCGCTCGCTGGGATCTTCATGCTCTACCGCATGCCGTTCTTCCCCGATCAGTGGAATCTCTTCACCCTCGTGATCAGCGTCGTGATGTGCCTCGTGATCCTCGCCCTGGGAATCTGGACCTTCCGGAAACTCGAGCGACCCGTGCTGAAGGAGCTCTGATGTCCTCAGCCATCGAAGTGCAGGGCCTCGGCGTCCACTTCCGCCGAAACCGGAGGGGGAGCCGCACCTTCAAGGATCTCTTCGCCGGCGCCTCCCGCCGGTCTCGCCCCGGCGAGTTCTGGGCGCTGCGCGATGTCTCGTTCTCGGTGCAGCCGGGGGAGTCGATCGGCGTCGTCGGCCGCAACGGCCAGGGGAAGTCGACGCTGCTCCGCCTGGTGGCCAAGGTCCTGCTGCCCGATGAGGGCCGAGTCATCGTGAATGGCGGCGTGGCTCCGCTGATCGAGATCACCGGCGGATTCGTCGGCGACCTCACAGTGCGCGAGAACGTCCGTTTGACCGCAGGGCTCCACGGCATGTCACGGGACGAGGTCTCCCGCCGGTACGACGGCATCATCGGCTTCGCCGAGCTGGCCGGCTTCGAGGACACCCCGTACAAGCACCTCTCGAACGGCATGAAGGTGCGCTTGGCGTTCTCCGTCGTCTCCCAGCTCGACGAGCCGATTCTGCTCGTCGACGAGGTTCTCGCCGTGGGTGACAAGGCGTTCCGGGACAAGTGCTACAAGCGCATCGACGAGTTGCTCGCGGAGGGGCGCACGCTGTTCTTCGTGAGCCACAACGAGCGCGACCTCCGCCGGTTCTGCACGAGGGGCCTGTATCTGGATAAGGGAGCCCTCGTGCTCGATGCTCCGATCGCCGAGGTGCTCGACCGGTACAACGCCGACCACGCCGTCTAGCGGTCACCCGGATCCAGCACTCTTCGACCTCAGAGTCCGACGAGCCCGCGGAGATCCTGCGCCGCCGACCGTGCGGCGTCGATGGCGCCGGAGACGCCGGAGCCGCTCGTGATGGCTGAGCGTAGGTCGGTCAGACGCTGCGAGTACGCGGAGATCCCGTCGCTCCACGCTTGCTGGATCGACGACGGCGGCTGTGAATCCGACAATCGCTGCGCGTCGTCCTGCAGGGTGTCGAGCACGGGGAGACCGTCCTGCTCCACGGCTCCCGCGATGATGTCGAGCCCGCGCGGTGCGGTGTCGAGCCAGCCTTTCACCTTGCCGCGGAAGACTTCCACGGTCGGGTCCGCAGCGGGCGGCGGAGTGGTGATCGGCGTCTCGCTCGGCTCGGGGCTGGCGGACGGCGACGGGGTCGTCGTCGACGTGGCGGATGCCGACGGGCTCGGCGACGCGCTGGCTCCGGGATCAGGTGATTCGCCGCGCGGGATCAGGAGGAACAGCAGAACGCCGACGATGACGAGCGCGGCGACGGCGATGCCCACGATGAGCCAGACGCGACCGGTGCGCTTCGGCGCGGGCTCCAGCGGGGCCCATCGCAGTTCCGGCTGCTGCTCGTCCATCGTCATGCGTCCAAGGGGGCCATCGGCTGCCAGGCGCGATCCCGTCCGGCCCTGCCTCCGTCGCGGAGGCCGCGGAAGAGGTTGCTGGTGCCGCGGACGGTGCGCTCGACGAACACGAGGCGGATGAGTTCCTTCGCGAAGGTCGCCGCGGTACCCAGACCGAAGAGCACCGGGTTGTAGACGCCGTGCACGCGGTAGTACTGCTTGATGAAGCCGCGGTTGCGCATGATGTAGTAGCGGTAGGCGTTGCTCGAGGCGTTCATGTGGCGGATGCCCATGTCCCACTGCTTGATCTCGCGGGTGCGTCGCAGCACGAATTCATCCACGATGACAGCGGTCGTCCGGCGGGAGGCGAGCCAGCCGTACATCTGGTCATCCCAGTAGATGAAGAACCGCGGGTCCGGCAGGCCGATCTGCTGCACGATCGAACGGTGGATGAACATCCCCTCGAAGCATCCGCTGTTCATCTCTTTGAAGCCGGAGGCGTCGAATCCGGAGGGCGCGAAGGGGATCGGGATCCCCATGCGCTCGGCGATGCGGTACTGCCAGTAGAACTCGCTGCCGTCGTAGTCGAAGCGGCGGCCCTGGATGCTCTTGAACCGCGACGCCCACTTGCCCATCTTGGCGAGACCGTCGGTGACGACCTCGACGTCGTCATCCATCATCCAGATCCACTCGGACCCGAGTTCGTACGCCGTCCGCATGCCCTCGCTGAAACCGCCGGAGCCGCCGGTGTTGGTCTCAAGGCGTCGGTACACGATCTCGGTGCCGATGCCGTCCCGGAACGACTCGACCACGTCGGTGGTGTCGTCGGACGACGCATTGTCGATGATCACCACGTGGCCCGGTTTCGGGTTCATCGCGGTGATGCTGGTGAGGAGGCCCGCCAGCAGATGCGAACGGTTGAACGTGACGATCACGATCGTCGCGGTCGCCGGGTCGAAGGCACCGGGCGCCGCAGTCATGCCTTCTCCTCGAACAGCTGCTCCCAGGATGCAGGGGAGACGAGTCGCGGGAGCGCATCGCGATACTGCTTCCGCAACTCGGGCCACCGACGGCGCAGTTCGGCGTGCAGCTGAATGCTCTCGCGCAGCATCCGGCGGTACTTGGCACGATCACGCGTGTAGATGTTCTTGCCCGATCCGTCTGCGGCGCTGACCAGTGCGCTGTCGAAGGACGGGATGCGCCACCAGTGGGCGTCCTCCTTGCCCAGTTCGACCTCGGGCTGGGCGACATTGGCGGGGTCGGGCCGGTGAAGCCAGTGCTTCGCGAGCGTGGAGATCGTGAACCAGCGAAGCCGCATGCCCTTCGGGCTGTCGAAGTCGTTCTTCGACAACCGCTTGTAGACCTGGCGGCCGCGCCGGGAGTGCAGCACTCGTGAGGGATCGCGGTGCACGATTGTCTCCGGGTACTCGGCGGCCAGGGCGCGCGCCGCCGGCATGGCAGTCGCGAGATTCTGCCGCATGTGATCCGGACCGGACAGGACGTCGCGCAGCGCCCGCGCGCGCAACTCCACGGGGTAGTACTGCATCATCATGAGGTGTTTGAGGTCGACACGTCGGCTGTGCGTCAGCAGGCGTCCACCCCGCGGGGCGTTGGAGTGCAGCAGGCCCGCGACGATCCGGTTGCGTGCGTGGAAGTAGGCCTGCCAGTCGATCGTGTCGTCCTTGTTCACCCAGGAGACATGCCAGAGGGCGACGCCCGGCATCGAGACGGTGGGGAACCCGGCCTCGCCGGCGCGGAGGCAGAATTCGGCGTCGTCCCACTTGATGAACGCGGGAAGGGCCAGGCCGACCTCGCGGAGCGCGTCGAGGGGGATGAGGCACATCCACCACCCGTTGTAGTCGGCGTCCATGCGCATGTGCAGCAGAGCGGACTGACGCAGGTTCGACACACCGAAATCGTGCGGCATCTTCTCCTGGTAGAGATTGCGCCACATGAAAGGGTGCTCGTCGACGACCTCGGCCCAGCCGTGGAGCTTGGGTCGGTCGAGCAGATCGAACATGTGACCGCCCACCAGCACCGGGGTGGTCGCGTACTGGCCGAAGACGATCGAACGACGGAGCGATTCCGGCTCGAGGCGGACGTCGTCGTCGAGAAGCTGCACGAAGTCGCTCTCGGGGCGCTGCAGCGTCTCGTGCATCGCGCGGGCGAAGCCGCCGGAGCCGCCGAGGTTGTCCTGTCGGATGACCTGCAGCGTCTCGCCGAGCTGCTCGGCGACGTCGGTGTATCCGTCCTGATCGGCGACCAACTGCGTACCCTGGTCGACCAGGAAGATGCGATCGACGAACTCGAGCGCGTCGGGGGAGGCGGCCAGGGCGCGCAGGGTCTCGACGCAGTAATCGGGTTTGTTGTAGGTGGTGATGCCGAGCGAGGCTTTTCCGGTGCGGGCAGGATCCTGCTCCGTGGTCCACTCCGCACCCTCGAGCACGGCGGGCTTCTCGTCGGCGACGACGTCGAACCAGATCCAGCCGCCGTCGCTGTACTGCGTGAGCTGGAGATCGAACGAGGTCGACGCCTCGCCGGTGACCTCGCGCGTCGCGACGCGCTGGCGGATGCCGGACCCGTTGGAGCGGTAGACGAGGATCGTCGCAGGTCCCGTCGTCCTCACCGTGAGCTGCACCTCGCGCACGCTCGTCCAGTGCTGCCAGTACGACGCCGGGAAGGCATTGAAGTAGGTGCCGAGCGACACCCGCCGACCGGCGACGATGCGGGCGCGGTGACGGCCCAGGATGTTCCCGAGATGCGCGCGGTTGGACACGCGCACGGGCTCATCCTCGATCACGGACCAGGTCTCGGGATCGGCATAGAGCGGAAGCAGATCGGGGTCGCGATCAAGTGGGAAGACGACGTTCTGAAGGACGTGGGCCACTGGGGAGTTCTCCGATGTTGGTGCCGCAGACCGCTGCCGGAGGACAGCGCGGGACTCGACGAGCAGTGAGTAGCCTACCGTCCGTCACCTTCGGATCTGCGGAGAGTCGACGCCCTGGCGTCATCTTCGCGATGGTTAGAATGACCCCGATGAAGGTATTGATCACCGGCGGCGCCGGCTACATCGGATCGACCGTGGCGACGGCATGCATCGAGGCCGGGATCGAGGTCGTGATCCTCGACGATCTCTCGACGGGTCTCCGAGCCTTCGGCGAGGGGCGCAACCTGTACGAAGGCGACATCGCCGACAGGGAAGTGCTCGACAGGATCGTCGCCGACCATCCGGACATCGACGCAGTCGTGCACTGTGCCGCGCGCATCGTGGTGCCCGAGTCGGTCGCCGACCCGCTCGGCTATTACGACACCAACGTCGGCAAGACCGTCATCCTGCTGCAGCGGCTGCGCGAGGCCGGCATCTCCCGCGTCGTGTTCAGCTCCTCCGCGGCCGTCTACCAGGGTGAGAGCGGCGAGGGCGTCGACGAGACCGGGCTGCTCGCACCGTCCAGCCCGTACGCCACCACCAAGGCCATGGTCGAGCAGATCCTGAAGGACGCGGCGGTGGCGGGCGACTTCCGTGCCATCGCTCTCCGCTACTTCAATCCGATCGGCGCCGACCCCCAGCTGCGTACGGGTCTGCAGAATCCGACGCCGTCGCATGCCCTGGGCAAGATCATGCAGGCGCGCGCGACCGGCGCCGCCTTCTCGATCACCGGCACCGACTGGGCGACGCGCGACGGCTCCGGCCTGCGCGATTACATCCATGTCTGGGACCTGGCCCTTGCGCATGTCGCCGCCGTGCGAAAGTTCGACGAGGTGGCGACGGAGGCCGACCCGTACCAGGTCATCAACATCGGCACCGGAGACGGCGTCACCGTGCGCGAGCTGGTCGCGGCGTTCGAGCGCGTGACCGGTGAACCGCTCCCCGTCGTCGAGACCCAGCGCCGGCCGGGCGATCAGGCCGGTGCCTTCGCGATCGTCGACCGTGCGGCCGCGGTGCTCGACTGGGAGGCCGAGCGCTCGGTCGACGACGGCGTGCGCGACGCTGTCGCGTGGGCGGAACGGCTGCGCTCGCTGCGCTGAGTCCCCGTCATCCCAGCCGACGCAGGGTCGGGATCGCGCCGGTCTGCGCGGCGTCGATGTTCTCCCGCCAGGAGCGGGACTGTCCCGCACGCAGCGCGCACAGCACGAGCATGAACCATCCGGCGCCGACGAGGGTGAAGCTCTCGAACATCGAGTCGACGGCGAGAGTGACCAGTGTGATCGGCGTCCAGGCGTAGACGACGGACCGACGCACGCTGGCCACCAGCCAGGAGCGGATGAGAGCCACCCCGCCGAGCAGCAGGAACAGCACCAGCCCCGCTGCGCCGAGCTGGAGCAGGACATCGAAGAACGCGTTCAGAGCGCTCTGATGACGGTCGTCGAGGCGGAAGTTGATGTAGGTGAAGGGGTACTCGCCGCGCGCCCAGCCGCCGAACCAGCCCCAGCCCTGGATCGGTTTCACGGCGACGAAGTCGAGGATGGAGTTCCACAGATTCGCCCGGATGGAGAAGTCGGAACCGGCGTCGAGCATCGCGATGATCTGATGGCGCAGCGAGAACGCCACGGTGAGGGCGAGGGCGACGAGGATCCCCAGCATCCACTGGACGAGGTTGCGGCGCTCCGGCGACGCGTGCCGCACGATCGTCAGAGCGGCCGTCACGATGCCGACGGCGACCGCGAGGACCAGCACCGTCGGCGACGAGGAGAGGAATGCCAGCGTTCCGGCCAGCGCGATGGAGACGACCGCGAGCGGGGGATCCACCGACTGCGTCCGCCACTCGATCACGAAGGTGATCAGGGCGATGACGGCGATGAAGCCCAGCATGTTGCGGCTGCCGAAGATGCCCTGGATCGGACCTCCGGCCGCGAGGTCTCCCTCGATGCCGAGGAAGGCGAAGGGGATGTCGAGCAGGATGCCGGAGAGGATCTCGGCCCCGAGCGACACGGCCAGGAGCGCCCGCAGAGTGTCGCCGATCGCGCGGACGGTCTGCAGCGTGTCTCGGATGTGTCCGACGGTCAGGGCGAGGAAGGCGAACCCGAACAGCGACATCCAGCCGAAGACCGTGTCGGATCGGTCGGTCGTCCAGACCAGGCTCACCAGGGCCCAGCCCAGAAAGGCGAACAACGACGAGGGGGCGATCCGCAGCGGGGACAGCTCCTCGCGCCGGACCCAGAGGATCGCCGCACCGAGGAGGCACAGCGCCGCGATCACGGCGGCCAGCGTGACGGTCGACGTCAGCCTCTCGAGCGCGAATGAGCCGAACACCGCGGTCAGGACGGCGAGCGTGAAGGCGCGTGCCATCTCCACGGATCCGAGGAGGCGCGCCATCGGTCGGAGCGGGGTCACGGAACCCGCCGCTGTCGGGCGCCGCGCTCGAACAGGAGGTCGCGTTCGCCGACGCCCACCAGAGGTACGGACTTGAGCTTGAAGGACAGCAGTATCACCAGCATCCAGCCCCACAGCATGATCGGGGTCGACTCCGAGAAGCCCTGGACGAGCAGGACGACGGTGAACAGGCTCGGCAGCAGGGTGAGTGGTGAGAAGGTGCGCGCGGCGTGGAGATCCCACCGTGGGCGGTCGACGGCGAAGAACCACGAGCGCCAGAGCAGACTGCCGTAAGCGACGGCCATCAGCACGATGCCGACGACGCCGAGTTGGAGGAGCACGTCGAGCCACATGTTGTGGGCGTGGAACACGGTGATGTCGTGGTCCGTGATCCAGCGGTCGAAGGCCGGGTCCGTGGGGATCCACGGGCTGGAGAAGCCGTTGCCGAAGATCGGATGCTCGCCGGCGCGGGCGAGCACCTTGGTCCAGATGCGGTCCGAGCGTCCGGTGAGGTCGGAGCTGCGACCGAGAAGAGCCAGCAGGGGCTCCCGGGCGAGCCAGACCCCGATGACGCCGATGAGGGTCGCGCCGATGGCGACCACGTATATGCGGGTCCGGGCGCCGGGGGTCGTCGCTCGCCGCATCAGGAGGGCGACCGCGAGAACCACGGCGGCAGCAGCGGCGCAGACGAACGCGGTCGCCGAGGATGTGCGGAACAGGAAGTAGGCGGCGAGCAGAGCCCACAGCGCGAGGGTGGTGCGCCAGCGCGCCCGCGCCGCGAACAGCACGCCGAACGTGATGATCGCGAAGAGCGAGACGATGGCCAGGAGGTTGGCATTGCCGACGATGCCCTGGATCCTGCCGCCATCGAAGAGGTTGTCGCGCACCCAGTACCACTGCGGGTCGATCTCACCCTCCGGGATCGTCGCGAAGTTCGGCAGCAGCGGCCCGTGCACCACGAGGGAGACCCACGCCTCGAGAAGCAGTGACAGGCCGAGGATCCATTTGAAGGCGGAGGAGAGGGCGCGGACGATCTCGTGCCAGGTGAGGACGTGCGCGATGAAGAGAGCATTCACCGTGACGGCGGCCAGCAGCACCCAAGTGAGGAGGGTCGGTCCGCGCCACTGCGACCAGGCCACGGAGACGAGGGCGAGAGTCGTGTAGCCGAGGGCCGTCCAAGGCAGCCGCCGCCAGCGGAACGGCTGCGGCCGGCTGCGCGCCAGCATCGGGATTCCGATGCCGAGGGTGGCGAGCGTGAGCACGGCGAGGACGACTCCCGCTCCGAGAATGCCGAGGAGGTTGTACACCGCGGAATGCGCGAACGTCGCGAAGAGGATGAGGATCACGTACGCGCGCAGCAGCAGGTGCCCCGTCGACTCGCGCTCCGGCGCGGTGGGCGGGGCAGCCACCGGGTGCTTGGTGTACTGGGCCATCGCGTTCAGGCTACAGCGCCGTGCCCGGTGCGACCCTGAGTCGCGCCGACCGCCTCTACGCTGGGGGGATGCTGCTGAGCCTCACGAATGCGCCCCGCGACTACGCCTGGGGATCCGACTCGCTCCTCGCCGGCCTCGAGGGCCGCGCGCCCTCCGGGAAGCCGGAGGCAGAGGTGTGGTTCGGCGACCACCCGGGAGACCCCTCCGACGTGACCGGCGGCGGCACGCTCGACCAGGTGACCGGCGGCACGCTGCCGTACCTTCTCAAGCTGCTCGCTGCAGGCCGGCCGCTCTCGATCCAGGTGCACCCGACGATCGCGCAGGCCCGAGAGGGATGGGCACGGGAGAGCGGTCTCGCTGAGGACGACCCGCAGCGCAACTACCGCGACGACAATCACAAACCTGAGCTCATCGTCGCCCTCAGTGAGACGTTCGAGTCGCTGAGCGGCCTGCGGCCGGTGCCCGACAGTCTTCGTCTGCTTGACGCGCTCTCCGACGCGGCCGGCGTCGTGGAGCTGAGGCGCCGGCTGAGAGCCGACGGCGACGTGCTGCGCGACGCGATCGGCTGGCTGCTCGGTGGCGAGGCCCAGACGGAGGTCGATGACATCATCGCCGCGGTGACGGCGGCGGACGAAGAGACGGATGCGGGGGAGTGGGCCACCACTCTGCGGGCGATCGCCGGCGTCGCCGCGACCTATCCGGGAGACCCCGGAGTCGTCGTCGCACTGCTGATGAATCACGTCGTCCTCCGCCGAGGGGAGGGCGTCTTCCTGCGGGCGGGCCTGCTGCACGCGTACCTCTCCGGGCTCGGGGTCGAGATCATGGCGGCGAGTGACAACGTGCTCCGCGGCGGGCTCACCCCCAAGAGGATCGACGTGCCCGAGTTGCTGTCGATCCTCGACACCGTGCCAGGGGAGGTGCCGGTGCTCCGTCCCACCGCCGAGGGGGCAATCACCCACTACCCGGTGCCGGTGCCGGACTTCGCCCTGGCGAGGATCGCGCTCGCCGGTACGCCGATCACGCTCCCTGTCTCAGGGCCCACAATGGTGCTGACCACGGCCGGTTCGGTCCACGTGACAACGGGGTCGGGGGAGCAGCTCGACGTTGCCGTCGGGGCGGTGGCGTTCGCCGCAGCGGACGAGGGGTCTCTGACGCTCTCCGGCGACGGCGAGGCTTTCGTGGCCTCGCCCGGGCGCGACACGCCGGTGTGAGGTCAAGAACCTTCAAGACTGGATTGAGGGTTTACGATCCGCGACTTGACCGGAGCGAATGACACGGGTGTAATTAGTGGAGCACGGCCCGCCGGGGGGCGGAAACAGAGGGTTGGAGATCGACATGACGGGTTACCGTTCCGAGGTACCGGAGAACTGGTTCGTCGACCCGATCAACCTCGGCGTACCGGGGGTTCGGAAGCCGAACGCCGACGACGACAATGCTCTCGCCTGGCAGAGCGACGCACTCTGCTCGCAGACCGATCCTGAGGCCTTCTTCCCCGAGAAGGGCGGCTCCACGCGGGATGCGAAGCGCATCTGCACGACGTGCGACGTCCGCGGCGAATGCCTCGAGTACGCGCTCAACAACGATGAGCGCTTCGGTATCTGGGGCGGGCTGTCCGAGCGCGAGCGCCGGAAGCTCAAGCGTCGCGCCAGCTGACCCGCCCGATCGGCCGCGGAGCATCGAGGACGCACAGCTTCGCGGGCGCGCCGCATCCACTGCTCCGGCGCCGATGATCGCGCGCATAGGCTGACGACGTCATGCCAGCCCGAGTTCACGCCATCATCGTCGCGCGCGCCGGATCATCTGCCCGCGCGCAGCTCCTCCGCACTCTCGACGCCGTGCGATCCCAATCGGTGACGGCAGCGGCGGTGACGCTGGTCGTGTGCGGCGACGCCGCGTCGGCGCGAGAGAGCGAGGCCGTGGGCCGCACGGTCGAGGGCATCATCGAGGCTCGCACCACGACATCGTTCGCCGAGGCCGTCGAGCTCGCCCGCCCCCGAGTGGCGGAAGGCTCCGCCATCTGGCTGCTGGCGCAGGACACGACACCGCATCCGCGAGCGCTGGAGCGATTGACCGGGATGCTGGAGCGCTCGCCGTCGGCGGCGATCATCGCTCCGAAGCTCATCGCGACCGACAACGAGCGTGAGATCGTGTCGCTGGGAATCAGCATGACCGCTCTCGGCCGATCCGTCGAGCTGGCCGCGGGCGAACTCGATCAAGGACAGCACGACGGCATGGACGATGTCCTCGGCTCGGACATCAGGGGGATCCTGATCCGCGGCGAGGTGCGTGACGCCCTCCGTCCGGACACCGCGCTCGGCGGGGCGGACGAGGGACTCGACCTCGGCGTGCGCGCGCGCCTCGGGGGCGGCCGTGTGGTGCTTGCACCGGACGCACGGATCTCCGCCTCGCCGGACGGACCCGCCGCGCTCCCCGCCGGTCGCTCGCGCCGCGCTTTCGTCCGCCGACTCGCCCAGTTGCACCGCCGACTCGCGTACGCGCCGGCCGCGGCGGTGCCGGTGCACTGGCTCACGCTCCTACCGCTCGCGCTGTGGCGATCGATCACGCAGCTGGTCGGCAAGCGCCCGGAAGCCGTGATCCCCGAGTGGGCGGCCGCGCTCACCGCGATGCTGCGCTTCGGCGCGATCGCCCGTTCGCGTGCGCGTATCCGCTCCTTCCGTACCTCCACCTGGGCGAGTATCAGCCCGCTGCGGGTGACCTCGTCCCAGTTGCGTCGGCGCCTCGACGACGGTCACGGCAGCGAAGGCGGTGCGGTCAGCGAGCTGCATTTCTTCTCCGGTGGCGGGGCCTGGGTGGTGCTGGCAGCCCTGGTGGTCAGCATCGCGTCGTTCACGACCGTGCTCGCGTGGCCGACGATCGGCGGCGGCGGGCTCCTCCCTCTGCGTGACACCATCGCGGGCCTGTGGCGCGACGCCGCATGGGGCGTGCGGGGCCTCGGCGTCGACGTGGTGGGTCCTGCGGACCCGTTCGCGGCCATCGTGGCGGTGCTCGGCTCGCTCTGGCCGGCCGAGCCCTCCTTCATCCTGGTGCTCCTGTGGATCCTCGCCCTTCCGCTGGCCGTGCTGGGCGGCTGGTTCGCGGCGACGCGGGTGACCGATCGTGCCGGCCTGCGGATCCTCGCCGGCGTGGCGTGGGCGGTGGCGCCGACCTTCCTCACTGCTCTCGTCGACGGGCGTCCGGCCGCTGTGCTGGTGCACCTGCTGCTGCCATGGCTCTTCCATGCCGCCGCCGTCGCGCACCGATCCTGGGGTGCGGCCGGTGCGGCATCGTTGCTGCTGGCGGCCGTCGCCGCGTGCGCCCCCTCGCTCATCCCGGCTCTGCTGCTGCTCTGGGTGGTGGCGATCGGAATCACTCTCGCGACCGCCCAGTTCCGGGGCGCCGGCCGTCTGCTGTGGCTGCCGCTCCCGGCCGCGCTGCTCTTCGCGCCTCTTGTCCTCTGGCAGCTGTCCCAGGGAACTCCGCTGGCGCTGCTCGCCGACCCGGGTGTGGTCTGGGCCGGGCCCTCGGCAGCCGCGGACGCCGCCGGTCGTCTCGCGCTCGCGTCAGGCTTCCCGACGCCGGACCTCGCCAGGTGGATGGCATTCCTCCCCGAACCGATCGGCGCGTGGGCTCCACTGCTGTGCGCCCCGATCGCCCTGCTCGCTCTCGCGTCCGCCGTCGCTCCGAGGTGGCGCGCCGGCATCACGCTTCTGATCGTGGCGCTCTCGGGCCTGGCCACCGCGTTCCTCTCGGTCGGCATCTCGGTCTCCTTCGCGCAGGGGGCAGGCGTCGGCATCTGGCCGGGCTCAGGCCTGAGCCTCGCGTGGGTCGGCGTGGTGGGCGCTGCACTGGTCACCTTGGACACGGCGGTCACTCTTCCGCGTCTGCGTGTGGCGGCCGCTGTCGTCGCGGGCTCCGCTCTGGTGGCTTGCGCGGGGCCGGCTCTCGTGGCGTTCCACGCCCAGCGGTCGGTGCTGACCAATGGTCCCGTGTCCACCCTGCCCGCGTACGTCGCTGCGCAGGCTGCCGACGACCGGCAGATCGCGACGCTCGTGCTCACCCCGCAGGACGGCGGCGGACTCGCCGTCGAGGTCGTGTGGGGAGCCAGCGAGACACTCGGATCCCAGTCCACCATGATGAACACGGCGACCACCGCCCAGGGGGCCGCGACATCTCGACGCTTGCGGTCGATCTGCTCTCCGCACGGGATTTCGACGCTCCCGCCGAACTCGCGAAGCGCGGCATCAGCTACGTGCTGCTGTCTCGGCTGCCTACGGGGGAGGACGACAAGGCGCGTGTTCTGCGCACGACGGCCGCCGCCTCGATCGATCAGCGTCCCGGATTCCTGCCTGCAGGCAAGACCGATCGTGGGCTGCTCTGGCGGCTCCAGGCCGAGGCGGCTGAACCTCCGGCGCTGAGTGCCGAGGATCGGAGCACGGCTCGCCTGATCATCACCCTGCAACTCGTCTTCGTCCTCGCGGCGCTGCTGCTCTCCATCCCGACCCGGTCGTCGCGTCGGGCCGCTCGCGCCCTGTCTCGCATCGTCGGGCGTGTGCCGGACGAGCCCCTCGTCCTGCCGCGGCACATCGAGGATAGAGATGATCCGGATGCGGCGGAGGAGCGGGACGCGCTCCACGAGGAGCCGGACGTCCTGGCAGAGGACGCCTCTCCGGACGACGTGTCAGCGGACCCTGCCGCGACGGGCGAGCACGATGACGGGATCTCCGATGATCCGATGATCGGCGTGAAGACGGTGGAACCCGTCGAGAACGTCGAACCCGTGGAGACCGATGAGCCTGTCGAGACGGACGAGCCTGTCGAGACGGACGAGCCTGTCGAGACCGACGATACCGAGGAGACGGCGCTCGACGTCGATCGGCGATCCGAACGCCCGACTTCGGAGGAGGACCGATGAACGGCACACGCGCTTTCCGAGTCGCCGCGACCGGCGCGCGGCTCGTGACGGGTGTGGTCGTCGCCGTGGCCTGCGTGGTCGGTGTCGTCGCGGCCATCCATGCGCCGTGGCCGGAGATTCGACAGCAACCGGCTCAGGCGGAGATCACCCCTCTTCCCGCAGACAGCACCTTGGTGTGCAACGGTGATCTGCGGGCGCTCGGCCGAGACCCGTCTGCGCCGATGGAAATGCGCTCCGCAGCCACGCCGAGCTTCATCGACGCGGGGAGCGCGGCCGCCCCGACGGTGGAGGCCTTGGAAGCCCCCGACCTCATCGATGCGGACCAGGTCCGCGTGCTCACCGGAACGGTCGACGGGCGCACCGCACCCCTGATCGCCGCTGCCGAGTCCATGACCATCGCGGCGGAGGACCTCGCCGGGTTCGCCGCGCTGCCGTGCGGCGAATCTCTGTTGGAGTCGTGGCTGGTCGGTGGCGACGTGGGGACGGGTACCGAGGACGTCGTCGTCCTGACGAACGCCGCGAGAGTCCCGTCGACGGTGACGCTGTCGGTGTACGGCACGATGCGCAGCGCACGCACCGTCGTGATCCCGGCCGGCACGCAGCTCGCCCTACCGCTCGCGTCGATCGCGGCGGGGAATGAGGCGCCGGTGGTCGAGGTCACGGCGGTCGGCGCGCCCGTGCGCGCGGTGTTGCAGTCCTCGCTGGTGCGGGTGCTCGACCCCGCGGGCGTCGATCTTCAAGAGGCTGTCCCGGCCCCGCAGGAGAGCCTGGTGATCCCCGGGGTGCAGGCGTTCACCGTCGACGGAGACGACGCCGACATGACAGTGCTCCGGCTGCTCTCGCCGGGGACCGACACCCAAGCGCGTATCAGCGTCACCGCGGAGGGCTCGAGCGCGTCGACCGAGGAGTTCTCTGTCCCGCTCGTCGCCGACGAACCGGCCGAGGTGGCGTTGAGCGGGCTCGACCCCGGCACCTACTCCGTGGCGGTCGACGCCGATGCGGCTGTCGTCGCCGCCGTGCGCCAGCAGGACGGCTCCGGCAGTGGCACCGACTTCGCCTGGGCGACCCCGTCGCCCGAGGTCGACTCGGACGTCTTGGTCGCGGTCCCGTCCGGGCCGGCACCGCAGCTTCACCTGGCGAACAGGACGGAGGAAGACATCACGGTCACGGTCGAGCCGGCAGACGGGGGCGCGTCGCAGGAGGTCGCCGTCGGGGCCGGAGAATACGTCAGCGTCGGTGTGGAGGCGAAGACGACCTACCGCCTCGGCACGACGGCGCCCGTGCACGCGTCCGTGTCGTTCACCGCGCCGGGTGCGATCGCCGTGCTGTCCATCCGGCCGGGTGCGGGAGCGGAGAGCGCGATCACGGTCTATCCCTGACCGCACGCCACGGGGGTCAGGGCTCAGTGGTCGTGACCGAGATCCCAGGGCTCGCGGCCGACGTACTCGGCCGCGGCTCGGAAGACCGCGCTCTCGATGGCCATCCGGCGATGCATCGCATCGTCGTGGCCGGGAGGCAGCAGCCGTTCGATGGGGAGACGGAACAGGACGATTCGCCGGTTCTCGCGATCCAGGTACCAGCGCGGCACCTCTTCTGACGCATCGAACGCGGGGATCGCGCCGATCTCGAAGCGCACCTCCTGCAACTCCGGCCAGGTGCCGCGGAGGAACTCGACCGCCGTCCCGACCGTGAGGTCGAAGCGGTCGATCCATCCATCGAGCGGTGCCAGAGGTGGTCGAACGACCTCGCTGCGACCGAGACGCCCGTGACGGCCGTGGCGCGCTCCCCGCCGCGGAGCAGCAGAGGCGCGAGACGCGCGGCGACGAGGCATGTCGAAAGTCTAATCCGTGCATGCGCTCGTGTGCGGCGCGGCACCGGCTGGTCCTCGTCCGCGAGCCGTACGCTGACCGAGATGGACGGAAGACTCTGCTCGAAGGTCGGCTGCGCGCGAGAAGCCGTGGCGACGCTCACCTACGACTACGGCGATCAGATGGCGGCCCTCGGTCCGCTCGGAGCCGCGAACGATCCGCAGGCGCATGATCTGTGCTCACCCCACGCGGACCGACTCTCCGTTCCGGCGGGATGGCTCATCGTCCGCCACGAGGCGCTGCGCGCGTGAGGTCGTGTCGCGACACGCGGCAGCGATTGCCATACCCGGAAAACATTTCTGGATAGCCTGACCGCGGACGTGCCAGGGCGGCACGACCGGAAAGGCCCCCGTGATCGTCTGGCGTCGCTGGATCTTCCCCCTGCTGCTGGTCCTGGTGTTCGGTCTGTGCGCCGCGGCGCTCGTGAAGATCGCGTTCTTCCCCGACCGGGTCGAGAGCTCCGTCAGCCCGGAGGCCGAGATCACCGATCCGATCGTGGCGGTCGAACGCGGATCGGTCGTGAACGCGCTGTCGCTGAGCGGCAACGTCGCACGCGACGACAGTTTCGCCGTCCGCGGCGAATTCGACGGCACGATCACCGCGGTGCACGTCAGTGACGGCGCCTCGGTCAAGAAGGGGCAGAAGCTCTTCAGCGTGCGGCAGGAGTATCCGCGGAAGGACTTCGACATCGTCGCGCCGGAGGCCGGCGACCTGTCCGAGATCGCTCTCGTCAAAGGGCAGTCCGCGACAGTCGGGACGGAGATCTACACGCTCACGCCTGCGCGCTACCATCTGCTCGCCACCGTGCAACCGGTCCAGCTCTACCGCCTCGTGAATGCCCCGACCGAGGCGACCGTGACGATCACCGGAGGCCCCGCACCGTTCACGTGCAACGGCGTGCGCGTCCAGGTGAGTGCGGAGGGAACGGCGAGCGTCCGCTGTGCGCTCCCCGCCGACCAGACCGTGTTCGCCGGACTCCCTGCCACCATGGACCTCGCGCTCGGCCAGGTCGAGGATGCCCTCGTCATCCCGGTGACCGCGGTCCAGGGTGGTGCAGGGACGGGCACGGTGTGGGTCGATGCGGGCGACGGATCAGAGCCGGAGGAGCGCGCAGTGACGCTCGGAGTGAACGACGGCGTGATGGTCGAGGTCACCGAAGGGCTCGAGGAGGGCGACAGCGTGCGTCAATTCGTCCCCGGGTTCGTCGCTCCGGTCGAAGAGAACTGCTATGAGATCTCTCCCGGTGTCGAGCAGTGCGACAGCGGGATGAGCTGGTGAGCCTCGTCGCTCTTGAGGACGTCGCGAAGAGCGTGCTCCTCGCCGACGACTCGCGTCTGGAGATCCTCCGGGGGGTCACTCTCGAGGTGGGCGCCGGGGATCACGTCTCCATCGTGGGGCGCTCCGGATCGGGCAAGTCGACCCTGCTCAACATTCTCGGGATGCTGGATGCGCCCACCTCCGGCTCCGTGGCCTTCGAGGGGAAGGAGGTCCGGCGCATGCGCTCGGGCCGCCTCGACCGGCTCCGCGGCGACAACGTCGGCTTCGTGTTCCAGCAGTTCAACCTGCTCTCCGGACGGACGGCGATCGACAACGTGATGATGCCGCTCGGGCACGCCAAGGGACGGATGTTCTGGAATCGCCGGCAGATCGCGGCGGACATGCTCGAGCGGGTCGGCCTGGGCCACCGTATCGACCAGATCGCGGATCGGCTGTCGGGCGGAGAGCAGCAGCGGGTGGCGATCGCCAGAGCGCTGGTGCGACGCCCGGTGCTGATTCTCGCGGACGAGCCGACCGGGGCACTCGACATCGACACCGGTGCGTCGGTGATGACGCTGTTGGACGAGGTCGCGACCGAGACCGATGCGGCTCTCGTGACGATCACCCACGACCTGCACGTCGCGGCGCGCGCCCGCCGACACTACCGGCTCGATGCCGGACTCCTCGAGCCCGTCGATCTCAGCCGGGCGTTCGAGGCCTCGACGCTCGCGGCATCCGTTCCCGCCTCCGTCGTTCCCACCGCGGCGATCGGGCCGTCGGCATGACCGGCTTCCTCGGCGCGCTCGCGGATGCCTGGGCGGAGATCCGCGTGCACAAGCTGCGCGTGCTCCTCAGTCTGATCGGCATCGCGGTGTCGGTGGGCGCGCTGACGGCCGTCGTGGCGATCTCGGAGTATCAGCGCCAGTACCAGGCCGAACAATCGGACCGCTGGGGCGGACGTGCCGCGACCATCGTCGTGTCGGCGACGACCGACGACGGATCCCCGGTCGACGGGGACGAGTTCGATGAGCGCTTCCTGCGGGTCTCCGAGCGCTTCGACTTCAGCCACACCGCGCGGATCGCACAGGGAGTGATGATCCCGGTGCAGCTGCCGGACGGCATCACCGACGTCGGCGCGCGCCTGATCGACCCGGCGTACTCGCAGATCCACCGCGAGCAGCTGCTCACCGGGCGCTGGCTGCTCGATTCCGACGTCGAGGCGCTCGCACCGCCGGTCGTGATCTCCGAGCCTCTGTGGGATCGGCTCGGACGCATTCCGATCATCGAGCATCCGACCATCACGGTCTCGGGCCCGGGCGGAGGCACGTATCAGGTGGTCGGCGTCACCGCGCGTCAGGGGTTCGGCGACGAGGAGGCTCGCGTGGATCTCCTCTACGACGCCTATCGGGACCGAGTGGACGCGCTGCCGGTCGATGCCTGGACGCAGTATGAGATCTGGCTGGAGTCCGATCAGGCGGACGAGATCGGGCCGGTTCTCGCGATGGACCTCCGAGCGGGCCTCCCGGAGGGGCAGACCGTCTCGGTGAGTCGATCGGACTGGGGTGCGCAGCCGGGCGCGATGGATGCGCAGGCGACCTTCGAGATGATCACGGGTGGCATCGCGGCGCTGATCCTCGCCCTCGGGGCGTTGAGTCTGATCAACATCCAACTCGTCGCCATGCGGCAGCGCGTCCGCGAGATCGGTGTGCGTCGCGCGTTCGGGGCGAGCTCGGGACGCGTCTTCTTCTCCGTCTTCCTGGAGAGCCTCGTGGCGACGACCGTGGCCGGGATCGTCGGCATCGCCATCGTGGTCGCGGTTCTGCGGTCGGACTGGCTCATCGACTCGATGTTCGTGGGCATCCAGGATGTCCCGCCCTTCCCGATGCGCGCAGCCCTCGTCGGCCTCGCGGCCTCGGTGATCGTCGGGGCGGTGTCCGGGTTCATTCCCGCGCTCGTGGCACTGCGCGTCAAGGTGATCGACGCGATCCGCTTCTGACATGCGAGGGGCGCCGGTATCGGCGCTCCCGTCGACGAGCCGGCTCGGTCAGACGCCGACGCGACGGCCGGTGAGCTTCTCGGCCCGTCGGTCGGAGTTCTCGAGCGCACGGCGCTCGCGCTCCCGGCGCAGCACGGTGATGCCCACCAGCACGGCCTCCGGCGGGGCGGCCGGCATCGGCGACACGAAGGGCGTCGCCTCGGCGAGCAGGTCCTGTGCGACCCGAGCACGCGCCTCAGGAACCATCCGCTGCGCATTCTGCAGGAACTGCGAGATGCGGCGGGCGAGGCGATCGGGCAGGCGGGCGACGTCGGCGATCTGCGCCCAGCCCAGCAGCATCGGCGGCAGCACCGGCACGAGGGGGATGAGCTTCGGCGTGCGGACGCGCTGACTGTACGTTCCGGCGACCAGATCGCCGAGCCGCTGGGAACGCGCGTTGAACGCCCCGGTGAGCACAGCGAGGCCACCGAAGGTCATGTAGATCTCGAGAACGCCCAGCAGTGCACGGATGAAAGCGTGGCGGAACCCGGCGGCTCCGCCGTCGACACGGACGATCCGCCCGCCGACGGCGAGCTTTCCGAGACTGCGCCCCTTCAAGGCCACTTCCATGGTGATGGGAAGCACGACGAAGCTCACCACCATGGCTGAGACGGTCGCGATGCGGTCGGTCGCCTCGGAGAGGATGCCGGCGTCGACCAGCCAGATGCGCAGGAAGAGCCAGAGGATGAAGACGCCGAAGCCGACGAGCATGTCGATGAGGGCGCCGAGCGCGCGCAGCAGGAATCCGACGGGCTGCACGTCGATGGCGACGGCCTCGCCGGAGAGCACCTCGTCGGATGAATCGATCGAGACGGACATGAGTACAGTAAATCAGGTGGATGCCGATGCGCTGTCTGATGCACGCCGCGCCGAATGGGAGCGGCTGGAGGAACTGAGCCGCGCCCGCCTCGACGGCGCCGGAGTCGATGAGCTGATCGTCCGCTACCGCGCCGCATCCGCAGATCTCGCCGAGCTGAAGACATCGGTCGGCGAGTCGCCGCAGGGGGCCTACCTCTCCACGATCCTGGTGCGGGCGCGCCTCCGCCTCACGGGCGCCTCCGACAGCATCCTGACCCAGACCGCACGCTTCTTCAGTGCGCAACTGCCCGCCGCCCTGTACCGGCTGCGCTGGACGACTCTGATCATCGCCGTGGCCTTCATCGCCGTCGGCGTGGGCACGGCCGCGTGGATCGCCGCCGATCCCGCCCTCATCGCGACGCTCGGGCCGCCCGATGCGCTCGAGCAGTACGCCGACGAGAGCTTCACCGGCTACTACACCGAGAACCCCGCGGCCGAGTTCATGGGCATGGTCTGGACCAACAACGCCTGGATCGCGATGCAATGCGTGCTGTTCGGCGTCACGGGCATCTGGCCCGTCTACATGCTCGTGCAGAATGCCATCGGCCTCGGCACGTCGGGGGCCGTGATGGCCGCGCACGACAAGGCCGACATCATGATCCTCTACATCCTCCCGCACGGCATGCTCGAGATGACCTGCATCTTCGTGGCCGCGGCGGCCGGGCTGCACGTGTTCTGGTCGTGGGTCGCCCCCGGGGCGCGCACGCGCGGGGAATCCCTCGCGGAGGAGGGCCGGGCGCTCGCCACCGTCGCGATCGGCCTGGTGTTCGCGCTGTTCCTCGCCGGGCTCGTCGAGGGCTTCGTCACAGGGTGGGCGCTGCCGTGGCCCCTCAAGATCGGGATCGGCGCCGCGGCGCTCGCCGTCTTCCTCATCTACATGGTCGTGATCGGCGGACGCGCCTATCGCCAGGGAGCGACCGGCGACCTCCTCGAATACGAAGCGGGCACGCCGCGCCTCGTCGCCGGGTGACACCGCAGCGTCAGAGCCGGCCGGCGGCCTTCAGTTCCAGGTAGCGGTCCGCGATCCGCGGCGGCAGCTCCTCCGGGTCCGCGGCGATCGCCTCTCCGCCCGCCCGGCGGATCGCGTCGGCGACGTTCTCCGCGTCCCTCAGGGTGCGCTCGGCAGCGGCGGCCAGGTAGATCTCCTCGCGCGATCCGCGCCGCCTGGCGAGCGCCGCGATGTCGTCGTCGGTGACGGATCCGACCAGGACCGTCGTCGCGCGCGAAGCATTCGGAAAGGCGCCGAGGAAGGATCGAGCGGACTCCGCCGCATCCTGCGCGGTGAGCACGACGATGAGAGAGGGGCGGGTCGTGAGCGTGCGCACCGCGCTGAACGCGCCATGCCAGTCGGTGTCCACGAGCCGTGCGTGCACCGGCGCCATCGCGTCGGTCATCGCGGGGAGCAGGGCCGTGCCGTCGACTCCGGTCACCCGGCCCCGCACCACCCGGTCGTACATCAGCAGGTGCACGTGGTCGCCGGCCCGCGACGCGAGGGCTGCCAGCAGCAGCGCGGCCTCGAGTGCCGCGTCGACGCGCGTGCCGTCGCCCACGCGCGCGGCCGCCGTGCGTCCGGTGTCGATGATGATCACAACGTGGCGGTCGCGCTCGGGCCGCCAGGTGCGCAGCATCGTGGTTCCGGCGCGGGCGGTCGCACGCCAGTCGATCGACCGCACGTCATCGCCGCGGACGTATTCGCGCAGCGAATCGAACTCGGTGCCCTGACCGCGCACCTGGATGCTCGTGTTGCCGTCGAGCTCGCGCAGCCGCGCGAGTCGTGAGGGAAGGTGCTTCCGTGACGAGAACGCCGGCAGCACCCGGATCGCGCCCCGCACCCGATGGCGCGCCTGCCGGCCGGCGAGACCGAGCGGACCGAGTGAGCGGATCACCACGAACTCGCTCACCAGCTCACCGCGGCGGCGCGGCAGCAGGGGGATCGCGACGCGACCGCGTTCCCCGGGCGGGATGCTGAGCCGCTGACGCTCCGGTGCGGCACCGGCCGTCGGCTGCCACGCGTCACGGATCACCGCGTGCAGCATCCGGGTCCCGTGGTTGTGCAGGGCGACGCTCACCTTGACGGGCTCGCCGATCCGCGTGCGCGCCGGGACTCGGCGGCTCACGGTGACCGCCCGCGGGCTCGCGGCCGCGACGACGTCGATCCCGACGAGCAGGGCGCACAGGGCGATCCATCCGCCGAGCACCGCGTACGCCGGGTACCCCGCCAGTCCTGCGAGGACGAGCGGGATCACGCCCACGGCGAGGGCGATGGCGAGCCGGCCGGTGACGAACACCTAGATCGGCACCCTGGTCTGCTGGACGACCGAGGTGAGCACGGCATCGGCCGAGACCCCCTCCATCTGCGCGTCGGGCCGTAGCTGGAGACGGTGCCGCCACACCGGCACCAGCATCGTCTGGACATGATCCGGCGTCACAGCGGACGAAGCGTTCAGCCAGGCCCATGCCTTCGCCGCGGCGAGCAGGCCCGTCGACGCGCGCGGGCTGGCTCCGAGCTCGACGGAGGGGGACTGGCGCGTCGCCCTGGCGAGGTCGACCACGTAGCCGAGCACGTCGTCGGTGACCTCGACTCGTCCTGCGGCCTCCTGCGCCGCACGGATCTCCTCCGCCGAGACGACGGCCTCGATGCCGGTGAGCTCACGAGGGGAGAAGCCCTCGGCGTGGCGGCGGAGCACCGCGACCTCGGCATCCCGCTCCGGCATGCCGACGACGAGCTTCATCAGGAAGCGGTCCAGCTGTGCCTCGGGGAGCGAGTACGTTCCTTCGTGTTCGATCGGGTTCTGGGTTGCCGCGACGAGGAACGGGTCCGGCAGCGTCCGGCTGACGCCGTCGGCGGAGACCTGACGCTCCTCCATCGCCTCGAGCAGGGCCGCCTGCGTCTTGGGCGGCGTGCGGTTGATCTCGTCGGCCAGGAGGATGTGGGTGAACACCGGTCCGGCACGGAAGTCGAACTCCCCGGTGCGGGCGTCGTACACCAGCGATCCGGTGACATCGCCCGGCATCAGGTCGGGGGTGAACTGCACGCGCTTCGTGTCGAGCCCGAGCGCCCGGGCGAAGGAGCGCACGACCAGGGTCTTCGCGACTCCGGGCACGCCCTCCAGGAGCACGTGGCCCCGGGCGAGCAGCGAGACCAGCAGTCCGGTCACGGTGCCGGCCTGGCCGACGACGGCCTTGTCGACCTCGGTGCGCACGCGGTGCATGGCCTGCCGCAGTGCGGCGTCGTCGGCGGGATGGTTGTCAACGGTCACGTGATGCCCTCGGCTTCCGTGGAGATGGGTTTTCGGCGGTTCGGATGCGGTTCATCGCTCGCCCTTCGCGGTGCCCGTGCTCGCCTCGACGGCGTTCTCGAGCTCGTCGAGGCGGCGCGCGAGGTCGACGAGAGCGGCATCATCGGCGGGAAGAGGTCCTGCGAGCAAGGACTGCAGGGTGCCGCGGGGGATGCGGAGGCGATCGGATGCCGCGTCGGCGACCTCGTCCGCGCCGGCGTGCACTGCGAGTCCCAGCCGGCGGGCGAGGCGCCGCTGCGCGCCGTCGCGGAGCGCCTGACCGGCGTGCGGCGCATCACCGGCCTGGGCGGTCAGACGCGCACGTCCGTGCATCGTCTCGGACGCGCGCACGGTGACCGGCAGCGTCTCTGCGACGAGGGGGCCGAAGCGCTGCCCGCGCCAGACGGCCGTGGCGATGCCTGCAGCCAGGAGCAGCAGGATCACCGGGGTCACCCAGGGCGGGGTGAGGCTGCCGAGCGTGTCGGGGGACTCGGCCTCGATGTCGGTGTCGGCGAAGGAGGGCACGTACCAGACGACCCGATCGGTCTGGCCGAGGAGGGCGAGCGCCAGCGCCGCATTGCCGTTCTCCGCCAGATAAGCGTTGCTGAAGAGCCTCGTGCCCTCGACGACGACGCGGTGGTCGCCGGAGCGATCGTCGACGAGCACGGCGGCGCCGTCGTCGTCGCCGAAGCACGCGTCGACTCCGTCGGCGGGGGAGAAGGACCTGTCCGGCCGGATGGTGCCCACGTCGGCGAACTCCGCGACATCGCATCCGGCGGAAACCGCGTCGGAGCTGCCGGGGGCGTTGTCGCCGATGTCGATCGTGTTCAGCAGATGGGTGCCGGTGGAGAGGAAGACGACGCGGGCGGCCGGGTCGATGAGCTCACGGAGTCCGGCATCGGTCAACGTGTACGGGTTGGTCATCACCAGGGTCGTGTCGTCGCCGAGCGCTGCTCGGGCCTCGGCACGCGATCGGAAGACCGACACCTCGACGCCCTGTTCGCGCAGGATCTCGGCGAGCGCGAGCGCTCCGGCGTCATCGCGGCCCTCCGGATCGAGGGTACCGCGCGCACCGGGGGAGCTCGCGCTCACCCGGATCGCGACGAAGGCCACGAGGAGCACGAGCGCGACGACGATCACCCATCCGACGATGGTGCGCGTCCGCCGGGGGCGCTCCTCGGCCGTGGAAGGCGCAGGAGTGGTCTGATCGACGATCGTCATGCGGGCACCGCCTCCGGACGTCGCGCGCGGAGGCGATCATCGGTGGCCGACAGGTCGCGGTAGCTCTCCTCGGTCGCCGGATGCCGCAGGTAGCGGACGTCGTCGAAGGACACGGCAGCGCGGCGCATCGCCGCCGCCTCGTCGGCGAAGACCCCGCTGGCCTCCCGCGCGATCGCCTGCGCCGTTGCACCGGGCGCGGGATCGATGAGGTCTCGCTCGAGGAGGCTCCGGGCGATGGCGCGGTACCGCAGCACCGTCGCGGCATCCCAGTCGCCGTCCCTCGCGCTTCGCTCGGCATCCGACCGCAACTGCGCCGCATCGCGATCGTCGTCCACGCCGAGGAGGTCGGTGCGCGCGCGCCGCACGGCCCGGGAGCTGCGCGGCCTGCCCCAGACGATGAGGGCGGTGATCAGCGCCGCGACGATGATCACGCACACGACGATCAGCGCCGCCGGGCCGACGTTCGCCCCGTTGTCCGATGTGAACAGATCGGCGAGGAATCTCCCGATGTCACGGGCGATCAGATCGAACCACGTCGGCTTCGCGTCGGCATACCGGGGGTTGGACAGCTCGTCCTCGGCCCACCGCCGCGCTTCGTCGCCGTCGGGAACGAAGAGGTCGTCGAACGGTCGGATCATGCCGTGCCGTCACCGCTTCCGGGCGCCGCCCATCCTCCGTCGGACGGAGTGGCCCACGGACTGTCACTGGGCGGGGCGGGGGTCGCCGCGGTCGGCAGAGCAGGAGGCGGCGGTGCCGCGGGTGGGAAGGCGGCGGGCTGCGGTGGGTACTGCTGGTACTCCGGCTGGTACTGCTGGTACTGCGGCGGGTACTGCTGATACTGCGGCGGCACGGGCTGCGGGTTTTGATACTGCGGGTTCGGGTACTGCCGGCCGTCGTACGCCGGGTACCCGTAGCCCTGGGTCATCATCACATGTTCGGGAACCTGCTTCGGCGGCGGTGTGCTCGTCACCGCCCGCGTGGGATCGACGGCGAACGGATCGCCGAGCTGCTCCTCGGTCCAGCCGAGATCGCGGCGCTCCACGTGCGAGACCAGTGTCTGATCGAGGCCTTCGTACCGCATCCGGCAGTCGAGGTACACGAGCGCCGATCCCGTGCTCTGCACGACCAGGGTGATGGCCTGCAGCACGAGCAGAAGGATCTGCGGAGCGATGAGAGTGGCCACGTAGCCGATGATCGCGCCCGGATCTCCGCCCGTGGGGGCGACCACCGAGCCGAGGAGCCCGCCGAGCATGGCGACCGGGAAGCTCACCACCTGCATAGCCAGGCCCATGATGGCGCTGATCAGGAAGGTCACTCCGAATGCCACCCAGAAGCGCCCGCGGGTGAGCCTCCAGGAACGGACGAAGGCGTCGCGGAACCGCGCGCGTTCGAGGACCAGGATCGAGGGCACCAGCAGCAGCTTCGTCGTGAGCCACACGGCGAGCGGGACACAGGCCAGGGCGATGAGGATCACGACCAGGACGACGACCCCGATCAGTTCGACGCTGCCGCCCAGCCCGCCGGCGACGAAGGCGCCGATGATCACCGCCACGATCACGATGAGACCGAACACCGCCACCACCGAGAGCGAGGCGAACCCGGCGAGCCGCCAGAAGGACGGCGCCATCTTGCGCCACAGCATGCCGAGGGTGGCCTTCACTCCGATCGACGCGAAGCCCACCTCGGCGGCGACGACACCCTGCATCATGGCCGTGAAAGCGATGGACGTGAGGCCGACGACCAGACCCGCGATGATGTTGATCGCAATCGTGCCGGCGAGTACCGCCTCGAAGTCGGGGGAGGCAGGGGAGACCGTCTCCAGCCTGGAGAAGGTGGTGAACAGCACGACACCCATCACCCCGGCCGTCGCGATGACGACGACCAGCTGGATGACGACCGCGAACCCGAACAGCACCTTCGGATTGTGCCGGAGCGCCGCGAAGGCCTTTCCGAGCAGCATTCCGAACGTCAGTGGGTGAAGCGGGATGATCCCCTTCTTCGGGGCAGGCGTCCACGTCTGACCACTCACTGGCACTCCCTCCGTCGCGCGCTCCCATCGTGTCATATCCGGATGGGTGGTGCGCGGACCTGGGGACCGCGGGACTCGGTGCCATAAGGTAACTGTTATGACCTCACGCATTCTTGTGGTCGACGACGACACCGCGCTCGCCGAGATGATCGGCATCGTGCTGCGCACGGAGGGCTTCGAGCCGGTTTTCTGCGCCGATGGTGCGCGTGCGGTCGATGAGTGGCGAACGCAGCGACCCGATCTCGTGCTGCTCGATCTGATGCTCCCCGGTATGGACGGCATCGAGATCTGCACGCGGATCCGGGCGGAGTCCGGCGTCCCCATCCTCATGCTGACCGCGCGCAGCGACACGGCCGATGTCGTCCGCGGCCTCGAAGTCGGTGCCGACGACTACATGGTGAAGCCGTTCAATCCGAAGGAGCTGGTCGCGCGCATCCGCACGCGGCTGCGTCCCGCACCGCAGACCACCAGTGAGCAGCTCAAGGTCGGAGACCTCACGGTCGATGTCGACGCGCACGAGGTGCGCCGGGGCACGACGCCGATCGCGCTCACGCCGCTGGAGTTCCAACTGCTCGTCGCACTCGCCTCGAAGCCCCAGCAGGTCTTCTCCCGCGAGATGCTGCTCGAGCAGGTCTGGGGCTACCACTACAAGGCGGACACGCGGCTGGTGAATGTGCACGTGCAGCGGCTCCGCGCCAAGGTCGAACTCGACCCGGACAATCCCAAGATCGTGATGACCGTGCGCGGCGTGGGCTACCGCGCCGGCAGCGTCGGCTAGGCGCACGATGGCCGCGACGGGAGCGACCACCACGGCGGTCGCTGTCCTGCGCGACTGGCGCGGCTGGCCGACGGTCCTCGGTGCCTTGTGGCGCCGCTCGCTCCGCTTCCGCACTCTGACGATCACCCTTGCCGCGACTTCCCTGGCGATCTTCGTCACCTGCGTGACGATGGCCCTCGTCATCCAGAACGATCTGTTCGTCTCGCGCAAGAACGTGGCACTCGAAGACGCCCGGCGTGCGGTCGATCAGGCGCAGACCGTGCTCGATGTCGCAGAGGTCGGTGACGATCCGGCCGCTCTCACCGAACTGTGGAACAGCATCCAACAGGACCTCGCCCGCACCTCGAGCACCGATCAGCTCGCCGGATTCAAGATCGACACCGAATCGAACGGGGTTCAGCTCAACGGCTTCGAGGCGAGGCTGACGGAGAATCTGTTGAGCCCGGAGATCCGGGCCCGGGTCAAAGAGCTCGACGACCGTCAGGCCTGGCAGTCGGTCGCGCTGCCGGTGGCGGATGGCGGCGAGGTCCCCGGCATCGTCGTCGGCCAGCAGCTCCTCGTACCGGAGGCGGGACCGTTCGAGATCTACTTCGCCTATGACCTGGGCGATGCCGACCAGACGCTGGTGTTCGTGCAGCGCACCCTGTGGATCGCCGGTATCGGGCTCCTGACGATCGTCGCTGCGATCTCCTGGATCGTGCTGCGAGCGGTGTCCACCCCGATCGTGCAGGCGGCCGAGACGAGCGCGAGGCTCGCGGCCGGAGACCTGGGCGTCCGTCTCGAGGTGCACGGCGAGGATGAGCTGGCGACACTCGGACGTTCGTTCAACGCCATGGCCGACAGCATCGAAGCGCAGATCAAGGAGCTCGGCGAGCTGTCGCTGGTCCAGCAGCGTTTCGTGTCGGATGTCTCCCACGAGCTCCGGACGCCTCTGACGACGATCCGCCTTGCCGCCGACATGCTCAACGATCAGCGCGAGGAGTTCGATCCGACCACCGCCCGTACCGCCGAGCTCCTGCACGCGCAGGTGCAGCGATTCGAGACGCTGTTGTCCGACCTGCTCGAGATCAGCCGCTACGACGCCGGTTCGGTGCAGCTGGAGCTGGAGGCGACGAGCCTGGCGCATATCGCCGAGGACATCATCGAGCAGATGCATCCGCTGGCCGAAGGGCACGGCTCCGAGCTGCGGCTCGTGGCGCCGGGGGGATACTCTCCCGTGGACATGGATCCCCGGCGCGTCCGGCGCGTGCTGCGCAACCTGATCGGCAACGCGATCGAGCACGGCGAGGGGCGACCGATCGTGGTCACCGTGGACAGCAACCAGCATGCCGTCGCCGCCGGGGTCCGGGACTTCGGACTCGGGATGCAGCCGGCGGATGCCGAGCGCGTGTTCGACCGCTTCTGGCGGGCGGACCCGTCCCGACAGCGCACGATCGGTGGAACCGGACTCGGACTCTCGATCGCTCTCGGCGACGCCACCCTGCACGGCGGGACGCTGGCGGTCTGGTCGGAGCTCGGTGTCGGAACGAACTTCGTGCTCACGGTTCCTCGGCACGGCGGTGCGCTGGAAGGCCCGAGTCCGATCCCGGTCGAGCCGCAGGAACCGCTCGCGGAGCTGGGCGACGCGACGCAGCCGCTCTCCCTGACGGAGCTGGCCGACCGCCTGTTCGACGGACCGGGGGAGCGATGAGGCGATCGAGAACGAGCCGGATGCTGCGCGGTGTCGCGCTGGTCGTCGCAGCCCTCCTGCTCCCGGCCTGCGCCGGGCTGCCGATGGCCGGCGATGTGGCGGCAGGCTTGCCGCTCGGGGAATCCCCGCAGGATGTCGACATCCTCCCCGTGGCTTCGGGGCCGATCTCGGGGGCAGGGCCACAGAAGATCGTCGAAGGGTTCCTCGAGGCCGGCATCACGACCGCCGACAACTGGGAGACGGCGCGGAAGTTCCTCGCGGAGCCGCTGCAGCAGACCTGGCGTCCGTCGGCAGGGGTGTCCATCGATGTCGCGACCGACTCGCGGACGATCACCGCTTCTGTTCCGGATGACGAGGTCGAGGACGTGAACTCCGCCGAAGTGCAGGTCCTGCTCGACCTCGTGGCGAGCGTCGACGAGTTCGGTGAGTATTCGGAGGCCGTCGGTGCCTCTCCCGTGCGCTTCGCGCTGGAGCGCCAGGAGGACGGCGAATGGCGCATCACCGAGGCGCCGGACGGGATCGTCATCGACGATCCGCGATTCACCAAGGTCTTCGACGGGTATCCGCTGCAGTACTTCGACGCGAGCTGGTCGCGGCTGGTGCCGGACATGCGGTGGTTCCCGCGTCGCCTGAGCCCCGCGACCACAGTCACCAAGGCCCTCATCTCCGGGGCGCCCAGCGCCTGGCTCGATCCGGCGGTGCAGAATGCGTTCCCCGCCGATGTGCAGCTGGCCCAGGAGGCCGTGCCCATCACGTCCGCGCAGGTCGCGGAGGTCGCGCTCACCCGGTCGGCCTCCGGGCTCGATGGCCGGACGCTCTCGCGGATGCGTACGCAGCTGCAGGCGACGCTCAAGGCGGCCGGAGTCTCGGTCTCGGAGGTGCGCTTCACGGTCGACGATCGCGCCCTCGATGCGGGTGTGGTGGATGTTGCGGAACCTGCCGCGGAGGCGGGGACCCTCGTCGTGAAGGATGGCGCGTTCGGGCGCATCGTCGGCGGCGAGATCTCACCGATCTCGGGGATCAGCGACCAGATCGCGGAGATCGCCGAGCCGCTCGCCGCCATCGAGGTGGCCGCCGATGACTCGCGCGCCGCCGTGCAGCTCGCTGACGGGCGGGCGTTCCTGCTTCGCGAGACCGGTCGCGACGAGCTGGCCGCAGGGCCGGGACTCATCGCACCGTCGCTTGATCGCTACGGCTACGTCTGGACCGTGCCGGGGACGGACCCGACAGCGCTGCGAGTGTGGGGAGACGACGTCGCTCCGCTTCCGGTGAAGAACGCATGGCCCAGCGCGTCGTCGATATCGGACCTGCGTGTCGCGGCGGACGGCGCAAGGATCGCAGCGGTGATCATGGTCGGCGGTCAGCGGTGGCTGGTCGTCGCGGCGGTCGTCCGCGACTCCGACGGGGTTCCCACCGCTCTCGACGAGATCAAGCAGCTGCGACTGCTGGACGGCGCGGCGACAGGGCTGTCCTGGCTCGGTCCGGATCGCCTGGGAGTGCTGGTCGATCCGATGAACCCGCGGATCGTGACGCAGATCGTCAGCGGTCCGGGACTCGTCGAGGCCGCGCCCGGGGAGGCCGTTTCGTTCGCGGGTGCACGTGCCCCGGCCGGAGCGCGAGTGCTCGGTTCGGGAGGCCAGTTGTTCGCACACGCGGGCTCGGCCTGGCGCGAGGTCGCCACCGGGGTGACGCTGCTGGCGACCCGCGCCGGGGAATGACCCGACCCGCCCTGCACGATCGAGCGGGGGATGGAGATTATCCCGGATGCGGCGATCGTACGCGCTGCCCGGTGCCGGGGCGAGGCAGCATGGTCGCGTGATCTCAGTCGATTGGCGCGCGGTGGGCGGCGACGTCGCCGCGTTCCTCCTCGCTGCGTCCTGCGCCGGGTGCGACGAACCCGGGATTCTGCTCTGCCCTTCCTGCGCGCGTGAACTCGCGCCGACCCCACGAGAGGTCGAGACGCCCCAGGGGTTGCGTGTGCGCGCGGCCCTGAGCTTCGACGGAGTTCCCGCCCGTTGCATCCGCCGATTCAAGGGCGAGGGCGAAACGCTTCTCGCCCGACCGCTGGGGGCAGCTCTGGCCGCCGTCCTGGCACCTGTCGTGTCGTCTTCCACCTGGGTGGTTCCGGTTCCCACCTCCGGGCGGGCGTTCCGTGCGCGCGGATATCGGGTGCCCGAGATGCTCGTCCGCCGAGCCGGTTCCCCACCGCAGCGCGTGCTCGCCCTCCGCGCGCGAACCGCGGACCAGCGTGGTCTCGGGGTCGGCGAGCGAGCCCTGAACGTCCGCGACAGCATGGGCGCACGGCAGAGCGGCGGCGGGGCCGAGGCCGTCCTGGTCGACGACGTCGTCACCACCGGAGCGACGTTCGATGAGGCGGCGCGCGCCCTGAGCGCCGCAGGATTCCACGTCGTGGCAGCGGTTGCGCTCGCCGCCACGCCGAGACATGCGGGATTCGGAGGGGACTCATCGGAAACTCATCGACGACACGATGAAACCCGCCCGTGACTTCCACGATCATGCGGACTAGCGTGGGGGGTCACAAGGCGACCACGGTCCGCCCTTGGCCGGGAGGACCGGGACAAGGAGGCAGCAATGGAAACAAGCATCGTTGGCGTCGGAGTGGGTATCACTGATCGCTTCCGAACCGTTGTCGAGGAGAAGATCGCCAAGGTCGAGACGTTCGCCGCGCGAGCGCAGCGGTTGGACGTGAAGGTCACCCACCGGGTGTTCCGCAACGGCCGTGTTCCTGAGGAGACCGTCGAGCTCACGCTCATCGGAAAGGGCCCGGTGGTTCGCGCAGAAGCGACCGACGGGGACAAGTTCGTCGCTCTCGACCTCGCGGTCGACAAGATGTCCGAACAGTTGCGCCGCGCGAAGGAGAAGCGCGTCGACGGACGACAGCATCCTCGCGGGCCCCACTTCGAGAAGGAGAGCGGATCCCTCGAAGGCATCGACGTGGAGCCGGCCTCGGTCGAGCTCCTGCGTGCCGTCGCCACGGGCAGCGTGCCTGTGCAGAACGTGGAGGACGAGGCGTATTCGCCCGTCGTGATCCGCACGAAGAGCTTCGACGCCGAGTGGATGACGGTCGAGGAGGCCGTCGACCGGATGGAATTGGTCGGTCACGACTTCTTCCTGTTCGTCGACGTCCGCACCGACCACCCCAGCGTCGTGTATCGACGCAAGGGCTGGGACTACGGTGTGATCGCGCTCAGCACCCAGGCCCCGCCCGCGGAGGCCCTCGCCTCCTGAGCCGACATCTCAGCTGACATGAGAACGGCCCGCCCCGAGAGGGGCGGGCCGTTGTCGTGTGCTGTCAGTCGAAGATGCCGTCGAGAAGGCTGCCGATGACGAGTCCACCGAGGATGCCGGAGGCGATGTCGCCGCCGCCTCCGCCGCGCGACCCACCGCCCCAGCCTCCGCCGCCTCCGCCACCCCAGCCCTGGTCCTGTGGCCGCGAGGAGTCGATGTCACGCTGAGCGAGCTGCAGCGCCTCGGATGCGAGATGAGCGACGCGCCGGGCGGCCACGAGCGCGGCCTCGCGGGTGTCTTCCGCCGGGAGCAGATCCGACAGGTCCACCCGCAGTCGCTCGGCCTCGGCGAGGCGGGTGCGCGCGTCTGCGCCGATCCAGCCGCGGTGGCCGGCGATGAGTCCGCGTGCCACGCCGAGCTGACGATCGGCGTCGTCGATCGTGTGCTGCACCTGGGCGATGCTGGGAAGCGGATTCTGGGCACGGTGCTGTGCCTTGGCGATCGCCTCGTCGAGCGCAGAGTTGGCGGTGCGCAACTGCGACAGCTCGGCGAAGGGATCGTTGGGTGTTCCCGCGGGAGTCAACGCGCTCAGGGCAGCTTGAAGGGCGGAGACCGCCTCGGCCACCGCGGGCACCTGAGGAGCTGTGCGGGCAGCGATCAGGTCGCCGCGAGAATCGGCCACGACTTCGGCCAGAGTGGACTCGGCGCGCAGTGCCTCGATCTCGAAGTCCTCCACGGCATCGAGCAGCGCGGAGGCGCGACGCGTCGCCTCGGTCGCCGTCTCCAATGCGAGGTTCGCCTCTTCATTCTGCTTCGCTTCACGGCGGCGCTCCGAGATGGCTGCGCTGTGCGTGGCGAACGCGATGAGCTGTTCCGCCTCCGCCGCGCTCGCCGTGATCTGGTGCATCGCCGAGTCGGCGTACCGCGCCGACAGGCGGGCGACGGATTCGTTCGTCTGCGGGATGCGCGCGCTGAGAGCCTCGGCGTCTGCTCGCACCTTCGCGATGACCTCGGGGGCGCGGCGGACCTTGGCGATCGATTCGGCGAGCACCGAGGTCTTCTCATCCAGCAGGTCCTGTGCCCAGTCACAGAGCTGAAGAATGCGCGCGTTCCGGGTGCGCAGCTCTTCCGCCGTGTCGGGGATCTCGTCGTGGTTCAGCTGGTGCAGCTGGAACGCCTCGCGCAGATGCGTGCGGACGGCGACGAGGGCTTTGCGCAGATCGGAGGTCAGCGATCCGCCGAGCTCGGCCTCAGCGAACGAGAGCTCGTCGGAGGTGGTCCGGATCCGCTCATCCGCGCTGACCAGGGCCTGCTCCGCGCGCCGTGCGAGCTCGGCGTCCTGTGCGGCGAGTTCTTCCTGTTCGCGTTTGCGTCTGCCCCAAATTCCAGCCATGACCCGATCCTAGTTTCCCCGGCGCTCAGGGTGGCTGAGCATCCGCTCCGGGCGAACGATTTTCGCTCAGAGCACGTCAGGCGATGGCGGTGCGTCGCGTGAGCTCTGCTGTCCTCGGCGGGACCACCCAGCTGACGGTCGCGATGGCGAGCGGAAGGGCGACCGCCAGGAGACCGAGCACCGGCCACGGGATGTCCGCGACGGACAGTCGGTCCTGGGACTGGATCGCGAATCCGATCGGCGGCAGAACGCCGGCCACCGCGCCCGCGAGTGTGCCGAAGCCGGTGATGATCAGCCCCTGCCAGAACCCGATGCGGCGGCGGAGCGCTTTCGTGCCGCCGACAGCGGAGAGGGTGGCGTCGTCCGGGCGTCGTTCGAATCGCGCCAGGCTCAGCGCGACACCGCTCGCACCGAGGACGAGGACGGCCACTGCGGTGAGGATCGGAATCATCCAGAAGGCGTCGTCGGGCGGGCCGCTCTCGAAGTATGGGGCGACGGCCCAGTCCTCGTTGCTGAGCGACTCGGCCTGCTGCTGGGCTCCGTCACGGGCTGCGAGGGACAGAGGGGCATCGAAGGAGGCGATCACGAGGGAGGGGCGGGAACGGATGCCGAGTGCTGCCGCCGCCTCCGGTGCGATCGCCACGGCGACCGGTTGGTGCGGAACATCGAGCGAGATCGCGTCGATCCTCTTCTCCCAGAGCGGCTCCGTGCGTTCCGGGCCGTCGTTCCAGGGCCTCCAGATGTTGTCGGGCATGGTCCCGTCGTACGCGTCTCGGCCGGTCCACGCGCCGAGTTCGACGGTGCCGTCCGTGACGTACCGCGGATCGGTGACGAGGACCGCTCCCTCGCGATAGGCGTCTCGTTGCGCTGGGGTCAACGTGACGCCGAGCGCGGTGGGCACATCGTCGGCGTCGACGACCGCAACGGGGTTCGACGGGTCTTGTCCGGTGAACGACGGGTTGACGTCGGGGTCGAGGAGGTGCCGCTCCGGCAGCACGGCGATGACCTTCGTCGCGTCCTCGGGGACCTCGCCGGACGAGGGGTATGACCGGAACTCGGGTTGCTGCGCGATCACGGCGGTATCCGAGGCGCCGATCGCGTCCGCGAGCGCGACCCCGGCTTCCGCGCCCTCCGCCGCGTCCGTGTCGTCCAGAGCGCTCGACCCGGCCTGGTAGACGCTGACGGCGAGACTGCCGACCGGCGCTTGATAGAACCAGTCCCGTGCGGTCGATGCGTTCTGCATCGACGTCTGCCCGATCGCGAAGACCGCGATGAAGACGGTCGCGGCGATCGCGGCGAACGCCGGCACAGTGCGCGAAGAGTTCGCCGCCGCATCGCGCGAGGCGATCCGCGCGGCGATGCCGAGCCGCGAGAGGGCCTTCGAGGTGATCCACAGCAGCCAGCGGCCGGACAGCAGGATTCCGAGCTGGACGAGGATCGGACCGAAGACGATCCCGAACGGCGGGAGCACGCGCAGCGGGGACTCCGCGGGGAAGTCCGCCACGTTGACGGCCAGCACGGCGAAAGCGCAGCCGATCGTGAGAGCGACCCCGACGAGCAGCAGGATCGATCCCCAGATCGGTCGAGATGCGCGGGGATGCTGGGGACGGCGCGCGCCGCGGAGAGCGCTCAGCGTGTCGGTGCGCGCCACGGTGCGTGCGGGTATGGCCGCAGATGCCGTGCCCACCAGGACCGAGAAAAGCAGGATCCCCGCGAGGATGAGCCAGGGCACGTGGAAACCCCAGAATCGGGTGCTGGAGCCGTCGGAGAACAGGGTCGTGATGAGCGCGGCCGCACCGATTCCGAGTCCTGCTCCGGCGAGGCCGCCCGCGACCCCGAGAGCTGTTCCCTGCAACAGCACGATCCGCCGCAGATCCGCCCCCGTGGCGCCGACACTCGCCGCGATCGCGAGGGAGCGCTGCTGGCGACGGGCAGCGACGGCGAAGGCCGCCCCCGCGAGCATCACCACGACGTATGCGGCGAACAGCCCGGCGGCCACGACCACCATGATCACGGTCCATATCTCACTCAGGCCGCGTTGGAAGAAACCCCGCAGCGGGTCTCCGGCCGAGGGAGGATCCAGGATCACGTCGCGAGAGAACGCGACGACGCCCTGCTCGTTGAGTTGCTGTACATCGGCCCAGTTCAGGGTCCCGCCGGAGACGTACCAGCGAACATCACCGGCGATGTCGGCGTCGGCGGGAAGGAAGAGCGCCGCGACGTTGCCCGGCAGGGAGGCGTCGGTCAGAGTCCCGACGACCGTGTAAGCGGTGTCCGTGTCGCTGAGGACCACCTCGTCACCGATCGCGACGTCGAGACGGTTCAGGCCCGCCGGGCTGATCATGACTTCGCGGCTGTTCGCCGGAGCCCGACCTTCCTGCACCTCGTAGCGGCCGTCGAACGCAGGATCCCAGACCTCGCCGCTCCACGCCGGCAGCGCCGTGACCCCTCCGGGCGTCTCCACCCGCACGTCCGACTCCACTACACGGATCGTGCGGGCACCGGGCGACAGGAGTGCGGTCGGATCCGCGACGGGGGTCCCCTCCGGCGACCCGGAGGCGTCGGCCGGATACCCGGTCCACGTCGGATCGGTCGGCGACTGCCAGAAGCCGTTCCCCGGGAGACCACCGACGGCGATCCACGCGTCCATCTCGCCCAGTTCCGCCGTCACCCGCTCCTGTGGAGTGCTGATCGTGCTGGCGCCGACGACCGCGTACGCCGTCAGCGCGGCGATCGGCAGCATGATCAGGACCCCGATGAGCGTGCTCGTGAGCGCCGTGCGCTGCAGCTGACGTCGCGCCAGGCGGAACGCGATACGCCATCGGGACCGCATCCCGGGACGAGGTTCACGGGCAGCGGAATGCTCCGGGTCCACTACAGTCGGCGTCTCGAGCGTCGTGGTCATCGGCTGCCTCCCGCCAGCAGGGTGTCGGCGTCGTCCCGGCGGGTCTCGTCGACGATGCGCCCGTCCCTCAGGAAGACGATGCGGTCGGCGAAGGCGGCATGCCGCGCTTCGTGGGTGACGAGGATGCCGGCCGCACCGGCATCCACCCGTCCGCGCAGCATCCGGAGCACGAGCTCTCCCGTGACGGAGTCGAGGGCGCCGGTGGGCTCATCGGCGAGGATGAGGCGCCGGCCGCCCACCACGGCACGCGCGATCGCAACGCGCTGCTGTTGGCCGCCGGACAGGTCGTCGGGGTAGGAGTCGAACTTCTCGGCGAGACCGACGGACTGCAGCGCGTCCTTTCCCGCCCGCCGGGCGACCCTGCCGCGGAATCCGTCGAGTTCCAGCGGAAGCGTGACGTTCTCGAGGGCGGTCAGCGTCGGGATCAGGTTGAAGTCCTGGAAGACGAACCCCACGGAGCGTCGTCGCAGCCGGGCGAGATCCGCCGGAGTCTGCTCGCTGAGGTAGGAGTCCTCGATCACGACCTCCCCGGTCGTGGGCCTGGCGAGGCCGCCCGCGATCGCGAGCAGTGTCGACTTGCCGGAGCCGGACGCGCCCATCACGGCGACGAGCTCTCCTCGCCGCACCTCCAGATCGACCCCGGATAGCGCTGAGACCGCAGTCGCGCCTTGGCCATACTGCTGGGTGACCCCGACCAGGCGGAGGACCGTCTCGGCGGTCACAGCGAAGGCTCGCCGTCGATGAGGTCGGCATCCGCGAGCGGGGCGCCGACCTTGGCGGGCCGGCCGCGTTTGGGGCGCTCGGTGGCGAGCTCCAATGCCATCGCATGTTCGGGATGCAGCGCCAGCCGCTGCTCGGTGTGATCGAGCCACCGTACCTCGGCCTCCGCCGCGAAGATCATCGAGTCGACCACCAGCGCCCACGCGAGCTCTTCCGGGCCGTCCGCGTCGCCGCCCGCGTACTTGGCGCGCTGGAGTGCCTGCAGCTGCCGCAGGGATGCGGTGCGCTGCGCCTGGATCACGGCCGCCACGTCGACGCCGGGAAGCGTCGCGGCGACGGCGAGCTTGATGGCGAGCTCATCTCTGGTCGCCTGCGTCCGCACGACGGGGGAGGAGAGCCACTCCGCGACATCGGCGGAGCCGGCGGGGGTGATCTCCCAGTAGACGTGCCCTTGCTCGTCCACCTCTCCGCGTCGCACGAGCCCGTCGCGTTCGAGCCGCTCCAGGGTGTTGTAGATCTGTCCCACGTTGAGTGGCCAGGTCGATCCGGTGCGGCGGTCGAATTCGTGTCGGAGCTGGTAGCCGTAGCAGGGCCCCTGGTCGAGGATGGCGAGCAGGCTCTGGCGTACCGACATGGTGATCTCCCGGGATGGATTGGAATGCAATACCCAGTATATGCATACTCGGTATCTCCTCGTCACGACGCGCGAGGTGCCCATGCAGGCGACGCGCAGGTCACAGCCCGGTAACATGGCAAAGTATGCCTGGCGATCGCCTTCCTGGCGGCCGGCACTTTACCCACTGACAGGGAGATGACATCCGTGGCCAATCCTCTTGAGAAGCTGCTGCGTGCTGGCGAGGGGCGGGTCATCCGCCGCCTGAACCAAGTGGTCAAGGCAGTGGGGGCGCTGGAAGAGGACATCTCCAAGCTCACCGATGACGACCTGCGCAACGAGACGACCGAGCTGCGGGAGCGCTACGAGAAGGGCGAGACCCTCGACCAGCTGATGCCGGAGGCGTTCGCCGCTGTTCGCGAGGCTGCGAAGCGCACGCTCGGCATGCGCGCCTACGACGTGCAGATCATGGGTGGTGCGGCGCTCCACCTGGGCAACATCGCGGAGATGAAGACCGGTGAGGGCAAGACGCTCGTCGCCACCTTCCCTGCCTACCTCAATGCCATCGCCGGCAAGGGCGTCCACATCATCACCGTGAACGACTTCCTCGCCAGCTACCAGGCGGAGCTCATGGGCCGCGTGTTCCGCGCGCTCGGCATGACCACCGGCATCATCGTGTCGGGGCAGACCCCCGCCGTGCGCCGGGAGCAGTACGCCGCAGACATCACCTATGGGACGAACAACGAGTTCGGTTTCGACTACCTCCGCGACAACATGGCGTGGCGCAAGGAGGACCTGGTCCAGCGCGAGCACTTCTTCGCCATCGTCGACGAGGTCGACTCGATCCTCATCGACGAGGCGCGTACGCCGCTGATCATCTCCGGCCCGTCGTCCGGCGAGGCCAACCGCTGGTTCGCCGAGTTCGCCAAGATCGCCCGCACTCTCGAGGCAGGAGAGGACTACGAGGTCGACGAGAAGAAGCGCACTGTCGGCGTGCTCGAGCCCGGTATCGAGAAGGTCGAGGACTACCTCGGCATCGACAACCTGTACGAGTCCGCTAACACGCCGCTGATCTCGTTCCTGAACAACTCGATCAAGGCTCTCGCGCTGTTCAAGAAGGACACCGACTACGTCGTCATGAACGACGAGGTCATGATCGTCGACGAGCACACCGGCCGCATACTCGTCGGACGCCGCTACAACGAGGGCATCCACCAGGCCATCGAGGCCAAGGAGGGTGTTCCGGTCAAGGCCGAGAACCAGACCCTCGCCACGGTGACCCTGCAGAACTACTTCCGTCTCTACGACAAGCTCGCCGGCATGACCGGTACGGCCGAGACCGAGGCCGCCGAGTTCATGTCGACCTACAAGCTCGGCGTGATCCCGATCCCGACCAATCGTCCGATGGTCCGCAAGGACCAGTCAGACCTCGTCTACAAGAACGAGACCGCCAAGTTCGCCCAGGTCGTGGAGGACATCGCCGAGCGCCACGCGAGCGGACAGCCCGTGCTGGTCGGCACGGTGAGCGTCGAGAAGAGCGAGTACCTCTCGCGGCTGCTCGCCAAGAAGGGCGTCAAGCACGAGGTCCTCAACGCCAAGAACCACGCGCGTGAGGCCGAGATCGTCGCCCGCGCCGGGCGTCTGGGCGCCGTCACCGTCGCCACGAACATGGCCGGGCGTGGAACCGACATCATGCTCGGCGGAAACGCCGAGTTCCTCGCCGTGCAGGATCTCAAGGGCAAGGGTCTCGATCCCGTCGAGACGCCCGAGGAGTACGAGATCGCCTGGGACGAGACGTACCAGGCGATGAAGGACGTCGTCGCCGAGGAGTCCGGAAAGGTCATCGAAGCCGGCGGACTCTACGTGCTGGGAACGGAGCGCCACGAGTCGCGCCGCATCGACAACCAGCTCCGCGGACGCTCCGGCCGTCAGGGCGACCCGGGGGAGAGCCGCTTCTATCTGAGCCTCACAGACGACCTGATGCGCCTCTTCCAGTCGGGAGCGGCCGAGGCGATCCTGTCGCGCACCAACTTCCCCGACGATGTCCCGATCGAGTCGGGCCTCGTCTCGCGTGCGATCCGCAGCGCCCAGTCGCAGGTCGAGTCGCGCAATGCCGAGATGCGCAAGAACGTGCTCAAGTACGACGACGTCCTCAACCGCCAGCGCGAGGCGATCTACGCCGATCGCCGGCACATCCTCCAGGGCGACGACATCGCCGGCCGCGTGCAGCACTTCATCGAGGATGCCATCAGCGGCGTCGTGCGCGATCACACCGGCGAGGGGCACAACGAGAGCTGGGACTTCGATGCTCTCTGGACCGAGCTGAAGACGCTCTACCCGGTGGGCGTCACGATCGATGAGGTCGTCTCGGAGGCCGCAGGACGCAAGGGCGGGATCACCGCCGATGGCCTGACCCGCGAGCTGCTCTCCGACGCGAAGATCGCCTACGAGAAGCGTGAAGAGGCGCTCGGCGAGGCGGCGACGCGCGAGCTCGAACGTCGCGTGGTGCTGCAGGTGCTCGACCGTCGCTGGCGCGACCACCTGTACGAGATGGACTACCTCAAGGACGGCATCGGGCTGCGCGCGATGGCGCAGCGCGACCCGCTGATCGAGTACCAGCGCGAGGGCTACTCGATGTTCCAGTCGATGATGGGCCAGATCAAGGAGGAGTCGGTCGGCTACCTCTACAACCTCGAGGTCGAGGTCCGCAGGGCAGGCGACTCCGAGGTCACCGAGGTCGAGGCGAAGGGGCTCTCCGAGGGAGGTTCCGAGCAGCGGCTCGAGTACTCCGCGGCCAACGATGCGGGCGAGGTCGAGGTCCGGAACGATCGCGGTCAGGTGCAGCAGGCGGCGACCGATCGCCTGCGGCAGGCCGCCACGTCTGCCCAGGCGCCGACGGATGAGCCGCAGCAGGAGGCTCCGCGCGGAGCCTTCGGACAGAGGACGGATGCCGCCGCTCCGGCCGCCGGCAACCGCGAGCAGCGTCGAGCGCAGGGCAAGAAGAAGAAGTAGCGTGCACCGACGAGAGGGCCAGTCCGTGCGGATTGGCCCTCTCGTCGTCGCTGTAGGCTTGGCCGATGACCCCATCGCGCAACTTCGACCAGTCGTCGAAGCTCAAGAACGTCCTGTACGAGATCCGCGGAAACGCTCTCGTCGAGGCGGCGCGCCTGGAGGCCGAGGGCCATCGGGTGCTCAAGCTCAACACCGGCAATCCGGCGATCTTCGGTTTCGATGCACCGCACCAGATCGTGCACGACATGCTCGCCGCACTCCCGACGGCCCACGGGTACAGCGACAGCAAGGGGATCATCTCGGCCCGTCGTGCCGTGGTCAGCCGGTACGAGCAGATCGAGGGCTTTCCGCGGTTCGACCCCGATGATGTGTATCTCGGAAACGGCGTGTCCGAGCTGATCACCATGACGATGCAGGCGTTGCTCGACGAGGGCGACGAAGTCCTCATCCCTGCGCCCGACTATCCGCTCTGGACGGCGATGACGAGTCTTGCCGGCGGCACTCCGGTGCACTACCTGTGCGATGAGGACGACGGTTGGCAGCCGGATCTCGAGGACATCCGGTCGAAGGTCACGCCCCGCACCAAGGCCATCGTCATCATCAATCCGAACAACCCGACGGGCGTCGTCTACTCGCGGGAGATCCTGGAAGGACTGGTGCAGATCGCCAGGGAGCACGAGCTCCTCCTGCTGTCGGACGAGATCTACGACCGCATCCTCTTCGACGGCGCCGTGCACATCCCGACCGCGACCGTCGCCCCGGACCTGCTCTGCCTGACGTTCAACGGTCTGTCGAAGACCTACCGGGTCGCGGGCTTCCGGTCCGGGTGGATGGTGATCACGGGTCCTCAGGAGCACGCGAAGGGCTTCATCGAAGGCATCACCCTGCTCGCTTCCACCCGCCTGTGTCCCAACGTCCCCGCTCAGCATGCGGTTCAGGCCGCGCTCTCCGGCGTTCAGTCGATCGAGGCGCTGATCGCTCCGACCGGCCGCCTGCACGAGCAGAGAGACGCCGCGTGGGAGGGCCTGGAGGCCATTCCGGGCGTGTCGTGCGTCAAGCCCGAAGGGGCGCTGTACGCGTTCCCTCGACTCGATCCGAACGTCCACGAGATCCGCGACGATGCCAAGCTCGTCTACGACCTCCTGGTGTCGGAGCACATCCTCCTGGTGCAGGGGACCGGCTTCAACTGGCCGGCTCCGGATCACCTGCGCCTGGTGACGCTCCCCGAGCCGCGAGTACTGAGCGAAGCAGTCGAAAGGCTGGGGAACTTCCTCGCGAGCTACCGCCAGTAGCGCGTACTCCCGCGGGCGACATCGCTTCGGCGAGGCGTCGCACCGCGGAGACCAACGGAGAGCGCGGCGTCACATCGGCCATGGGCCGCGCGTGCAGCAGCGCCGCGTCGGCTGCTCGCTGGTCGAACGGGAGGAAGGTGACGTCGGTGATGCCCGCGAACGTCTCGAGCGTTCGTCGCACCTGACCGCGTGGATCGATTCCCAGCGGTCCAGGACGGGTCTGATTCACCACGACGGTCACGGGCGTGGCGGACACCAGCCGGCGCAGCTCCGAATGATCGCGCAGGAATCGGCTGATGCCGAGCGGGTCGGCGGATGCCACGGCGATGATCGTGTCCGCCTCGCGGAGCGCCGCCGAGGTCGCGGCATGGCGACGGGGGCCGGCCAGGTCGTGCGACACCTCGTCATCCGCGTCGAGGGCCGCGGCGACGTCGACGATCGTCTCCTCGACCCAGCCCCGACAGGCTTGGAGGGTGGCGCTCACTCGACGCGCGGAGAGCTCGGGCCAGCGCGTCGGCCGATTGATCCCGGCCAGCACCTCCAGCTCGCCCGCGCTGCTGGAGGTGGTTGCGGCCAGCCGGGTCAGCTCGGCAGCGTCGAGTCCGCCCAGCTCCGCCCTCCGGCACGCCGCAGCCATGCCCGGGGCATCGTCGCTGAGGCCGAGCTGCAGAGCCAGGGACGGTGCGACGGTGTCGGCGTCGACCAGCGCTGTGCTGCGACCCGTACGGCACAGCTCGACGGCGAGCTGGACGGCGACGGTCGACCGACCGGGCGCGCCGTGCGGCCCCCAGATGGCTGTGACGCGATGAGGGTGTGCCTGTCGTGGCTCGCGGGCGGAACGCGGCTCGGTCGCCAGGGCAGCAGCGAGCTCCCATCCGGCTGCCTCGCGCGGCAGCGCGGCGGCGAGTCCGAGACGGGCGAGGAGGCGGCTGTCTGTTCCGCCGAGGGCGAGGATGCGGACTCCTGCGCGGTCGCACGCAGCGATCAGGTCTGCGGTCAGCACTGCTCGCGTCGCCGGCAGGACGATCGCCTCGGCGCCCGGGAGCAGGGGAACGCACTCGGACGGGGAGTCGAGGGCGACGGCTGCGATGCCCTCGAGCTCGAGCTCGGCGACCAGCTCTCCTGCTCGTGGTTGTTCGATGGCGACGATGATCGACGTCACGATCCGGCCGCCACGGGCACGACCGAGAGGGAGGAGCCCCCGGTGATCGCGGCGAGGACGTCGGCCACGTCAGCCCGATCGACGACGAGCTCCACCTGGGTACCCGCGTCGGCGAGCATCCCCTCCGGCTCGAGCACGCTGCGGACGATCACGTCGGCCACCAGGATCCGCGGGGTGTCGCGCGCGCGACCGTCGTCGAGCGGCGGCGCATGCCACACCTCCACGACGGTCCCGGCCGCGACCTCCTGGGGGATGCCGGTGGTGCTCTCGACCACGATCGTGGTGCTGCGGCTGTCGTCGGCATCGGTCGCGACGGACGTCGGCACGATCTCTCCTTCGCGCACCGTGCGCGATGCGACTTGGCCGGCTCGGAGGTCCTGCGGCGCCAGGTACTGGTCGGTCAGCGCGCCCAGTCCGATCTCGACGACCTGGAAATCGCTCGACCTCAGCGCCTCGCCCTGCATGATGGTCCGGTTCGCCTGGAGAACAGGCGTGGCATCGTCGGACGCCGACACGATCAACCACACACCGGTGATGGAGAGGGCCACCAGGAGGATTCCGATCAGGAAGCGGATGTCGCCCCAAAAGGCACGGCGACGAAGGGAGAGGGAAGCCATGGCGATATCGTCACAGAAATCACCCACGCGGCTCTCGAGTTATCCACAGGCCTCGATCGGCGTAGGCGTACGGACGCGGGTGAGAGAGAATGAGGGCATGGCAGCCTCGCCCGCGTCCGCTCCGCGATTTCTCGCACCCGCTCAGGTGGCAGAGCTGTTGAGCATCGGCGTCGACGAAGTCATCGAACTCGTCCATGAGGGGCTGTTGCGAGGATCGCAGCTCGGCTCGCCGCCTCGTTGGCGCGTCGAGGAATCGAGCCTGAGCGACTATCTCGCCGCGCAGTCCGAGAACGCGCGACGTATGGCGCTGTGGCGGCAGTCCCAGACGGCGAGCTTCCCCGAGGTGTGGGGCACGTCCTCTGCTCACGGGACCTGATCGCCGACGGTCCGCACCGCGAGGATCGACGCGAACGGGACGATACGGAAGCCCTGCACCGCGCCGGCGCGGCGGGCTTCCCCGGTCTCGTGCACGGCCAGGTCGAGATGATCCGCCGCGGCTCGATCGATCGTTCCATGGGTCTCGCCGCCGCTCCGGGTGCTGATGTGCACCGGGACGCGCCGTCGAGCGAGGTCGCGCAGCACGAACCCGAAGGTCATCCGCTCCCGTAGCGCGTGATCGTCGAGGACGCTCTCCTCGAGGCTGGCCAGGAGCACGCCATGGTCGAGCACGAGCGCCCCGATCGCGTGATGCGGGATCAGGAAGGTCGATCGAGTGGCGTGGACCCCCGAGGCACTCCTCGACGCCGCTGCGATCCAGTCCGCCCCGTAGCCCTGGAACCGCACCGGGAACCGGCGCCCGTCGGCCAGCTCGATCGTCGCCTCGGCGTCTGCGGCGCACAGCATCCGCAGTCGACCGCGCAGATCCAGTCTCGCGATGCGGAGCCGCTCGGACTCGGCGTCGAGAGCAGCGCGCTCCGCCTCCCATTCCGAGGCCAACTGACCTTCGAGGTCTTCGAACAGGCGATCCCAGTGCATCCGTCAGAGCGTAGGCGACCTCGGAGCGCGACGTACGAGTTATCCACATTCATCCCGGGACTCCGCGTCGAGACCCCGACCGCCGTGCTGTACTGACTCGCAGTTCTCCCCGACCGAGAGTGCCCACGATGACGCTTCACGAGTATTTCGCACCGCAGCCGACCTCCACCGTCGAGCTGCCCGATCCTGCGCCGTTGCTGCGCAGTCTCACCCAGGGGGTGCTCGAGGTGCTGGCCGGGGTCCGAGAAGTCGACCAGCTCGCCCGGTGGTTCAGCGAGGATGCGTTCCGGAGCCTGGTGGCCAGGGCGAACCTGTCGGCGAGGGCGCGCAGCGCGAGGGGGGTCTCGCCTGCGCGCCCGACTTTCGCCCTCCGTTCGATCCGGGTGACCGAGCCGGTCGACGGCGTCATCGAGGCCGTGGTGGTCGTCGCCGGGCCGGGTCGCACGCGCGCCGTGGCCATCCGCCTCGAGGGTCTGGACCGTCGCTGGCGTGCGAGTTCTCTGGCGATCCTCTGAGGGATGTGACCCTAGGCTGGAGGAGTGTCAACGCTCAGTGATCTCGCCCACGCCCAAGGTCGCCTGACCGACAGCGATGTCGAATGGCTCCACCGGCTCGCCGGCGACGGCCAGCTTCTCGCGGACCTCGCCTCCGCAGATATCGTGATCTGGATCCAGACCGAGGACGGCTCGTTCATCGCGGTGGCGCACGCACGCCCCAGCGGGGCGGCGACCCTGTTCTACCGCGACATCGTGGGGGAGCGGGTGCGGCCGCAGTGGCGCACCCAGGTGCAGGGGGCATTCGAGTCGGCCGCGATCGTCGATTCCTCGTCCCCCGACTGGTTCGAGGAGACTCCCACGCGAGTACGCGCTGTGCCGATCATCAACGACCGCCGCAGGCCGGATGCGCCTCCTTCGGTCATCGGCGTGGTGACGAGGCACACCAACCTCGGAGAGGCCCGTACCCCGTCCCGTCAGCAGATCACGTTCGACGAGTGTGCCAACGACCTGTTCCGGATGATCGCGGAAGGCAGCTTCCCCGACCTCGCCGCACCGACGTCCCCGCGCCGCGGTGCACCGCGCGCATCGGACGGCCTCATCCGCCTCGATGTCGACGGCATCACCACCTTCGCCAGCCCCAACGCCCTGTCGGCATTCAACCGGATGGGATTCGACGACGAACTCGAGGGCGAATCGCTCGCCGAGGTGACGGCTCGACTGGTCCCGCCGTCCCGGCAGGTCGACGAGTCGCTTCCCGTGGTCGTCACCGGCCGGGCGCCCTGGCGCACCGACATCGAAGCGCGCGGAGTGACGGTGTCGCTGCGAGCCATCCCGCTGAAGGACCGCGGCACCCGGATCGGCGCCATCGTGCTCTGCCGCGACGTGTCGGAGCTGCGTCATCAGGAGCAGGAGCTCATCACCAAGGATGCGACGATCCGCGAGATCCACCATCGGGTGAAGAACAACCTCCAGACGGTGGCGTCGCTGCTGCGCATCCAGGCGCGACGCACCCACTCCGACGAAGCCAGGGATGCGCTCAGTCAGGCCATGCGACGTGTCGATTCCATCGCGGTCGTGCACGACACGCTGGCGCAGGGTCTCACCCAGAAAGTCGACTTCGACGAAGTCTTCCATCGCGTGCTGAAGCTCGTCGCCGAGGTCGCCTCGGCGCCGAATACTCGGGCGCGCACCCAGTCGACCGGCCGTTTCGGAGTGCTTCCGAGCGAGTACGCGACGCCGCTCGCGCTCGCGCTGACCGAAGTGGTCACGAACGCCGTCGAACACGGATTGGCGGGGCGCGAGGGTCTCGTCACCATCGACGCGACTCGCACCGAGGACAATCTCCGCGTGACCGTACATGACACCGGGCTCGGACTGCCGGAGGGGCGGATCGGCCAAGGCCTCGGAACGCAGATCATCCGCACCCTGATCCAGGGCGAGCTCGGCGGCACCATCGAGTGGCGCGGGAGCGACGGCGAGGGCACCGAGGTGGTCATCGACATCCCCTTGCGGTGGTTGCTGCCCTGACCGCCGCCGGCCTCGGCCGGACACGACGAAGCGGTCTGAGCCGAAGCTCAGACCGCTTTCGTGGAGATCAGGAAGCGCGGCGGGCGCGTGCGGCGCGACGCTTGAGCGCTCGGCGCTCGTCTTCGGACAGACCGCCCCAGACGCCGGAGTCCTGGCTGCTCTCGAGGGCGTACTGCAGGCAGATCTCCGTCACGGTGCAGGTGGCGCAGACCGTCTTCGCCTTCTCGATCTGATCGACGGCCGGACCGGTGTTCCCGACAGGGAAGAACAGTTCGGGGTCGACAGTCAAACAGGCGGCCTTGTCGCGCCAGTCCATGGGGGCTCCTCGGTGTGGATTTCCTGAGATGTCGCGACGCGACTGCTCAGATTCGGGTGACTGTTCGGGTTCAGTTACCCTGGTGAGATGCGGACGGATGCCCGCGAATTGTGATGCGAGCGATGAGCCCGCCCCACGCCGCTGTGGGAGCACATGACGCTGTCTATTCTGTTACATGAAACCCGCGAAATCAAGGGTTTTCCGCCTTCTCATCCGATTCTCAGGAGACCCATCGTGCGCGCACCCGGCCTCGCCCTCGCCGCCGCCGCAGTCCTCGCCGCAGAGGGTGCGGCGCTGCTCGTCTTCGCGGTGATCGAGCTCGCGGGCGCCGTCTCGGGAGATGCGTCCTCCGTGCCCACCGCGCTCGCCCTGATCGTGCTCACCGTGATCGGCGCGGCCGCACTCATCGCGTTCGCATCGGGCGCACGGAAGGGTCGCTCGTGGGCGCGCTCCGGAGGAGTGGTGTGCCAGGTGCTGGCGGTCGCCCTGGCGCTCGCGTCGCTCACGGTGCAGCCCATCTCGTGGCCGTTCACGCTCGCCGTGGGACTCCCCGGTCTGATCGGGTTCGCACTGCTGATCTCGAGCGCACGTCATGAAGGCGATCAGCGCGCCGACGAGCAGTCCGCCGCGGAGTGAGCCCCACCACAGAGTGAGGGCCGCCGAGCGGAAAGGGTTTCAGGCGTCGGCGCCGAGGAGCTTGCGTATGCGTGCCACGTGGCCGGTGGCCTTGACGTTGTAGAGGGCGTGCGTGACGGTTCCGTCCTCGTCGAGCACGAAGGTCGAGCGGAGGACGCCCTCGATGACCTTGCCGTAGTTCATCTTCTCGCCCCAGGCGCCGTACGCGGAGTGCACGGCGTGGTCCGGGTCGCTGAGCAGCGTGAACGTGAGCCCATCGCGCTCGCGGAACGCGGCAAGCTTCGCAGGCTCGTCCCGCGAGACGCCGATAACGCGGTAGCCGAGCCCCTGGAGAGGGGAGATGCTGTCGCGGAAGTCGCAGGCCTGTGTCGTGCATCCGGGAGTCATCGCGGCCGGGTAGAAGTAGAGCACCACCTTCTGCCCCCGCAGGTCGCTGAGGCGGACGGTCGAGCCGTCCTGGTCGAGCAGGGAGAAGTCGGGTGCTGCGGATCCGGGTTCCAGGCGCTGAGTCACCCGTCCAGCCTATCGGCCGGGTGCCTGCTCGGCCTTGTCGGCGAACGTCTGCAGCAGCCGCTGCAGCGAGTCGAGTCGGGCGCGCCCGGTCTCGCTGAGCTCGCCGCGCTCGGCGGCTTCGATCAGTGCGCAGTCGGGCGCATCGGCCAGGTGTGTGCAGCCGCGGGGGCAGTCCTGGGCGATGAGAGCGAGCTCCGTGAAGGCGGCGAGGATGTTGGCCGGATCCACGTGGCCGAGGCCGAACGAGCGCACCCCGGGGGTGTCGATCACCCAGCCGGTGCCATCCGCTCCCTGATAGCGCAGAGACACCGTGGAGGACGAGGTGTGGCGTCCTCGACCGGTGACCTGGTTCACGTGTCCGGTGGCACGGAGGGCCGTCGGGACGAGGGCGTTGACCAGGGTCGACTTGCCGACACCGGAGTGGCCGACGAAGACCGTCGAGTGTCCGACGAGAGCGGCGCCGATCTCCTCGACCGGCATCTCGTCGCGCGCGCTGGTGAACACCCGCAGGTCGAGACCGTCGAAGTGCGCCAGGAACTCGGTCGGGTCGGCGATGTCGGTCTTGGTCACGACGAGGAGCGGACGGATTCCGGCATCCAGCGCCGCGACGAGATAGCGATCCACGAGGCGTGCGCGCGGTTCGGGATCGGCAGCGGCCACCACGACCAGCATCTGATCGGCGTTGGCGACGATGACGCGCTCGACCTGGTCGGTGTCGTCCGCGCTGCGCCGGAGGAGCGAGGTGCGGTCCGCGATCCCGACGATGCGGCTGAGCGTTCCCTCGTCTCCTGAGGTGTCGCCGACCACGCGAGCCTGATCGCCGGTGACGATCGGCATGCGCCGCAGTTCCCGCGCCCGCACGGCGCTGATGACGTGCTCGTCGTCGGTGTCCTCGTCGAGCAGCACGGTGTATCGACCGCGATCGACCCCGAGGATCCGTCCGAACTGTGCGTCGTCGTGCGCGGGGCGACGCTTGGTGCGGGGACGGTTCGCCTTGGGGTTCGGTCGAGTGCGGATGCTGCTCTCGTCGTAGTCCTCGAAGTCGTCGTCGAGGTCGTCGGTGTCGTCGAGCCAGCTCATTTCAGCTCCGCAGCATCCGCTCCCAGAGCATCGTGAACTCCGGGAGGGTCTTCGCGGTGGTGCCGATGTCATCGATCTCGACGCCGGGGATGCGCAGCCCGATCAGGGCGCCGGTGGTCGCCATCCGGTGGTCGTGGTGCGCGGCCCAGCCGCCGCCGTGCAGCGTACGCGGGATGATGCGCAGGCCGTCGGGCAGCTCTTCGGCCTCGCCGCCGAGGGCGCGGATGTTCGTGATGAGTGCGGCGATGCGGTCGGTCTCATGCAGGCGGATGTGGCCGATGCCCCGGATGGTGGTCGGGGACTCGGCGAACGCGGCGAGTCCGACGAGGGTGGGGGTCAGCTCGCTGGCCGCGGCGAGGTCGAGATCGAGGCCGCGGATGCTGGAACCGGCGCGCACCGTGAGGGTGCCGCCATGTCGGCTGACGTGCGCTCCGGTGGCCTGCAGGATGTCGGGGAGCAGGGCTCCGGGCTGCGTCGAATGCGCCGGCCAGCCGGTGACGGAGACCGAGCCGCCGGTGAGGAGTGCGGCGGCGAGGAACGGCGCGGCGTTGGAGAGATCCGGCTCGATCGCGATCTCCTTCGCCCGCGGGACGCCGGCCTCGACGAGCCATTCGCCCACAGCGGGACGCTCGATCCGGATGCCGCGCCGGCTCAGGGCTTCGATGGTCATGTCGATGTGCGGCAGGCTCGGCAGGTGTTCGCCGGTGTGCACCAGGTGCAGGCCGACGTCGAAGCGCGGAGCGGCGAGCAGCAGACCCGAGACGAACTGGCTGGATGCCGAGGCGTCGATCTCGACGCGGCCGCCGCGGATGCGTCCGTGACCGCGGATCGTGAACGGAAGCGCCCAGGTGCCCTCGTCGTCGATGTCGACTCCGAGGTCGCGGAGGGCGCTGATGAGCCCGCCCATCGGTCGATGCAGAGCGGTCTCGTGGGCGGTGAGGTGAACGTCGTGCGCGGCGAGACCCGCGAGCGGAGCGATGAATCGCATCACGGTGCCGGCCTGGCCGCAGTCGACGGTGCGGCCTCCCTCGAGCTTCGCCGGAGTGACGACGAGGTCGGGGCCGAACTCGTGGCCGGCATCGACCTCCTCGATGCCGACGCCGAGCGCGCGGAGGGCGTCGACCATGCGGGCGGAATCGTCGGAGTGCAGCGGTGCGATCAGGCGACCCGGGCCATCGGCGATCGCCGCGATGATGAGTTCGCGATTGGTCAGCGACTTCGAGCCGGGAATCGTGAGTTCGGCGTGGACCGGGGTGTCGACGGAGGGCGCGGTGTAGGAGCCCTGGACACGGGACGGGGAATACCTGTTGGCGCTCATCGGTTCTCACTTTAGTGAACAGGATGCTCGCCGCGTGAAAGGGTGGGTGTCCGTCGACGAGGAGACTGCATGCTGGGCACGCTGGAACGAGGGACGCTGGACATCAGCGGCCTAGACTGGCCGGTGATGGATGACACCGTAACCGCAGAGACAGTCAGCGACCCTCGGCGCGAATTCGAGGAGCAGGCGCTCCCCTTCATGGATCAGCTCTACGCCGCCGCGATGCGCATGACGCGCAATCCGGCCGACGCCGCAGATCTCGTGCAGGAGACGTTCGTCAAGGCCTATGGATCCTGGGCGACCTTCTCCCAGGGCACCAATCTCAAGGCGTGGCTGTACCGCATCCTCACGAACACGTACATCAACATCTATCGCAAGCGCCAGCGCGAGCCGTTCCAGGGCACGATCGACGAGCTCGAGGATTGGCAGCTGGGCGGAGCCGAGTCGACCACCGCGAGCCACAGCCGCTCCGCGGAGGCCGAGGCGATCGACCACATGCCGGCATCCGTCGTCAAGGACGCGCTGCAGGCCCTGCCGGAGGACTTCCGGCTGGCCGTCTACTTCGCCGATGTCGAGGGATTCGCCTACCAGGAGATCGCCGACATCATGAAGACCCCCATCGGCACCGTGATGAGCCGCCTGCATCGTGGCAGGCGCATGCTGCGGGAGCTGCTGGCCGACTACGCCGCTGAGCGGGGCATCGCCGCGGCTGACCCGAGGAGCGAGAAATGAGCGACTGCGGCTGCGACAAAGCCCGCCAGGATCTGGAGGAGTACCTCCGCAACGAGGTGTGCAAGACCGAGCACACCGAGATCCGGGAGCATCTGGAGAACTGTCCCTCCTGTCGGGACGAGGCGCTCGTCGCCACGACCCTGACCGAGGTCGTCGCGCGCGCGTGCAAGGAGACGGCTCCGGAGGAGCTGCGCGATCAGGTGTTCGCCCGTCTCCGCGAGGTTCAGGCCGCCCAGCACTGAGCCGCCGTCGGAGGTCGTCGGTAGTTTGGAACGATGACCACCCTCGATGCGCGCGCCGTCCCCGCCGACTCCACTTCGACCGAACGACTGAGCTCCGCGGGTCTCGAATACCGCGTCGTCGACTTCTCCGATGACGAGCGCGCGACCGGATTTCAGCGGGCGGCCGACCGGGGGTTCCTCGGCGCCGAGCCGAACGCGGAATCACTCGCGCAGGCCCGCAAGACCTTCGCCGAACGGCGCAACGTCGCCGTATACGAGGCGGGTGCCTCGGTCTCGGCACTCCCGGTCGCGACCACGAACGCCTGGGTCACGCCGCTGACCGTGCCCGGGGGCGCCGAGGTCGGGATGTGGGCGATCAGCATGGTCACGGTCGCCGCCACGCACCGGCGCCGCGGCATCGCACGCTCGCTGCTGGAGGGGGAGCTCCGTGCCGCGGCATCCGCCGGCGTCCCCATCGCCGGCCTCACGGCCACCGAAGCCACGATCTACGGGCGCTACGGCTTCGGCTCGGCGATTCCTGTCTCGCGTTTCACCGTCGACACCCGGCAGGCAGGATGGGGCGGTGTCGCTCCGCTCGGACGGATCGAGTACATCGACCGCGAGACGCTCGCCGCCGACATCGCTATGGTGCACGACCGCGTGCGCCGCGGAGTGCCCGGCCGGATCGCCGGCTGGCAGGGCCGGTGGGAGGGTATCTCCGGCGCCGCCGCCACGGTGCACGACCGCGACAAGGTGCGCGGCATCCGCTACCTCGATGAGGAGGGCGTCCTTCGGGGCGCTCTCGCCTACACACTGCGAGAGAAGGGCGAGACCTTCCGATTCGCCCTCGATGTCGGAATCCTGGTGGCGGAGACGCCCGACGCGCTCGCAGCGCTGTGGCGCTTCGCCCTGCAGCACGACCTCGTCGACGAGGTCACGGCCGACCTCCGCCCTGTCGACGACCCGCTGCCGTGGCTGGTGCTCGATCCCCGCGGAGTGAACCAGGTCGTGCACGACCACGGCTGGCTGCGCATCCTCGACGTGCCGGCCGCGCTCACCGCCCGGCGATTCTCGGCGCCGCTCGACGCCGTCATCCGTGTCGAGGATCCGCTCGGATTCGCCCGCGGCGATTGGCGGCTCCGTGCGGGGAGCGACAGCACGGCGACGGTCGAACGGGCCGAGGGCGCCGGTCCCGACATCACCCTCGACGTCTCGGCGCTGTCGTCCCTGTATGCCGGCGGCGTTCGGGCGTCATCTCTGCACGGCGCCGGTCGGATCGCGGCCGACGCCTCGGCCGTGGAAGCACTCGACCGAGCGATGATCTCGTTCCCCGTGCCGTCGCTCGACATCTGGTACTGACGGCGGTTCTTCGCGGAGAACCGCGGAGATGAGAAGGGGCGCCCCGGCCGAAGCCGGGGCGCCCCTTTCGTCGTGACGTGATCAGCTGGTGGTGATCGCCTCGCGGATCAGGGTCGCCTGCTCGGCGGCGTGCACCTTCGAGGAGCCGGTCGCCGGCGACGCCGAGGCCGTGCGCGCGACGGGACGGAACGAGCGATCCCCGGGGACGTCGGCGAACGCGAGCGCCAGGAACGGCCAGGCCCCCTGGTTCTCCGGCTCTTCCTGCACCCAGACGAGTTCGGCGTTCGGGTACGAGTCGGTGATCGCCTTCAGCTCATCGATCGGTGTCGGGTAGAGCTGCTCCATGCGCACGAGCGCGACCTGCGGGTTCGGCTTCTTCTCAAGCTCGGCGCGCAGATCCCAGTGGACCTTGCCGGAGTGCACGAGGACGCGCGTGACGGCGTTGCGGTCGAGACCGCGGTCGTCGTCGATCACCGGCTCGAAGCGGCCCTGCGTGAAGGCCTCGACAGGGCTGGTCGCTCCGCGCAGTCGCAGCATCGCCTTCGGCGTGAAGACGATGAGCGGCTTGCGCGGGCGCGCATAGGCCTGTCGACGCAGCAGGTGGAAGTACGACGCGGGCGTGGACGGACGCGAGACGATCATGTTGTCCTGCGCGCACAGCTGCAGGAAGCGCTCGATGCGGGCGGAGGAGTGGTCCGGCCCCTGACCCTCGTAGCCGTGGGGGAGGAGCAGAGTGACACTGGACTGCTGTCCCCACTTCTGCTCGGCCGCCGAGATGTACTCGTCGATGACGGACTGCGCGCCGTTGACGAAGTCGCCGAACTGCGCCTCCCAGAGCACCAGGGCCTCCGGTGCCTCCACCGAGTAGCCGTACTCGAAGCCGAGCGCCGCGTACTCGCTGAGGAGCGAGTCGTAGATGAAGAACCGGCCCTGCGCATCGGAGAGGTTCGACAGCGGCAGCCACTCCTGGCCGTTCGCACGGTCGTGGAGGGTCGCATGACGCTGCACGAACGTGCCGCGGCGGGCATCCTGCCCCGCGAAGCGCACCGGAGTGCCCTCGACGAGGAGTGAACCGAACGCGAGCAGTTCGCCGAAGCCCCAGTCGATGCCGCCGTTGCGGCTCATGTCGAGGCGCTTGTCGAGCAGCTGCTGGATCTTCGGGTGGACCGAGAAGCCTTCCGGCTTGTTCACGAAGGCATCCCCGATGAGCTGGATGACCTCGTTCGGCACGCCCGTGATGTCGGGCGCGCCGACCTGCTCCTCGGGCGGGAGCTCGGTCACGACCGGCGTGGTGCCGGTCTCGGCCGCATGGGTCTCGGCGAACGCGATCTCCAGGCGGTTCTGGAAGTCGGCCTTGGCCTCGTCGTATTCCTGCTCGGTGATGTCGCCACGACCGACGAGCGACTCGGTGTAGAGCTTGCGGACCGAGCGCTTCGCCTGGATCAGGTCGGTCATCAGCGGCTGCGTCATCGACGGGTCGTCGCCCTCGTTGTGACCGCGACGGCGGTAGCAGACGAGGTCGATGACCACGTCGCGGTGGAAGCGCTCGCGGTATTCGAACGCCAGCTGCGCGACGTGGATGACGCCCTCGGGGTCGTCGCCGTTCACGTGGAACACCGGCGCCTGGATGGTCTTCGCGACATCTGTGGAGTACACCGATGTGCGTCCGTCGTTGGGGGAGGTCGTGAAGCCGACCTGGTTGTTGACGACGACGTGGATCGTGCCGCCCGTGCGGTAGCCGCGCAGCTGCGACATCTGCAGGGTCTCGACGACAACGCCCTGACCGGCGAACGCTGCGTCGCCGTGCACCAGGATCGGGAGCCAGGCGAAGGTGCCGATCGGCTTGCGGTCCTGCTTGGCGCGGACGATGCCTTCGAGCACGCCGTCGACGGTCTCGAGATGCGACGGGTTGGCCGCCAGGTAGACGGGCAGCTCGGACTTGTCGTCGGCGACGAAAGTGCCCTCGGTGCCGAGGTGGTACTTCACATCACCGGATCCGCGCTGGTTGCCGGGAGTCTGGGTGCCCTCGAACTCGCGGAAGACCTGGCCGTAGGTCTTGCCCGCGATGTTGGTGAGCACGTTCAGCCGTCCGCGGTGGGCCATGCCGATCGCTGCGCCCTCGAGCCCGGCTGTCGCCGCGCCCTGGAGGATCTCGTCGAGCAGCGGGATGAGCGATTCGCCGCCCTCGAGGGAGAACCTCTTCTGTCCCACGAACTTCGTCTGCAGGAAGGTCTCGAACGCCTCGGCCTCGTTGAGCTTGCGGAGCACTCGCAGCTGCTCGTCGTGCCCGGGCTTCTGGTACTTGACCTCCACCTTCTCCTGGAACCAGCGACGCTGCTCCGGATCCTGGATGTGCATGTACTCGATGCCGAGCGTGCGGCAGTACGAGTCGCGCAGCACGCCGAGGATGTCGCGCAGCTTCGCGACGCGCCGGCCGCCGAAGCCGCCGGTGACGAACTCGCGGTCGAGGTCCCAGAAGGTGAGGCCGTGGCTCTCGATCTCGAGGTCGGGGTGCGAGCGCTGCACGTACTCCAGCGGGTCGATGTCGGCCATGAGGTGACCGCGCACGCGGAACGAGTTGATCAGCTCTTGCACGCGCGACTGCTTGTCGACGCGCTCGGCGAGGTCGACCGCGATGTCGGGGTTCCAACGGATCGGTGCGTACGGGATGCGCAGCGCCGCGAAGATGTCGTCATAGAAGCCGCGCTGCCCGATGAGCAGCTCGTGCACCTTCTTGAGGAACTCGCCGGAGCCGGCTCCCTGGATGACGCGGTGGTCGTAGGTGCTCGTGAGCGTGATCGTCTTGCCGATGGCGAGTTCGTTGAGGGTGCGCGCACTGGCGCCCTGGAACTCGGCCGGGTAATCGAGGGCGCCGGCGCCGATGATGCAGCCCTGGCCCTTCATCAGACGCGGAACCGAGTGCACGGTGCCGATACCGCCCGGGTTGGTGAGCGACACGGTCGTGCCCTGGAAATCGGCCGCGGTGAGCTTGTTGTTGCGCGCCCGGGTGACCAGGTCTTCGTAGGCGGACAGGTACTCGGTGAAGCTCAGGGTGTCGGCGCGCTTGATGCTGGGCACCATGAGCGCGCGGGTGCCGTCGGGCTTCGGGAGGTCGATCGCGATGCCGAGGTTGACGTGCGCCGGGGCGACGACGGACGGCTTGCCGTCGATCTCCGCGTAGAACACGTTCTGGCTGCGGAACTCGTCGAGCGTGCGGATGAGCGCCCAGCCGATGAGGTGGGTGAAGCTGATCTTGCCGCCGCGGGTGCGGGCCATGTGGTTGTTGATGACGATGCGGTTGTCGATCATCAGCTTCGCGGGCACCGTGCGCACACTGGTCGCGGTCGGGACGGTCAGGGACTCGTCCATGTTCGCCGCGAGGGTCTTGGGCAGACCGCGGAGCGGGGTGATCTTGTCTTCCTCGGCCGCGTCGACGGCTTCCTTCGCCGCCGGCTTCGGCGCCTGCGCGGGGATCGGAGCGGCTGCGGCCGGCTTGGTCGTGGTGCGCGCGACGGGCTGGGCGCCGATCACCGGGATGGGCGCGGTGACGGGGTGCGCCCCTGTGTCCGTAGAACCGGATGTCGGGGCTGCGGGAGCGGATGCTGCGGGGGCGGCTGTGCCGGAGACGTCGGAGTGGTACTTCTCGAGGATCGGCCACCACTCCTTGTCGACCGAGTCGCGGTTCTCCTTGAACTGCTCGTAGAGCTCTTCGACGAGCCAGGAATTGGCTCCGAACCCCCCGTCGCCCCCGACGCCGGTCACCTGGTTCGACACTCTCGATCGCCCTCTTTCATCACTGAAGCACTCTGGCGCAGACGCCCCCGCAGGATGCGTTCGGGTCCGCACACTCTCGACTTCCAGCCTAACGTGTTTCGTTACGCGAGTCGTCGAAGGACGTGCCCGTCCGCGCGGCGATCTGGGTACCGTGGACACATGGAGTTCTCAGGTGCACAGCCGACCGTCGATCTGACCTACTCGGATGTCTTCCTGGTGCCGCGGCGGTCCGCGATCACCAGTCGGCTGCAGGTCGACCTCGCCCCGCAGGACGGTACGCCGGCGACGCTGCCGTTGGTCGCGTCGAACATGAACTCGGTCACGGGTCCGCGGCTCGCGGCGGTGCTCGCACGACGCGGCGGCCTCGGCGTGCTCCCGCAGGATCTTCCGCTGCAGGGCCTCGATGCCGCGATCCGCGACGTCAAGGCGCAGCCGGTGCTGTGGGACACCCCGATCGTGCTTCCGCCGGAGGCCTCGGTCGCCGATGCCCTGCGCCTGCTTCCCCCGACCGCCGGTCACGGCATCGTCGTGGCGCGAGGTGCGGCCCCTGTCGACGTGGGCGACGTTCTCGGCATCCTTCCGGCCACGAGGCTCGCGACGGCCCTTCCCGATGCCCAGCTCGGCGACCTCGTGCACAGCGGGGTGCCGTCGATCGACGCCGAGGACATCGGTTCGGAGCGGCACGCCTTCGACGTCATCACCGACGCCGGAGTCGAGATGGTGACGGTCATCCATCATGGGCACCTGGTCGGCACGCTGAGCGCCCGCACCGCCCTGCGCTCGACGCTGTACCGGCCCGCGCTCGACGCCGACGGACGCCTGGCCGTGGCCGCCGCCGTGGGCATCAACGGAGACGTCGCGGCCAAGGCCAAGGCTCTCGCCGCCGCGGGAGTCGACGTGCTCGTGGTCGACACCGCGCACGGCCACCAGGAGGGGATGCTGAGCGCGCTCCGCGCCGTGTCGGAGCTGGGCCTCGGCCTGCCGATCGTGGCGGGCAACATCGTCACCGCCGACGGGGTGCACGATCTCGTCGAGGCCGGCGCCACGATCCTGAAGGTCGGCGTCGGGCCCGGCGCGATGTGCACGACGCGCATGATGACCGCCGTCGGCCGCCCGCAGTTCTCCGCCGTCCTCGAGACGGCGCAGGCGGCGGCGGAACTCGGCGCCCACGTCTGGGCGGACGGCGGCGTGCGGTATCCGCGTGACGTGGCGCTCGCCCTCGCCGCAGGCGCGGCATCCGTCATGGTGGGCTCCTGGTTCGCCGGCACCATCGAGGCGCCGGGGGAGCTGCAGCGGGACGCCGAGGGCCGCATCTTCAAGGAATCCTGGGGGATGGCTTCGACCAAGGCGGTGCAGGCCCGGTTCGGTCGTCTGGACGCGTACGAGCGAGCCCGGAAGGAGCTCTTCGCCGAGGGCATCTCCTCGTCGAAGATCTACCTCGACCCGCTGCGTCCCGGGCTCGAGGATCTGCTCGACATGATCACATCCGGGGTGCGATCGTCCTTCACCTACGCGGGTGCATCGTCCGTGCCCGAGTTCCACGATCGCGCGCTCGTCGGCCTGCAATCCGCGGCCGGATACGAAGAGGGCAAGGCTCTCCCGGTGAGCTGGTAGTCCGGCTCGCACTCCCAGTCCGGTTCTGTAGAATCGTCGGCATAATGGACGACCCTCCCAGTTGCAGTACATCGCCCCACTGTCCGCCTCTCTCACCGGAGAGGAACCGCTGATGGACTACATCATGTTGGGCGTGGGGCTCCTGCTCACGGTCGGCACCGGCCTCTTCGTCGCGAGCGAGTTCGCACTGGTCAACCTCGACCGGGCCGATCTCGAGGCGCGGCAGGCGAAGGGCGAGTCCCGCCTCTCGCTCACGATCAGCGCTCTCCGGCACACGTCGACCCATCTCTCGTCGGCGCAGCTCGGCATCACGCTGACCACGCTGCTCACCGGTTACACGATGGAGCCGGCGCTGTCGAACCTCCTCCGTCCGACCTTCCACGCGTGGAACCTTCCCGAGGCCGTGATCGGACCGTTCGCCACGATCCTCGCGATGTTCGTCGCCACCGTCCTCTCGATGATCCTCGGCGAGCTCGTGCCGAAGAATTTCGCCCTCGCCCTTCCGCGGCAGACCGCGAAGCTCGTCATCCCGTTCCAGGTCGCGTTCACGACCGTCTTCAAGCCCGCGGTCGTGGTACTCAACGGCAGCGCCAACGGCGTGCTGCGCGGCATGGGCATCGAGCCGAAGGAGGAGCTCTCGGGTGCGCGCAGCGCCGAGGAGCTCTCCTCTCTGGTCCGCCGCTCCGCGAATGCCGGACTCCTCGAGGAGGACACGGCGAGCCTGCTCGACCGCACGCTGACGTTCTCACGATTGAGCGCCGCCGACGTGATGACGGCGCGGCCCAGCATGCACGCGCTCGCCGCCGGTGACTCCGCCGACGACGTCATCCAGCTGGCACGCCGCACCGGCCACAGCCGTTTTCCCGTCTATGACGACGACCTCGACGACATCTCGGGGGTCGTGCATCTCAAGGCCGCGATCTCCGTGCCGCGTGAGCGTCGCGCGGAGGTGCCGGTCGGGGCTCTCGCGACCGACGCGCTCCGGGTGCCGGAGACCGTGCACGTCGACGGCCTGATCTCGGAACTCCGCGCCCGCGGCTACCAGCTGGCGGTCGTCGTCGACGAGTACGGCGGCACGGCCGGCCTCGTCACGCTCGAGGACCTCATCGAGGAGCTCGTGGGCGAGGTCTCCGACGAGCACGACCGCACGAGGGCAGGGATCATCCGCAGCACCGACGGCGTCACCTTCCCCGGCGAACTCCGACCGGATGAACTGCGCCGCCGCGCGGGTGTCGTGGTACCGGAGGGCGACGTGTACGACACCGTCGGCGGCTACGTGATGAGTGTGCTCGAGCGTGTGCCCGCGGTCGGCGACGAGGTGTCGGTCGACAGCGGCATCCTGCAGGTCGTACGGATGGACGGCCGCCGCGTCGACCGCGTCCGCTATGTTCCGAGACCGTCCGAACCAGGAGAGGAGGCCACCCGATGAACGACTGGGGAGGAATCGCCTGGCTCGTCGTGCTGCTCGTCGCCAACGCCTTCTTCGTCGGCGCCGAGTTCGCGGTGATCTCCGCACGCCGCTCGCAGATCGAACCGCGCGCGGAACAGGGCTCCCGTGCGGCCAAGACCGCGCTGTACGCCATGGAGCACGCGACGCTCATGCTCGCGACCTCGCAGCTCGGCATCACGATCTGCTCGCTGCTCATCCTGAACGTCTCCGAGCCTGCCATCCATCACCTGCTCGCGGCGCCGCTGCATGCGTTCGGATGGTCGGACGGCGTCGTGGACGCGGTGTCGTTCACGATCGCACTGCTGATCGTCTCGTTCCTGCACGTGGTGTTCGGCGAGATGGTGCCGAAGAACCTCGCGTTCTCGGTGCCGGATCGCGCAGTGCTCATCCTCGCCACCCCGCTCGTCTGGGTGTCGAAGGTGTTCATGCCGGTGATCTGGGTGTTGAATGCCGCCGCGAACGGCGTGCTGCGCTTGTTCCGGGTGGAGCCGAAGAACGAGGCCGCGTCGACGTTCACGCTCGAAGAAGTCGCCACGATCGTGGACCAGTCGCGTCGCGAGGGCGTGCTCTCCGACACCGCGGGAACGGTCGCGGCGGCCGTCGAGTTCACCGACAAGAAGGCACGCGACGTCGCCGTGCCGTTGAGCGACCTCGTCACGTTGCCGCAGACGACCACGCCGGACGACATCGAGAAGGCCGTGGCCCGCTACGGCTTCTCGCGCTACGTGATCGTCGATGCGGATGCTGTGCCGGTGGGGTACGTCCACCTGAAGGACATCCTCCGCGCGTCGGAAGGATCCGACTCGGCCGTGAAGATGGTCCAGCCGATCCCGTCGAAGCGCATCCACCACATGGTTCCCGTCCAGGAAGACACCGATCTCGAGGATGCTCTGGCGCTGATGCGCCGGGCGGGTCGGCACCTCGCGAAGGTGCGCAACATCGAGGGCCGCACCACCGCGGTGCTCTTCCTCGAGGACATCCTGGAGGAACTGGTCGGAGAGGTGCAGGACGCGACCCGTCGCATCCGCGGACGCTGATCGACGAGGCGCTGATCGACAGAAGGCCGCCGTTCCGGACAGGAGCGGCGGCCTTCGTCGTGCGGGGCTGGGCGTCAGCGCCAGCGAGCCCTGTCGTACTGCGGCGGCCAGGCGACCTCGGCTCCGAGTTCGTGCGCGGCGCGGAGCGCGAAGTGCGGATCGCGCAGCCACTCGCGTCCGGCGAAGATCGCATCGGCCGCGCCGTCGACGAGCACCTGCTCGGCCTGTTCGGCTGCGGTGATGAGGCCGACGGCCGACACGGGGATGCGGCCGCCCTGCCGGACGGTCTCGGCGAGCGGCACCTGGTATCCGGGGAAGACGCTGATCTGCTGATGCGCGACGAGTCCGCCGCTGGAGACGTCGATGAAGTCGGCGCCGCGCTGGGCGGCCCAGTCGCCGACCGTCGTGGCCTCCTCGGCCGTGAAGCCACCCTCCGCGTGATCGGTCGCCGAGATGCGCACGAACAGGGGCACGTCCTCGCCGGCTTCGGCGCGGACAGCGTCGACGACCCGGAGCAGCAGGCGCGCCCGGTTCTCCAGCGATCCGCCGTACTCGTCGTCGCGCAGGTTCGACAGCGGCGAGAGGAACTGGTGCAGGAGGTAGCCGTGCGCGCCGTGCAGCTCCAGCACGTCGAAGCCGGCATCCAGCGCGCGCCGGGCCGACGCGGCGAAGGCGTCGACGATGCGGTCGATCCCCGCGGTATCCAGGGCGATGGGCTCGTCGAACCCGTCGAAAGCGACCGCCGACGGCGCGGTCGTGGTCCATCCGCCGTCGGCCGCGGGCACCGATCCGCGTCCTGCCGCCCAGGGCCACCAGGTGGATGCCTTGCGGCCGGCGTGCGCGAGCTGGATGCCGGCGACGGTGCCGCGGTCGTGGATCGCCTGCACGATCGGCGCCCAGGCGTCGCGCTGCTCGTCGTTCCACAGCCCGGCATCCCGCGGCGAGATCCGTCCCTCGGGCACGACCGCCGTCGCCTCCGCGACGATCAGTCCCGCGCCGCCGGAGGCGAACTGGGCCAGGTGCGCGTGGTGCCATTCCTGCACGACGCCGTCGACGGCGCTGTACATGCACATGGGCGAGACCCACAGGCGATTGCGGAAGGTGACGGATCGGATGCTGAGAGAGGAGAAGAGAAGACTCACCGTTCGACGCTACCCCGGCGCGGGTGCACCGCGGGCCGTCGCACTAACGTGGAGTCATGGTCTTGGTGCGCGAGTGGTCACGCGACGATGCCGCGGCATTCTTCCGGGCGCCGTCGAAGGACGATGACAAGTACGCCCGCGGCGTGGTCGCGCTGCGAACCGGGTCGCCGGCCTATCCCGGTGCCGCCGTCCTCGGAGTCGAAGCCGCGTGGCGGGCGGGCGCGGGTTTCGTGCGCTACGTCGGAGCGGATCGCGTCGGCGATGCCGTGCTGGCTCGCCGCCCCGAGACCGTGGTGGGGGCCGATGTCGGGTCGTCGCGGATCGATGCCTGGGTGATCGGCTCGGGTACGGACCCGACGGACCGCACCGACGCCGAGACCCTGGCGCTGCGTGAGATCCTGTCGGGCGCCTCGCCCGTGATCATCGACGCGGGCGCTCTGGATCTCGCGCCGGGGACCCGCGCACCGTTCCTCGTGACTCCGCACGCACGGGAGTTCGCGCGGCTCAGGGACCGCCTGCGCGTCCCTTCCTCGGAGGACGAGCGCGCCGAGGAAGCAGCGCAGGTGGCCGCGAAGATCGGCGGCACGGTGCTGCTCAAGGGCGCGCGCACACTGATCGCCGACCCGGACGGCACCGTCATCGCCGTCGAAGCAGGCACCGGGTGGCTGTCGACGGCGGGCACCGGTGACGTCCTGGCCGGCGCACTCGGCGCGGTGGTCGCAGCGAATCCGGGCGCTCCGCTGGTCGAGGTGGCGGCCGCGGGAGTCTGGCTGCACGGGCACGCGGGGCGCATCGCGGCAGGCGCGCTCGAGGGGGCGCCGGGGCATCCGATCGTCGCGATGGACGTGGCCGACGCACTTCCGCTCGCGGTCGCGGACGTCCTCGCGTGAGCCGAGCACTCACCGGCAGGATCGTCGCGCTCTGGGCGGCGTTCCTCGTCGCGCATCTCCTCACCATCGTGATGGGGTGGGTGTATCCCAGCCAGCCGATGGGCGACGTCGTACTGGTGTACGAACCGTGGGCGTCCTCCGCGCTGAGCGGCGGCGCGATCGTCGGGGTGACCGAGACCTGGGTGTATCCGCAGCTCGCACTCGTGCCGATGCTGATCACGAAGTTGCTGGCGATGCCCTTGGTCCCATTGCTCGGCGTCTCCGGGGCCTTTCTCGTCGCCTGGGCGGTGCTGGTCACCGTGCTGGACGCCCTCGCCTTCGCCGTGCTCGTCGGGCGCGCCCCGTCGCGGCCGCGTCGCATCGCCGCCTGGTTCTGGTGCGCCGCGCTGCTGCTGCTCGGACCGATCGCGATCTACCGCATCGACGCCATCACGGTTCCGATCGCCGTCGTCGGCGGCCTCTGGCTCGCGTCGCGGCCGGTCGTCGCGGCCGCGCTGCTCACGGTCGGCGCCTGGATCAAGATCTGGCCCGGCGCCCTGGTGCTGGCGGCGATCGTCGCAGCCAGGACCCGGATCCGGATGCTGCTCGCCGCAGCCGCCGTCACCGCCGGGGTGGTCGTGGTGCTGTTCCTGCTCGGAGCGGACACCGAGATCCTCGGCTTCCTCACCGAGCAGACCGGCCGGGGGCTGCAGATCGAGGCGGTCGCCGCGACGCCGTTCCTCTGGCTCGCCGTGGCCGGCGCCGCCCGCATCGAGTACAGCTTCGAGATCCTGACCTTCCAGATCAGCGCGTCAGGAGTGGAGGGCGTCACCGCGCTTCTGACCCCACTGATGGTGGTCGTGGTCGGTATCGTCGTCGCGCTCGGCGCGATCAAGTCCTGGCGTGGAGCATCCTTCTCCCGTCTCTTCCCGCCCCTGGCCCTCTCGCTCGTGGTCGCGCTCATCGTCACCAACAAGGTCGGGTCTCCGCAGTTCCAGACCTGGCTGCTGGCACCGGTGATCCTCTGGCTCGTCGTCGACGGACTCAGGGCGCGGGTTCCGGCCACGATGGTGCTGACTCTCTGCGCGCTCACCTGCCTCGTGTATCCGCTCGGCTACGACGCGTTGCTGCGCGCCGAACTGCTGCCGGTGCTGGTGCTCACGCTGCGGAACGTGCTCATGATCGTCCTGCTGGTCGTCGGGATCCGCGCGCTCGTGCGCGTGCCAGTGACCCGCCACGGCTCGACAAACCGCCGTTGACCAAGCCACCGTTCGAACCTCAAGGAGTGAACCCATGCTGATCGCCTTCTCCGTCGCCCCGAGCGGCGTCCCCGCCGACGGGACCGAGCGCACCGACGATTCCGTGCACGATGCCGTCGCCGCGGCCGTCCGGGTCGTCCGCGACTCCGGACTGCCGCACCGCACGACGAGCATGTTCACCGAGATCGAGGGTCCCGACTGGGACTCGGTGATGGATGTCGTCAAGCGGGCCACCGAGGCAGTGATGCCGTTCGGTTCGCGCGTCTCCCTCGTGCTCAAGGCCGACATCCGCCCGGGATACTCCGGCGAGCTCGACGCGAAGATCGAACGGCTCGAGGCGGCCATCGAGGACTCCGATGGGTGATGCTCCGTCTGTCGCGACGGTAGGCCTTCGCCTCGCGATCTCTGAGGACGTCGATCGGCTCGCCGAGCTTCGGGCCGTCGTCCTCCGGCCAGACCTCGAGAGACTCGGTCGGTATGACGATGTCCGCGTCCGGCAGAGGTTCCGCGATGCGTTCGATCCGGCAGCGACCCGAATCATCGTCGTGAACGGGGAGGACGTCGGATGCGTCGCCCTCCGGCGCGAGGGCGAGGCGCACTGGCTGGAGCACTTCTACATCGCGACCTCCCATCAGGGGGTCGGTGTGGGGACGAAGGTTCTGGAGCAGATCCTGGATGCGCCCGCGCTCTACCGGCTCAACGTGCTGCAGGGCAGTCCCGCCCGGCGGTTGTACCAGCGTCATGGGTTCGTCGTCGATCAGCAGGACGCGGTGGACGTCTTCATGACGGTGGACCGGCGGGCTCAGCCACCCGTCGGCGACCGCTAAGCTGATCCGGTGAATCCCTCGACTGAATCGAGGGGTGCGGCGAAGAGGGCGCTCCTCTCTCTCGCCATCGGCAGCTTCGGCATCGGCATGACCGAATTCGTCATCATGGGCCTGCTGCCCGATATCGCCGGCGACCTGCTTCCCTCGCTGTGGGACTCGAGCCGGCCGGACGCGCTGAGCCAGGCCGGCTGGCTGATCTCGCTGTATGCGCTCGGCGTCGTGATCGGGGCGCCGACCATCGCCGGGTTCGTCGCGCGCTACCCACGGCATCGCGTGATGATCGTGCTGGCACTCGCCCTCACGGTGTTCAACGCCCTCACGGTGGTGCTGCCCACGTTCGAGCTCGTCGCAGCCTCGCGGTTGCTCGCGGGGCTCCCGCACGGTGCCTACTTCGGCATCGGCGCGCTCGTCGCGGCCGATGTCATGGGTCCGGGCAATCGCGCCAAGGGCGTGGCGTTCATCCTCACCGGGCTCACGGTCGCCAACGTGGTCGGGGTGCCGTTGGGCACCTTCCTGGGTCAGCAGTTCGGCTGGCGCGCGGCCTTCGCCGTCGTTGCGCTCGTCTTCGCGCTCGCGACTCTGTGCATCGCGCTGTTCGTGCCGAAGCATCCGGGGTCGCCCGGTCGCACGATGCGGCAGGAGCTCGGAGTGTTCCGCGTCCGGCAGGTCTGGTTCGCACTCGCCGTCGGTGCGATCGGATTCGGCGGCTTCTTCGCGGTGTACAGCTACATCGCCCCTCTCGTCACCGAGGTCGCCGGTTCACCGGAGTGGGTGGTGCCGATCGTCCTCGTGCTGATGGGCATCGGCATGACGGTGGGTAACCTCGTCGGCGGTCATCTCGCCGACATCGATCTCCGACGCACGCTGCTGGTCGGGCTCGTGACGTTGGCCGGTGTCTTGGCGCTGCTCGCACTGCTGGCGTTCTGGATCGTCACCCTCGGACTGTTGGTGCTCGTCGTCGGCTTCGTCTCGGCGGTCCTCAGCCCGACCATTCAGACCCGACTGATGGATGTCGCCGGCGACAATCAGTCGATCGCGGCGGCGTTGAACCACTCTGCGCTGAACATCGGCAACAGCCTCGGCGCCTTCCTCGGAGGCATCGTGATCGCGGTCGGCTGGGGATTCACCGCTCCCGCGTGGACCGGAGCGGCGCTGGCGGTCATCGGCCTGCTGATCGCGCTGCTGTCGTTCCGCAGCGAACGGCACCGCACCGAGGCCGCGCTCCTCGCCAAGTCGTAGAGTGTCGGGGTGGATAACCCCGACACTTCTCTGCCGGTCGCCGGCACCGTGGTGCTGTTGCGTGCTGCGGACCCCGGGTTCGAGATCTTGCTCATGAGGCGCCCGGATCGCGGCTCGTTCGCGTCGGCGTGGGTCTTCCCCGGCGGCAAGGTGGAGCCCGGGGACAGGCGGGAAGGCGAAGCGGAGAGTGAGGACGCGCGTCGCGCCGGCATCCGCGAGACGTTCGAAGAGGTCGGGCTGGTTGTCGACGGTATCGTGCCGCTCTCCGAGTGGCATCCGCCGATCGAGGCGCCCACCCGCATCCGCACCTGGTTCTTCCTGGCGATGGCGCCCGGCGATGAGCCGGTGGCGTCCGCCGACGAGGTCGCGGAGATCGCCTGGGTTCGCCCCTCCGAGGCGCTGGCGCGACACGCGGCCGGTGAGTGGACCCTGTTCCCGCCTACCTGGATGACGCTGCACCAGCTCTCGGTCTTCTCCGACGCAGAGTCCGCACGCTCGTCTGGCGGGGCGGCTCAGCTGTTCCAGACGCGTGTGCTCGACGAGGGCCGTGCGTTCGCCTGGACGCAGGGCCGTCTAGAGGCGCGCACTCTTCCCTGGATCTTCGAGCCCGCCTGAGCACACACTCTTCGACGCGAAGGGGGAAAACGCGTCAGCTGTCGAGCAGCTGACGCAGGTGCGCGCCGACGGCCTCGGTCTCGATGAGGAAGCCGTCGTGCCCGAAGTCGCTGGTGAGCACGACCGCGTCGTCGCCGAGGACATTCGGGATGCTGCGCGCGATGCGCTGCTGCCCGTCGACGGGGAACAGCCGGTCGCTGTCGATACCGAGCACGAGCGTCGTCGCGGTCACCGCGCGCAGCGCCTCCTCGACACCTCCGCGGTCGCGACCCACATCGTGCGAGTTCATCGCCTCGACCAGGGTGATGTAGCTGTTGGCGTCGAACCGGCGCGTGAACTTGTTGCCGTGGAAGTCGAGGTACGACTCCACGGCGAACCGCCCGCCGTGGCCAAGCGGTGACACCCCGGACTGCCAGGACCGCTGGAACCGCTGGTTGAGCTCGATCGGGCTGCGGTAGTTCAGCAGCGCCATCCGCCGGGCGAGCGCGAGTCCGCGGTGCGGCCCGTCGCCGTCGCCCAGGTCGTAGTACTCGCCGCCCTGGAAACGCGGGTCCATCCGGATGGCCTCCAGCTGCACGGTGTTCAGCGCGATCTGGTCGGCCGTCGTCACCGGGGGAGAGGAGAGCACGGCGAGGCGCTCGACCCGCTTCGGGTGCGCGACCGCCCACTCCAGTGCGTGCATGCCGCCCATCGAACCGCCGACGATGGCGGCCCAGCGGTCGATCCCAAGGGCGTCGGCGAGGCGCACCTGGGCGGCGACCTGGTCGCGGATCGTCAGGTACGGGAACCGCGAGGCCCACTCGTATCCGTTCGGCGCGACGCTGGCCGGCCCCGTCGACCCCTGGCATCCGCCGAGCATGTTGGGCGCGATCACGAACCAGCGGTCAGTGTCGAGCGGGGCGCCGGGACCGGTGACATCCTGCCACCAGCCGGCGGTCGCGTGACCGGCGCCGGCGTCACCGCGCACGTGGCTGTCGCCGGTGAGGGCATGCAGCACCAGCACGGCGTTGTCGCGGGCGGCGTTCAGCTCACCCCAGGTCTCGTAGGCGATGCGGATGCCGGGGAGCTCCTCGCCGCTCTCGGTCTGGAACGCTCCGAACGCGGCGAAGCGTCGGCCGCCGACGGGGTCCCCGTCGCGCCAGGCTCCCGTCGCCGGGGGGCGGGCACGGAGCAGCCGGACGTCGGCCTCCGTCACGGGTGCCGACGGCACCGTGTCCTCGGAGGTCGTCTGCCAGTCCATCTGTCCATTGTCCCTTGGCGGGCGGAGCACGGGTCGAAGGTTACGTTCTCGCCGGGCGTGTCAGTCGGAGGAGCGGATGCTGACCGTCGTCACCGTCGCGAGATGGTCGCTCTTGCCGGCCCGGACCGTCGTCGCGCTCAGCACATCGATTCCTCGCGTGAAGGCATGGTCGATGCGGGTGAGGGGCAGGCTCGCCGGCCAGGTCAGTCCGAGACTGCCGTCGGTCGGTCGCACCCAATCGAGTTCGGATCGGATCGCACCGAGTGCGGGGTCCGCGGATGCCGCGTTGAAGTCGCCGACGACGACGATCGCTCCTGCCTCGTCGACCGCGACCGCCTCCGCGATGCCGGACAGCATCGTGTCCCGATCCTGCTGATGACCGGGGCGCACGGATGCCGCGTGCAGGACGTAGACGGCGACATCGGCATCCGGCGTCCGCACGACCACCCGCAGAGCGCGCTTCCAGTCGAGGCCGAGGGTGAGCGGTTGCGCGTCGGGGATCGGGTAGCGGCTCCAGACGCCCACGGTGCCGACGGCGTACGAGTGCGGGTAGTCCGCCGCCAGCGCATTCCGCGCAGCGGTGAGGCTGTCTCCGTCGAGCTCGGTGAGTGCGATGATGTCGGCGCCGGTCGCGGCGAGTTCGGTGGCGGATGCCGCGGCGCCGCCCGAGTGGGCGCGCACGTTCTGGCTGACGATCTCGACCGGCGTCGCGCCGGCCGCCGGTGTCGCGCCGAGACCGGGAGCGGACGGCGCGATCGCGAGACCCCAGACCAGCACGGGGACGAGTAGCAGCAGCAGGATGCGGCGGGCGAGGAACAGCGCGAGCACGCACACGATCGCGAGCGCCAGCCCGCTCCACGGCAGGGCGGCGGCAGCGGCCGTTCCGACCACGCCGGGCACCCACGAGCAGACGACGGCGATCAGCAGGAGAACTCCGACGCTCGCGAGAACGCGGGCTGCACGCGCGCGCCTCCGCCGGGCGGCAGGCCGCGGGGCAGGGGGTCGGTGCTGCATGACGTCGATGGTGTTCTCCTCGGGCGGGGTGATCCATTCTGGGGCGCACAGCCTGTGCGCGGGCCGGGTATCGTCCGTCTGCAGCGGGAGAAGTGGTCAGGACGCAGAGATGCCCCGAGCCGAAGCCCAGGGCATCCCTGCTGTCCGCTGACGGATCAGGCGCGAGCGGCCTCCGTGACGCGGCGAGCCGCGGCGAGAGCCTCGTCGAGGTCTGCCTTGAGGTCTTCGACGTTCTCGATGCCCACCGAGAGGCGCACGAGGCCCGGGGTGACACCGGCGGTGAGCTGCTGCTCGGGGGTGAGCTGCGCATGCGTGGTCGACGCCGGGTGGATGACGAGCGACCGCACGTCGCCGATGTTGGCCAGGTGGCTGAACAGCGAGAGGCTGTTCACGAACTCGCGGCCGGCCTGGACGCCGCCCTTCAGCTCGAAGGAGAGGACCGCACCGACGCCCTTGGGCGCGTACTCGTTCGCCTTGGCGTACCACGGCGAGGAGGGCAGACCCGAGTAGTTGACGGTCGCGACGTCATCGCGGTTGTCGAGCCACTCGGCGATCTCCTGGGCGTTCTGCACGTGGCGCTCGATGCGCAGCGACAGCGTCTCGATGCCCTGGATGAGGTTCCAGGCGCTCTGCGGCGAGATGGCCGAGCCGAGGTCGCGGAGCAGCTGCACGCGGGCCTTGATGATGTAGGCGAGCGGGTCGCCGACCGCGGCGGTGTAGCTGGCGCCGTGGTACGAGGGGTCCGGAACCGTCAGGCCCGGGAACTTGTCGACGTTCTTCGACCACTCGAACGAGCCGCCGTCGATGATGGCGCCGCCGATGGTGGTGCCGTGGCCGCCGAGGAACTTCGTGACCGAGTGCACGACGATGTCGGCGCCGTGCTCGAACGGACGGATCAGGTACGGGGTCGCGATCGTGTTGTCGACGATGAGGGGGACCCCCGCCTCGTGCGCGACGTCGGCGACGGAACGGATGTCGAGGACGTTGATCTGCGGGTTGCCGATCGTCTCCGCGAAGAAGAGCTTGGTGTTCGGGCGGACCGCGCGGCGCCACTCCTCGGCGTCGTCCTGGTTCTCGACGAACGTGACCTCGATGCCGAGCTTCGCGAGCGTGTACTTGAAGAGGTTGTAGGTGCCGCCGTAGATCGAGCTGGAGGCGACGAAGTGGTCGCCCGCCTCGGCGATGTTCAGCACGGCGAAGGTCGAGGCTGCCTGTCCGCTGGCGAGCACCAGTGCACCGGTGCCGCCTTCGAGGGCCGCGAGGCGCTGCTCGAGCACGTCCTGCGTCGGGTTCTGGATGCGGGTGTAGATGTTGCCGAACTCCGCGAGGGCGAAGAGGTTGGCGGCGTGATCCGCGCTGTCGAACACGTACGACGTGGTCTGGTAGATCGGCGTGGCACGGGCCTTCGTGACCGGATCGGGCGCGGCACCCGAGTGGATCTGCTTGGTCTCGAAACGCCAGGACTCGGGTGCGGACATGTGTTCCCCCTGGAACGATAGGAAGGCTTGATGGCGGATGCCGTTCCAGCGAGAGTACGGAATATCGGTTGCTGTCAACAACGGTCGGGAAATGTGACGTAACAGTGCCGTGCCCCGAAATCCCGGGGGAACATCGTACGGTGGAGGCATGGTGATCAGACGTGCAGTGGTGACAGGTGCGAGCTCCGGGATCGGCGCGGCGACGGTGCGCACGCTTCGGGAACGCGGATGGGACGTCGTCGGCGTCGCTCGGCGAGAGGATCGGCTGACCGCGCTCGCCGAGGAGACCGGTGCTTCCGCCATCGCCTGCGATCTCACCGACGGCGCTGCGGTCGACGCGCTCGTGTCGGAGTTGGAGAAGTCCGGTCCGGTGCACGCCCTCGTGCAGGTGGCCGGCGGCGCGCGCGGCACCGACCGCATCGAGGATGCGTCGATCGACGACTGGCAGTGGATGTTCGATGCGAACGTCCTGGCGACGCAGCGGCTCATCGCGGGTCTGCTCCCGCTCCTGCGCCGATCGGCGGCATCCGATGGACACGCCGACGCAATCTTCATCACGTCCACGGCGGCGCAGACAGCGTACGCCGGGGGAGCGGGATACAACGCCGCCAAGGCCGCCGAGTCGATGCTCGTGAAGGTGCTCCGTCAGGAGCTGAACGGCGAGCCGATCCGCGTGGTGGAGTTGGCGCCCGGCATGGTGCACACCGAGGAGTTCACGCTCAACCGGCTCGGCGGCGACACTGTCGCGGCTGAGGCCGTGTACTCCGGGGTGGAGGCGCCGCTGCTCGCCGGAGACGTGGCCGATGTCATCGCGTACGCGCTGGAGTCGCCCGCGCACGTGAACCTCGACATGATCACGATGCGGCCGGTCGCGCAGTCGGCCCAGCATCTGCTTGCTCGTGGCCCGCTGCGTGTGCGGTCCATCGACTGACGATGGCGCGCACTCTCGCCGAGCTCGCTGACGGCGGGCAGATCGATCGGGGCTGGGCGGAGGCGCTGGCCCCCGTGCAGGACGTGATCACCGAGCTGGGCGACCGGCTCCGTGCCGAGCAGGCTGCGGGTCGCGGGTACCTGCCGGCCGGAGACCACGTGCTGCGGGCATTCCAGCGCCCTCTCACCGACGTCAGGGTGCTGATCACAGGCCAGGACCCGTATCCCACGCCCGGCCACCCGATCGGGCTCTCATTCGCCGTCGACTGCGATGTGCGCCCGCTGCCGCGCAGCCTCTCGAACATCTACAAGGAGCGGGAGAGCGACCTCGGCATTCCGCCCGCGCCGCACGGCGACCTCACGGCATGGAGCGACCAGGGTGTGCTACTGCTGAACAGGGTGCTCACCGTGCAGCCCGGCGCCGCGGCATCCCATCGCGGATGGGGCTGGGAGAAGGTCACCGAGCTCGCGATCCGTACACTCGTCGCCCGTGATCAGCCGCTCGTCGCGATCCTCTGGGGGAAGGATGCTGCGAACCTGCAGCCGCTCCTCGGAGAGACGCCGGTGATCGCATCCGCGCATCCGTCTCCGCTGTCGGCGAGCCGAGGGTTCTTCGGGTCGAAGCCGTTCTCGCGGGCCAACGCTCTTCTCGAGGAACTCGGGGCGGAGCCGGTGGACTGGAGGGTGGAGGGCGAAGCCGCTCCCTCCTAAGCTGAATGCATGCAGTTCGAGCCGGGGGACCGTCGCCGTGTTCTGCCGCGTCATCTGCGTCCCGAGGCGCCGCCCGAGGTCTTCGCGTATTCGATCCGTCCCGCGCGTCCCGCTGACCTGCCGTATGTGCGGGAGATCTACAACCACTTCGTGAGCAACTCGGCGGTGACGCTCGACGAGCGGCGCAGCAGCATTCCGTACTGGCGCGAGAAGTTCGCGCTGCTCGATCGGCTGAAGCTGCCGTTCCTCGTCGCCGTCTCGCCAGCGGGCGTCGTGATCGGGTATGCGCTCGCACAGCCGTGGGCGGGCAAGAACGCCTACCGCTATACGGCAGAGGACTCGATCTACCTCGGACCCGGCGCGGGTGGCAAAGGGCTCGGGGCCGCCCTCCTGCAGGCGCTCATCGACGCGTGCGAGCAGATCGGACTCCGCGAAATGGTCGCCGTGATCAGCGACAGCGGCGCGGAAGCGTCGATCCGACTCCACGCCAAGCTCGGCTTCGTCGAAGCGGGACGCATGGGACGCGTGGGCCACAAGTTCGGTCGCGACCTCGGCACCGTCTACATGCGGAGGGTGCTCAAGCCGACCGGACGCCGGCGGGGGAGTTGGTTCGGGGCCAAGAGCTGAGGGGGCGCGCGTGTTTCGTCTCGCTTCGCTCGCTCAACAGCCGGGTGAGTGCGCTCGCTCAGCGACCGGGGCCTCTCAGATCCCGGGCACGTCTCCAGGATCGGGAGTGCCGGGGATGACCGGGATCGCCGATAGCAGCGCCTTCGTGTAGTCGTGCTGCGGGTGCAGGAGCACATCGGTGGTCGAACCGCGCTCGACGATGTGGCCGTCCTTCATCACCACGACCGTGTCGCACAGGTTCTGCACGACGCCGATGTCGTGCGAGACGAGCAGTAGCGTGAGCTCCGTCGTACGGCGCAACTCGATCAGCAGTTCGAGGATCTGCGCGCGGACCGTCACATCGAGCGCCGAGAGCGGCTCGTCGCCGACCAGGATGCGCGGACGGTGCACGATCGCCCGCGCGAGCGCGATCCGCTGACGCTGCCCACCCGAGAACTCGTGCGGATACCGATCGGCCATCTCGGGCTCGAGCCCCACCTGTGCCAGCACCTCGCGCACCCTGGCCCGATGGTCGCCCTCGATTTCGAGCGCCCAGAGCGGCTCGCCGACGATCTGACCGGCCGTCATCCGCGGGTCGAGCGATGCGTACGGATCCTGGAACACGAGCCCGGTCTCGCGCCGCAGCCAGTGCAGGGACTTCGCGGATGCCGCGGCATCCACCGCACGTCCGTCGACGCTCACGGTGCCCGCCGTCGGGCGGTCGAGTCCGAGCAGCAGCCGCACGAGCGTGGACTTACCCGAGCCGGACTCGCCGATGATCCCGACGGACGACCCCTCGACGATGTCGAGGTCGGTCGGGGCCAGCGCGGTCTGCGTGCGGGTGCGTTCGAACGTCGAGCGCTTCGGCACGAAGAAGTCGCGGCGGAGGCCCCGTGCTTCGATGAGGCTCACGTCGCACGTCCTTCCGGCCGCCACAGCGTCGCCGTGGCATCGCGCAACAGCCCTTGCGTGATGGGGGAGGACGGCGCGGTCAGGAGAGTCGTCACAGGCGCCGCCTCGACGACCCGCCCGTGCTCGAGCACCACGCCCTCTGTCGCGACCTGGGCGAGCACCGCCAGGTCGTGCGTGATGAACACCAGCGACATCCCCTCCTCGGATACCAGGGAGAGCAGCAGCGAGAGGATCTCGGCCTGGATCGTCACGTCGAGGGCCGTGGTCGGCTCGTCGGCGATCAGCAGCTTCGGTCGGCAGGCGAGTGCCATCGCGATCGCGACGCGCTGACGCTGCCCTCCGGACAGCTGGTGCGGATACCGGTCGACGATCGACTCCGGATCCGGCAGACGAACCCGCGCGGCCTCCGCGATCGCGCGCTCTCGTGCCTCGCGTCGGCCGAGACCCTCGTGGATGCGGATCGATTCCGCGATCTGTCGTCCGACGGTGCGGATCGGGTTGAGCGCGGTGCGAGGCTCCTGGAAGACGATGCCGATGTCGTCGCCGCGGAGTTTCGCGAGCTCACGATCCGGCATCCCGATCAGCTCTGTGTCATTCCAACGGATGCTGCCGCTCGCCGTCGCGCCATCGGGCAGCAGCCCGAGCACGGCGAGGGCGGTGAGCGACTTGCCGGAGCCGGATTCGCCGATAAGCCCGAGCCGCGCGCCGTCGGGCACTTCGAAGGAGATGCCGTCGACCACGCGACGCCCGTCGATCTCGACGACGAGGTCCTGCACCGACAGGGTCATGCGATCACCGCCGGGGTGTGGACTTGCGCGGCGCGGTGGCGCAGCGTCGGATCGGTCGCCTCGCGCAGTCCATCGCCGAGCAGGTTCAGCGCCAGCACGGTGATCGTGATGGTGAGCCCCGGCCAGATGACCGACAGCGGATGCACGCCGATGTAGCGCTGCAGATCGGCGAGCAGGATGCCCCAGCTGGGCTCCACGACCGAGGCGCCGAAGCCGAGATACGACAGCCCCGCCTCGGCAAGCACGGCGACGGCCATCGACCACGACAGCTGCACGATGAAGACCGGAGCGACGTTCGGCAGCAGGTGGCGCACGAGGCTCTGCGCTGGTGTGAGTCCGGATGCCCGGGCGGCGAGCACGAAGTCGCTCTGCTGCACGCGGCGCAGCTCGGGCCGGGTGACGCGGGCGATGTTCACACCGAATCCGATGCCGACCGCCCAGATCACGACCCAGAGCGATCCGCCCCACACCGAAGAGATCATCATGGCGATCAGCAGCACGGGGAACGCGATGAGGATGTCGACGAAGACCGCGACCGTCTCGCGCACCCATCGGGCGGTCAACGCTCCGAGGGCGGCGAGGGCGATGCCGAGGACCGTCGCGACGAGTCCCGCCCCCACGCTCACGAACACGGTCGTCCGCGCCCCGGCCATGAGCAGGCTCAGGATGTCGCGACCCGTGTCGTCAGTCCCGAGCAGGTGCGGCCAGCTCGGCGGCAGCCACCGGTCGCCGATGCTCGACGACTGGGGATTGAACGGCGTCCAGAACGACGCCACGATCGCGGTGACCACGATCACCGCCACGACGATCAGACCGAAGCGCCCGGTCGCCGTCTGCCAGAGCCGCGAGAGCCAGCGGGGAGTCATGCGGCCTCCCGCTGTCGAGGGTCGATCGCGCGGTGCACCAGGTCGACGACGAAGCCGACCACGAGCACGAATCCGGTCAGCACCAGCAGCTCGCTCTGCACCTTGATCAGATCGCGCGTGCCGACGTCGGCCACCAGCATCCGTCCGATTCCGGGGAGGGTGAACAGCTGCTCGATCACGACCGAGCCGACGATGATGCCCGCGACCTGCAGGCCGAGGACCGTGATGATCGAGAGTCCCACGGCGGGGATGCCGTGCTGGATCAGCGCCCGCGTGCGGGTCAGGCCTTTGGCGGCGGCGGTGCGGACGAAGTCCTGGCCGGCCGCCTGCAGGGTCGCGCTGCGCACGAAGCGCATCAGCATCGCACCCTCGACGATCCCGATCGTCAGCGCGGGGAGCAGCAGCGACTCGATGGCCCGTCCGGGCGTGGACCACCCCGTGCGCGGGAACCCCTGCGGCGGCAGCCACCCGAGCCAGACCGAGAACACGACGATGAGCATCATGCCCGCCCACACCACCGGAACGGCCGCGAGCGTCTGCGCGCCGACGCTGAGCGCGGTGCCTCCACGGCGACCGCGGAGGATCGCCGCCAGGATGCCGAACGGCACTGCGATGAGGATCGCGATCAGCAGCGACATGATTCCGAGCGGCACCGTGACCTGCGCCTTCAGGAACAGCTCCTCGCCGACCGAGGCGCCGGAGAGCAACGAGGTGCCGAGGTCGCCGCGAAAGATCCCGCCGATCCAGTCGGTGTACTGCGCGACGAGCGGGCGGTTCAGGCCGAGGGACTCGCGAAGAGCTTCGACTTCCGTCGGCGAGGCCTGCGTGCCGGCGATGAGCTGCGCGACGTCGCCGGGGAAGACGCGCAGGGTGAGGAAGATGAGCACGCTCGACACGAGGAGCCCTGCGATGAGCAGGGCTCCTCGGACGAGCGCGTAGCGGACCACGTAGGGGTGACCGCTGCTTACTTCTCCGCGGAGACGGTCACGCCCGCGAGGTTGATGCGCGAGTTGATCGAGTCCTCCGGGAAGCCGGAGACGATCGGGCTCACCGCGGTGATGGTCTCGCCGTTGTACAGCCAGTCGGCGGCGTGATCCTCGGACACGAGGCGGGCGGCCTGCGCGAGCAGCTCCGCGGACTTGTCGGGATCGACCTCGGCCTGCGCCTGGGAGTACAGATCCTGCACCTCGGCGTTGTCGTAGCCGAAGTAGTAGTCCGGGTTGGCGAAGTTACCGAAGTCGCGCGGCTCGACGTGCAGCACGAAGCTCAGGTCGTAGTCGTGGTTCGTGTACACGTCTTCCAGCCAGGCCGGGAACTCGACCGAGTCGACGTCGAGCGTCACGCCGACCTTCTCGAAGTCGGAGATCAGCACCTTCGGAACCGTCGTGCCGTAGAACGTCGGGATGGTCAGGGTGAGCTCGAGGTCTTCCTGGCCGGCTTCGGCGAGCAGCTCCTTGGCCTTCTCGGGATCGTAGGGAACGACATCGGACAGGTCCTCGTAACCGGGATCGAGCTCGGGGATCGGGCCGTAGAGCGTGGTGCCGGCGCCGACGGCCTCGATCAGCGCGTCGTGGTCGATCGCCAGGCGCAGTGCCTCACGCACGCGGACATCGTCGAGCGGAGCCTTCTTGTTGTTGAAGGCCAGCGTCGCCTTGTCTGTCGTGCGCCCCTTCGTGAGCGTGAAGTCGCCCTCGAGCTGCGACGCCAGGTTCGGGTCGACGGCCGTGAGAACGTCGACGTCGCCCGCGATGGCCGCGTTCACCCCGGCGGTGAAGTCGGGGATGTACTGGAACTCGACCTCGGCGACGCCCGCTTTCTCGCCCCAGTAGTCGTCGTTGCGCGCGAACGTGATGGTGCTGCCTTTGTTCCAGCGCGTCAGCGTGAACGGGCCGGTCCCGTTCTCGGCGGTCTTCAGGTCGGTCTTGTCGCCCTTCTTGAAGACGAGTCCCGCGGGACCGGTCAGCGCGAAGAGGAAGTTCTGATTCGGCTCGGAGAGCGTGATCTCGACGGTGGTCGCATCGGGTGCCGTGACGGATTCCACCGCGGCGAACTCCGCGTTGCCCTGCACCGTGGCGTCGGTGCGGACCGTCTCGTAGGACGCGACGACGTCGGCCGACGTCAGCGCCGTGCCGTCGTGGAACAGGATGCCGTCGTTGAGCGTGAACGTATAGGTGAGTCCGTCCTCGGAGACCTCGTAGTCGGAGGCGAGCCGACCTTCGATCTCGTTCTCCTGCGTGCGGGTGACGAGACCCTCGTAGATGTTGTCGATGAGGATCTGCTCGATCGCGGCGCCGCTGGTGTGCCGGATGTCGAGGTTGCTCGGCTCGAGCACGAGGCCGACGTGCAGGGTCGCGTCAGGGTCGGGTTTGCCGGGGGAGGTCGACGGCGCCTGGTCGGGGGTGCCGGAGCAGGCGCTCAGGACCACCGCGGCGGCCGCGAGTGCGGAGATCAGTGCGAGACGTCGGGTACGTCGGAGCATGGGGTGATTCCTCTCGGTGCGGCAGTTGCTGTGTGCCGTTGTGTCGAGCCTAGAGATGGGTGAGGGGTGGTGGGACCGATGCGGAACGGAACGTCATATATCGGTGTGGACGGATGCCGCGGCGTCGACGCGTGAGGCGACGAGTTCTGCCAGGGCGGCGGGAGCGGTCTCCTGCACGTTGTGGGTCGCATCGAGGACCACGACGCGGGCGGCGGGGATGCGGCGCTGCAGCTCGGCGGCATCCTCCGCGCTGACGAAGCCGCGCTCTGCCCGCACCAGCGTGAGGGGTGCCCGAACCGCTGCCAGGTCATCCCAGCCCGTCTCGTGCATCGCTGACGGCGTGGCTGCGGATCCGGGGTCGTGTGCCGCAAGGGCCTGCGCGGCGAGGTGGGCGAAGTGATGCTTCCATTCGACGCGACCATCCGCGCGCACCCGGGTGTTGAGGAACACGCCGCGTTCGGTCTCGGGCCGGGTGCCGCCGAAGCCGAGCGACATGGCCTTGGTGACGAGTTCGTCACGCGTGGCGAAGTCGGTGGGACCCTCGTAGAAGGCGCGAAGCGCCGCGGGGCCCGCGCTGACATCGATGCCCGGGGTGATGTCGACCACGAAGAGCTCCGCGACCAGGTCGGGGCGCAGCGCCGCCAGAGCCGCGCCCGTCAGTCCGCCGAGCGACTGGCCGACGACCACCTGCGGCTGCGAGGTCCACGCGTCCAGGGCCGCTGCGACATCGGGCGCGAGCGTCTGCGGGGTGTAATCGGCGTCTGCGCGCCAGGACGAGTCGCCATGCCCGGCGAGGTCGATCGCCAGCAGGGGCTGACGGAGTGCGAGCGACGTGGTGTCCCAGGTGTGCGCGTTCAGGCCGGCGCCGTGCAGGAGAGTGACCCGCGGCGCTTCCGTGCCGAAGCGCAGGGCGCTGAGGGTGCGACCGTCGGGCAGAGCCAGAGTGAGACGCTCCACCGGAGGGAGGGGCACCGACAGAGCGTCGGACTGCGCGGAAAGATAGCTGAACTCGGAGTTGTCGATCGCCACCCCCATATTCTGCTCCCGGCGTGCGGGTTGCGGGAAATGCGGGACCAGAAGGGGAAGCATTAAGGCGCCAATGCTTCACTAATTGCTTAGTGCGAGGAGAGTGTGATTCGCAATGCGCATCTCAGGTTGTCATCGAGGATCACGGACTCTTCAGCGCACCGCCGAATATCATGGAGTCATGAGCGAGACGCGTGTGCACCTGTCCAAGACCGAGCCGACCGCCTATCAGGCTCTGGACGCCTTCGCGCGGACGATCGGTGACATCTGCACCGCGAACGGGATCGACGATCGCCTCAAAGAGATCGTGATGATCCACTGCTCTCAGCTCAACGGATGCAGCTACTGCGTGCGGATTCACGTCGACCGTGCGGTCAAGGCCGGCATCGACGCCGACACGATCACGCAGATCCCCGTCTGGCGCGAGAGCGGCGTGTTCACCGAACGCGAGCGCGCGGCGCTGGAACTGGCCGAGTCGTTCACCTTCATCTCCGAGGACGGCGTCTCCGACGAGGTGTACGACCTGGTCGGGAGCGTGTTCACCGAGAAGGAGTACGCGGCCCTGAGCTGGGCATGCGTGTCGATCAACGCCTTCAACCGCATCGTCATCGCCGGTCGGTACCCGGTGTCGCCGCGCACCGCTCAGGCTCCGGCATGACGGTCCTCGACATCGACGGCGTCAACAACGTCCGCGATGTCGGCGGCATGCCCGCGGAGGGCGGTCGCATCCGATCGGGGGTGCTGCTGCGCTCGGGCCAGCTCTCCGGCGCCACGACCGCCGGCGTCACGGCGCTCCGCACGAGCGTGCAGCACATCGTCGACCTGCGCGACGGTGAGGAGGTCGCTGCCGAGCCCACCGAGATCGAGGGCCCGGACACCACGCACCTTCCGCTGTTCCTCGGCTCGGTGCGGTCCTTCTTCGAGGCCGACACGAGCCTCGACGACCTCTACCTGCACCTGCTCGAGGAGAGCGGGGAGCGGCTTGTCGAGGCCATCCGGATCATCGCCGCGGGTGCCCCGACCCTGGTGCACTGCAGCGTCGGCAAGGACCGCACCGGCGTGACCGTCGCTCTCGCGCTTTCCGCGGTCGGCGCCGACCGGGAGGCGGTGATCGCCGACTACGCGCTCACGGAGTCGCAGCTGCCGGCGCAGCGGTCGCAGCGGATCGCGGCGTACCTGCGCGCGCAGCATCCGGAGGCCGTCCATGCCGTCGCCCTCGCGACGCAGTCGCCGGCACCGGTGATGCGACGTCTACTGGAGCAGGTCGACGAGCGCTGGGGATCGGCGGCCGGATACCTCCGCGCGCAGGGGATGACCGAGGAGGAGCTCGCGGCGCTGAAGACCGCACTCGTCGAGGAAGGTTAGGCAAGCCTTCACTTGGTGTAGCATGGAGTCACCATGAACACCTCCCTCGAGATCCGCGGAACGCGCGCTGAGCGCCGTGCTGCGCGTCGACGTGCGCACCACCTGGTGACGGCTGACGAGCACTCGCTCGCCGACCTCGAGATCTTCCTGGCCACGCTGCCGCTGTGCGCCTCGGGCCGCATCTTCATCGAGGTGCCCGACGCTTCCGACATCGGCATCATCGATGCCCCCGGGCGCATGACCGTCACCTGGCTGGCCCGCGGGCAGCGCTCCGGCACCCCCGGAACCGGCCGCTCGTGCACTCCCGGCCAGGCGCTGGCGCGCGCGACGTGCGCGTGGGCCGACGAGATGATGTGCGACGAGGAGATCGAGACGCACGTCACGCTCCTGGGGGGCTACCTCGGCACCGCCGACATCGTCGACCACCTGACGAACGCGCTCGACATCGACGCGGCGCAGATCCACGCTCCCGAGCGCTTCGGTCTGCTGCCCGCCGATCGCTGACCGTCACAGACGGTTCCGCTCGCGCTGAGGCTCAGCGGGAGCGACGCACGTAGTTGCCGTCCTCCAGGCCCGCCTCGATCTCGAAGCGGTTGTGCAGCGGATCGCGTCCGGCGAAGAAATACAGCACCGGCAGCAGGATGCCGTAGCGCAGCCACTGCTGCTTGTGCACGGCCTCGTGGCGGAGCACGGCATCCGTCGGACGGGAATCGCCCGTCAGGAAGCAGCCGCCCACGCACACGCCGCCGCGGTTGAAGGTCCACTGCGGCATGCCCTGGAACACCCACAGTCCGGCACGCCGCTCCACCGGCCCGGTGCTCCAGAGGGAGCCCCACAGCCACCCGACCGCGGTGCCCCACCAATAGCCGACCATGCTGATCGGTGAACGCAACAGGAACGCGGGGATGCGGCGATCGAAGCGGCGACCGCGGGCGAGCGCCTCGTCGGCAGCGGGACGCCAGTCGGCCGTCATGCGACCGCTCCGACCAGGCGCAGAAGAGCGCCGAGATCGTCCACGGCATCGGCGGGCGAACGAGGCGCGAAGCCCGAGATGGTCGCACCGGCCAGCGGGATCTCATCGCGCAGCCGGCGGATGGCGGCGCTCAGCTTCGCTGGCGAGACGCCGAACGGCGCGGCGGAGGACACACCGGCGAAGTCCGACGGATCGAGCACATCGACGTCGATGTGCACCCAGACACGGGATGCTCCGGTGGCGCGCACCGCCTCGACGAGAGCGTCGGTTCGTTCGAGGTCGTCGACGGAGACCTGCGAGAGCGGATCGATGAGGTCGACCTCGGCATCGTCGAGATCGCGCATCCCGACCGCGACGATGCGATCCCGCGGGATACCGGGGGAGAGGACGAGCTGCTCCTCGCCCTCACCGAGCACGGCCCGCAGCGCCATCCCGGAGAACGCGCCGGAGGGCGAGCTCTCCGGCGTGTGCATGTCGGCGTGAGCGTCGCACCAGACGACCGCGAGGTCGTCGGTGCCGCCGGGGAGCGCAGCGAGCGCGGCGACGGTCACGCTGCAGTCTCCGCCGATCACGACCGTGTCTGCTCCGAGCTGATCGCTGAGGAGTTCGCGCGTGCGCAGCAGTGCACTCAGGCGGCGGACGCCGGTGCCCAAGGATTCACCCGCTTCGACCGGCACATCGAGCACCGTCGTCGCTGCCCTCGGCAGGTCGCCGGCGATGGCGGACGCGCCGTCGACGAGAAGCATCGCGCGCGGGGCGGGCGAACCCTGCCACTGTGGAACGACGAGGAATCGCACCATGGTCACCTCCGGGGGAGAAATCGCCGATGCCCCGGACACGCGATGGTCCGGGGCATCGGCAGGGTGTCAGGAGCCTTCGATGGCCTGACGCGGCGCGGTGCCGCCGGCCTTGAGCTCCGCGAGGCGGGCCTCGACCTCGGTCAGCTCACCGAGGTCTTCCAGGCTCTCGAACTGGGCGTCGAGGCTCGACGCGGCGAGCTCCATCTTGCCCTGGGCGAGAGCCTCCTGGCGGCGGACCTTGTCTTCGAACCGGCCCAGCTCGCTGGTGGGGTCGAGCACGTTGATCGATCCGACCGCGTCCTGCACCTTGGTCTGCGCCTCGGCGACCTTGGCGCGGGCGAGAAGCTCGCTGCGCTTGTTCTTCAGCTCGCCGAGCTTGTCCTTCATGCCGTTGAGGCCGCTCTTGAGCTTGTCGACGATCTCGGTCTGCGACGCGATCTGCGGTTCGGCGCCGGTCGCCTCGCGCTCGGCGCTGATCTGGCGCTGCAGGGCTATCTTGGCGAGGTTGTCGAACTTGTCGGCATCCGCCGCATTGCCGGTCGTGCGCATCTCGTCGGCCTTGCGGCTGGCAGCGAGTGCCTTGTTGCCCCACTCGGTTGCCGCCTGCACGTCTTCCTCGTGGTCGCGCTCGAGGAGGCGCAGGTTGCCGATGGTCTCGGCGATGGCGGACTCGGCGTCGGCGATGCTGTTGGTGTAGTCGCGGACGAGCTGGTCGATCATCTTCTGCGGGTCTTCCGCAGAGTCCAGGAGCGAGTTGATGTTCGCTCGGAGAAGGGTCGAGATACGTCCGAAGATGGACTGCTTGGTCATGCGTGATTCCTTTCAGAGGGGCGAAGTCGAGAGCTGTGCGTCTGTGTGGATGAGCGGTTCAGAAGCGTCTACCTCCGGATCGTCCGCTGCGTCCGCTGCTGCTCCGAGAGCTGCTGCGCGAACTGCTGCGTGAGCTGCTGCGAGAACCACCGCCGAAGCCGGAGCTGCGGTAGCCTCCGCTGCTGCGCGAGGAGCTCCCTCCGCCTCCGCCGCCGGAGAGAAGCCCGCCGATGATGCCGCCGAGGATGTCGCCGCCGATTCCCGACCCGCTCGATCGCGAGCTCGAACCGCCGAAGAGACCGCCCCAGTTGTCGTCCTGGTAGCTGTTCTGGCTGTTGTACGACTGCACGTCGGACTGCGCCGAGTACGTCGCCTGCCGCACGAGCTCGATCGCCCGGTTCGCCTCGGTCAGCGCCGCATTGGTGTCGGTGGCCTGCAGTGCGAGAGCCTGCGTCAGGCTCGTCTCGGCTGCGGCGAGCCTCGTGCGGGCCGTCGAGCCCACGGTGCCGCGACGGGTCTCGATGAACTCGCGGGTGGCGCGGATCTCCGAGCTCGCCTGCGCCAGTGACTGTCCGAGCATCTGCCGGGCGCGCCGCGCTCGATCCACGGTCTCGCGTCCCTGCGCGATCGCGGCGTCGATCTGGGCGTTGGCGGCGGTCAGAGCCTCGACAGCACGCTGCGGACTGCGCGGAGCAGTGGCGAGACTCGTCTGGGCGATCTGGATCTGCTGGTTGGTGGCGGAGACCGCGGCGGCGATGGAACCGTCGGCATCCGGGAGCTGCTGTGCGGCGGCCAAGTCGGTCTGGAGTTCCGCGATCAGCGCCTGCGCCTGGGCTTCCATCTCCTGCAGCTCGGTGCTGAGCGAGGTGATCGCCTGGGCGAGCTGTGCCGCCTGACCGACGGCCTGCTCGGCGGTGCGGATGGCGAACGCCGCTTCTCCGGATCGACCGGCCGCGATCGCCTGGGCGGCCGCCTCGAACGAGCGATCCGCGAGTGCGGCGCGCTCCTGGGCCTGCGCGGGGTTGTCCGCCACCGTGCTGAGCGCCGTCGCGTCGTACACCCCCGAGAGAGTGGCCAGTGCGGGACCGGCGGCGGCGAGGACCGGCTCGAGCGCCGCCCGCTCTCCGCGCACCCGCTCCAGCTCCTGCGGCGCGTTCTGCTCGAGCTTGCGCAGAGCATCGAACGCTTCGGTGTTGTCATCGAGCACATCGTCGATCTCGTCGGCGAGCTGGATGATGCGGATGTGCCAGGCACGGCGATCGTGGATCGTGTCCTCGATCTCGTCATCGAGCTTCTGCTTGAGGTCGAAGGCCTCCGACATCTTGGCCTTCGCCGCGTCGACGGCCTGGGTGAACTCCGCCGTCGCGCCCTCGCCGAACTGCGCGACAGCGAATCCGAGCTCTTCCTTGCTGGAGGTGATGGCGTCGTCGGCCTGGACCAGTGCGACTCCGGCGTGCGTCTCGACCTGCTCGTCGGTGAGGGTGGAGAACGGGTCGTTCGGGTCGGCCTTCTCCGGCATGGCGCCGCGCCTGCGGACCTCGGCGTTCCGTCGGGAGCGCCGGATGAGGGCGACGATCAGCCAGATGACGAGTCCTGCGGCGATCACCGCGCCGACGATCAGCGCGGTGCGCAGGGCTCCGGCCCCGCCGTCGCCCTGGATCTCGTCGGCTGCGAGGGTGATCGCGCCCGTCCAGTCCTCCTGGGAGGCGAGCGGCACCATCTTGTCTTCTATGTCGTCGAGCTTGCTGTCGCTCAGCGGACCGTCGGGGGCGGCGGAGATGTAGTACGTGCGCCCTTCGGTGGCGATCGCGAGAAGATACTGGTCGGAGCCGAGTCCGTTGTTCTCTGCGACGTCGTCCGCCCAATCGGCGCTGTCAGACGGCGAGCTGAAGTCATCGACGAGGACGACGAAGAGATCGGCGTTGGAGTTCTCGCTCAGCTCGGTCAGTCGGGCTTCGAGGTCGGCCTCCTGGCCGCTGCTCAGCACCCCGGCCTCATCGGTGACGTACCCGGTGTCGAGGTCGAGCGGATCTGTCGCGGAGGCGGCGGAAGCGGAGAGCGCTCCGGCCACGGCAGCTGCTGTCACCGCGGCGAGCGTGAGCCACCGTTTCGTCATGCTGTTCCCTCCGACCGGCAGCCGAGCCCCATGCGTCGAGTCTATGCACAGAGGCCGACACGCGACAGCATCCGGCACCCGATCTCCGTTCGCCGTCAGCGGAGACACATACGCTGGATGGCATGGATGACAGGTACGGAGCGGACGTGCTGGCCAAGGGCTGGCGCGAGCGCGGTGCGAAGAAGGTGCCCCAGGTACCGGCCGAGACCGACCTCGTGGTGGAGGTCGCGGACGACGGCTACTGCGGCGCGGTGACCCGCGTGCAGGGCGGCAACGTCGAGCTCGAGGATCGCCTCGGCCGCAAGCGCCTCTTCCCGCTCGGCGGCGGCTTCCTGATCGATGGGGCGCCTGTTCGGCTGGTCGCCCCGGCTGCGAAGGAGCAGGGGCCGCGGCGCACGGCATCCGGCTCGTTCGTCGCGGCTGATCAGCGGGCCAGGGTCGCACTGCCCAGCCGTATCCTCGTCGAGGGCAAGCACGATGCCGAGCTGGTCGAGAAGGTGTGGGGCGCCGACCTCCGCGTGGAGGGCGTCGTCGTCGAGTTCTTGCAGGGCATCGATCTGCTGGACGATCTTCTCGCCGCGGAGCCGCCCAGCGCGACCCGCCGCTACGGCGTGCTCGTCGACCATCTCGTGCCGGGATCCAAGGAGACGCGGATCGCGGATGCCATCGCTCGCGGTCCGCACGGCCGCCACCTCCGCATCGTCGGACACCCGTTCGTCGACGTCTGGCAGTGCGTCACGCCGCGGGCCTTGGGAATTGCGAAGTGGCCGGAGATCCCGCGGGGCACCGACTGGAAGACCGGAATCTGCCGGGCGTTCGGCTGGCCGTACGAGACGCAGGGGGACACCGGGCGCGCCTGGCAGCACATCCTCTCCAAGGTCACGACCTACCGCGACCTGGAGCCCGCGCTGCTCGGCCGTGTCGAGGAGCTCATCGACTTCGTGACGGAGCCCGCCCACTGAGCGCGGGAGCTGTGAGCCCCGGCGACTACCCTGGAAACATGCCCGAACCCCGCACCTTCCGCGACGAACCGGTGTCCTTCGTGCGCCGGAGTGGACGGATGTCCGAGGCGCAGGACCGCGCCTTCATCGACCTGGCCCCGCACTACCTCCTCGACGTGCCACGAGACGTCGCGTGGACCTCGGTGCACCCGGAGGCGCCGTCTGGATCCGGCGGTGGAGTACGGCCGCGACGCCGACCTCTACGTCGAGATCGGCTCCGGTCAGGGGCATGCGATCGTCGCCGCGGCATCCGCCCGCCCGGACGACGACTTCCTCGCCGTCGAGGTGTTCCGCGCCGGCCTCGCGCGGACGATGCTCGACGCCGACCGGGAGGGCGCCCGCAACCTCCGTGTCGTCGAGGCGAACGCGCCGGAGGTCCTGTCGTCGTACCTGCCGGAGGGCGCAGCGCGCGAGGTGTGGATCTTCTTCCCCGACCCGTGGCACAAGAAGAAGCACACCAAGCGGCGTCTGGTGCGGGCGGGCTTCGGCGACACCGCGGCGCGCGCTCTGCGTGACGGCGGCCTGCTGCGGCTCGCCACGGACTGGGAGGACTACGCCCTCCAGATGCGCGAGGTGCTCGACGCCGAGCCGCTGTTCGAGCGCGCGTTCGAGGGGGAGTGGGCAGAGCGCTTCGACGGGCGCGTGATGACGGCGTTCGAGCGCAAGGGCATCGCGAAGGGCCGCGACATCCGGGACCTCGTCTACCGCCGCAAGGCGCGCGCGTGACCTCGGCTGCGCAGGGCACTTCGCTCCGCGCCGGCATCGCGCCCGCGCTCCTGGTGTGCGCCGCGGCTCCCGCGTTCTTCGTCCTGGAGATCCCGTGGCTGGGATGGGCGCTGTTGGCGCTCGGCGTCGGCGTCGCATGGCTTGTCGAGCGCGGTCGCATGGCACCGGACTCCGTCGTCAGCATGGGCGCGCGCCGCGAGACAGCGCGGGTGATCGGCACCCATCGGCCTCCCTCTCTGACCAGAGATCTCTCCCTGATCGCGATCGGCATGCTGATCGTCAGCATCATCCCGCTGGCGGCCGAACTCGACAATCTGGCCATGCTGCGGTTCACGCTGGCGCTCGGCGGCGCGGTCGCCGTGCCGTACGTGATCTCGCGATTCGTCTACCGGGACCGTGCGATCAGCTTCCCGTGGCGCACTCACCGCCGGTGGGGGCGGCTCCAGTGGGGTTGGCTCGTCGCCGTGCTGGTGCTCGGCTGGCTGATCCTGCCGTTCTACTTCATCACGAGCGGCGTCTACCAGAACTGGCCCGTCGTGGACACGCCGGAACTGATCGCCCGGTTGTTCGTCGGCGTCGGCGCGGTCGGCATCTGGGACGAGCTGTTCTTCATCTGCACGGTCTTCGCGCTGCTCCGTCGTCACTTCCCCGACGTCGTCGCGAATCTGCTGCAGGCGATCGTGTTCGTCTCGTTCCTCTGGGAGCTCGGCTACCGCGAATGGGGCCCCCTTCTCACCATCCCGTTCGCGCTGCTGCAGGGGTTCATCTTCCTCCGCACCCACTCGCTCGCGTACGTCGTCACCGTGCATCTGCTCTTCGACGCCGTGGTGTTCGCCGTGCTCGTGCACGCGCACAATCCGGGGCTGCTGCCGATCTTCCTCGTCTGAGTTCACTCTTCTGCGAGAATCAGCCCATGCTCATCGTCGGTCTCGTCCTCGCCGCAGCTGCTGCGGCCTTCCACGTCTTCATCTTCGCGCTCGAGTCGCTGAAGTGGACCGAGCCCGAGACGAGGAAGATCTTCGGCGTCGCCAGCGAGGCGGATGCGGTCACGATGAAGCAGCTCGCCTTCAACCAGGGGTTCTACAACCTGTTCCTCGCGCTGACCGCGCTTCTCGGCATCGGCCTGGTGATCATGGGCGCGGCGACCGTGGGTCTGACGCTCGTGTTCGCCGGCACCGGCATGATGCTGGCGGCCGCGCTCGTGCTCGTGCTGTCGGATCGTTCCAAGACTCGCGCCGCGGTGATGCAGGGGACGCTGCCGCTGCTGGCTGTCATCGCCACCGCGATCGGCGTCGCCATCGCCTGACGGGCGTGACATCGGCTGCGCGAGCGGCCACACTCGTTGCATGGCCGACTGGGTGCTGCACGTGGACATGGATCAGTTCATCGCCGCGGTGGAGGTGCTGCGCCGACCCGAGCTCGCCGGGCGTCCGGTCATCGTCGGAGGCCGCGGCGATCCGACGGAGCGGGCGGTCGTGTCGACGGCGTCTTACGAGGCGAGGGCGTTCGGTATCGGATCCGGGATGCCGCTCAAGATCGCCGCGCGCAAGGCGCCGGAGGACGCGATCTTCCTCCCCGTCGATCACGAGGCCTACGAATCGGCGTCGGCCGAGGTGATGGCCGCCCTGAGGGCGCTGCCGGGCGTGACGCTGGAGATCGTCGGCTGGGATGAGTGCTTCCTCGGAGTGACGACCGACGATCCGGAGCAGACAGCGCGCGACGCGCAGGCCGCGGTGCTGGCGGCGACGCAGCTGCACTGCTCGGTCGGCATCGGCGACAACAAGGTGCGCGCCAAGATCGCGACCGAGTTCGGGAAGCCGCGGGGAATGTTCCGGCTCACCGAGGAGAACTGGTTCGAGGTCATGGGGAAAAAGCCGACGCGCGACCTCTGGGGCGTCGGACCCAAGGTGCAGAAGCGCCTCGCGGAGCACGGCATCGCGACCGTGCGAGAACTCGCCGATGCGGACGAACAGGAGCTCGTGGGGGAGTTCGGTCCGAAGATGGGCGTCTGGTACCACGGGCTCGGATCGGGACGGGGCCCGCGAGTCGTCGACGACACTCCGTGGGTCGCACGCAGCCACAGCCGGGAGACCACGTATCAGCAGAACCTCACGACCACCGTCGAGGTCGAGGGCGCGGTCCGCGAGCTCGCCGGGCACGCCTTCGACGATTGTGCTGCCGAGGGTCGACCCGTCGTGCGCGTGCACCTGAAGGTGCGATATGCGCCGTTCGAGACGAAGACGTTCGGTCGCAAGCTCGCGGTGCCGTCGATGCAGCGCGTCGAGGTCATCGAGGCCGCGGTCGCTCTCGCGGCGACGCTCGATCCGGAGCGTGAGGTGCGCCTGCTCGGGGTGCGCGCCGAGATGGCGATGCCGGAGGAAGGCGACACGGTGGAGCGGACGCCCGTCCGCGGGCGCATCTGACGCGGATCCGGCGGTCGCGATCGTCAGTCGCGGATGACGGCGGCGACGGCGCTGACCTCGATCAACGCGCCGGGAACGCCGAGCCCGTGGACGATCGCCGCTGTGACGAGGGGAGGGGCGCCGTCTCGAGCGAGCTTCGACGCGACCGCTCCGTAGGCCGCCCTGAGGTCGGCATCCTGATGGATCAGCACGGTCCAGCTGATCACGTCGTCGAGGCCGGCCCCGGCGGATTCCAGAGCTGTCCGGGCGTTCTCGACGGCACGGACCGACTGCTCGCCGGCATCCGCCGAGACGACCGCCCCGGATGAGTCGACGCCGTTCTGGCCGCCGACGTAGATCGTGGTCGCCCCCGGAGGCACCACGGCGACATGACTGAATGCGGGGCTGACGACGAGGCCCGCGGGCTGAGCGAGTGTGATCTCCATGACGACACTCTGCCGCGGGCCTCCGACATCGACCGGCGGATCGCCGGCAGGCCGGTACACCGTGCGGCAGCATCACCGCAAGGGGCCTCCGCTGGGGCGGGTGATCAGGCAACCTGAAGACATGTTCCGCGTCAGGAGGTCCCTGTGACGAGTGCTGCCGACTCCCACCCACAGACCGCGTCCATCCCCATCCTCACCCAGGAGCCGTTCCCGGACACCCCGGGGAGTCCGGAGCCCGAGTGGTTCAAGACCGCCGTCTTCTACGAGGTCCTCGTCCGCTCCTTCCAGGACGGCGACGGAGACGGCTCGGGCGACTTCCGTGGACTCATCGACAAGCTCGACTACCTGAAGTGGCTGGGCATCGACTGCCTGTGGCTGCCTCCGTTCTTCCCGTCGCCACTGCGTGACGGCGGATACGACGTCGCCGACTACACGGGCATCCAATCCGACCTCGGCACCACCGCGGACTTCCAGGAGTTCCTCGATGCCGCCCACGCGCGCGGCATCCGCGTGATCGTGGACTTCGTGATGAACCACACCAGCGATGAGCACGTCTGGTTCCAGGAGAGCCGGAAGGACCCCGACGGGCCCTACGGCGACTTCTACGTGTGGAGCGACACCGACGAGCTCTATGAGGACGCGCGCATCATCTTCGTCGACACGGAGCCCAGCAACTGGACGTGGGATCCGGTGCGCCAGCAATACTTCTGGCATCGCTTCTTCGCTCACCAGCCGGACCTGAACTTCGACAACCCGAAGGTGCACGAGGCGATGATCGACGCCATGCGCTTCTGGCTCGACATGGGACTCGACGGCTTCCGCCTCGACGCGGTGCCGTACCTCTACGAGCGACCCGGCACGAACGGCGAGAACCTCCCGGAGACGCACGACTTCCTCAAGAAGGTGCGCCGTATCGTCGACCGGGAGTACCCGGGTCGCGTGCTGCTCGCCGAGGCCAACCAGTGGCCGGCCGATGTCGTCGACTACTTCGGCGACCCGGAGGTCGGAGGCGACGAGTGCCACATGTGCTTCCACTTCCCGGTCATGCCGCGCATCTTCATGGCCGTCCGCCGCGAGTCGCGGTACCCGATCACGGAGATCCTCGCCGACACCCCGCCGATCCCGTCCGGATGCCAGTGGGGGATCTTCCTCCGCAACCACGACGAGCTCACCCTCGAGATGGTGACCGACGAGGATCGCGACTACATGTGGAGCGAATACGCGCAGGACCCGCGCATGAAGGCGAACATCGGCATCCGACGCCGGCTGGCACCGCTGCTCGAGAACGACATCGATCGGATCGAGCTCTTCACGGCGTTGCTGCTGTCGCTGCCGGGGTCGCCGGTGCTCTACTACGGCGACGAGATCGGCATGGGCGACAACATCTGGCTCGGTGACCGCGACGGCGTCCGCACGCCCATGCAGTGGAGCTCGGATCGCAACGCCGGGTTCTCCAAGGCGAACCCGGGCAAGCTGACCCGTCCGCTCGTGCAGGACCCGGTCTACGGATATCTCGCGGTGAACGTCGAGGCCCAGCAGGAGGACCGCTCGTCGCTGCTGCACTGGACCCGCGAGATGATCCACGCCCGGCGCAAGCATCCCGCGTTCGGTCTCGGGAGCTTCAACGACCTCGGCGGCTCCAATCCCGCGGTCCTCTCGTACACGCGTGAGCACTCGAACGACGACGGCTCGGTCGACGTGATCCTCTGCGTCAACAACCTCTCCCAGTTCCCGCAGCCGGTGGAGCTCGACCTGCGACGTTTCGAAGGTCTCGTGCCGGTGGAGCTCATCGGCGGAGTACCGTTCCCGCGGATCGGCGAGCTGCCCTATCTGCTCACGCTCGGCGGTCACGGCTTCTTCTGGTTCCAGCTGCAGGAACCGGCCGAGGAGCCCGGAGAGTTGAGGATGCTGTGATCCACATCGAACCCGCAGTCCTCGAGGACTACCTCGTCCGCACGCGGTGGTTCGCCGGCAAGGGGCGGCCCTTCCGCGCCACGCGGATGCGGTCGATCGCCGCGCTCGCCGCACCCGCCTCGGACATCGCAGATGCCTCCGAGCCGTCGGTCGAGATCTTCCTCCTCACGATCGAGTATTCCGACCCGGAGGGCGGGAGCGAGATCTATCAGGTCCCTCTGGCGAGCTATGAAGAGTACGTCGAGCAGATCGGGCATGCGTTCGTCGGCGCCGTCGAGCACGAGGGCGGCCAGCGGTATGTGTTCGACGCCGTGCACGACCGGAAGGCCATGGCACTTTGGCTGGGCGCGTTCGTCGACGCGGAGGCCGACGGCGACGTCCGCATCGGCGCTCTGGTCTTCCGGCGCGTACCCGGGGGAGAAGCGCTCGATCCGGCTCTCCGGGCGTCTCCGCTGTCGGGCGAGCAGTCGAACTCCTCGGTTCGTTTCGACGACACCGCGATCATGAAGATCTTCCGCAAGGTGAGTCCGGGTGTGAACCCCGACATCGAGATCCACGAGGAGTTGACGCGCGGCGCGGCGGAGAGCATCGCCGCCCTCTACGGCTGGGTCGAGATCGAGGTCGACGGCGAGGTCGTGCAGCTGGCGATGCTCCAGGAGTTCCTGCGCACCGCCTCGGACGGGTTCGAACTCGCCACCGGAAGCGTGCGCACGCTGCTGGCCGATCCGGCGCAGGCCGTCGCCGACTCGGGTGGGGACTTCGCCGGCGAGGCGACCAGACTGGGCGAGGCGCTCGCCCAGGTGCACGAGATGCTGCGGGACCGATTCCCCTCCGAGCGCCGGGGACCGGACGCGACGGCGGATCTCGCCCGTGCGATGAACGAGCGACTGGATCATGCGCTCGGTGTGGTTCCCGAGCTGGCGGCGCATGCCGATCGTGTGCGCGCGGCGTACGAAGCGGTCGCGGCGCTCGACGGCATCGACGTGCAACGCGTGCACGGCGACCTCCACCTCGGGCAGACGCTGCGCACGTCGCACGGTTGGCGGATCGTCGACTTCGAGGGCGAGCCCGGCAGGCCCTTCGCCGAACGGTCACTGCCCGATTCTCCCTGGCGGGATGTGGCAGGGATGCTTCGGTCGTTCGACTACGCGCCCGGAGTGGTGCAGCTGTCGCGGACATTCGCCGGGGATGCGGCGGAGGACGAGGAGCGACTGCGCACGATTCGTGGCGAGGAATGGTCGCGTCGCGCACGCGAGCACTTCCTCGAGGCGTACTCGGAAGCGATCGGCGCGCCTCTTCTCGACCAGGCCCACCGTCGGCTGCTCGATGCGTACGTTGCCGACAAGGCCGTGTACGAGGCCGTCTATGAGAAGCGCAACCGGCCGACGTGGGTCCGGATACCGCTCGCCGCGCTCGCGGAGATCGGGGCTGCGGAGATCGGGGATGCCGCGATCGGAGACGCCGAGACCGGGGACGGAACCCCGATCCCGGCGTGAGGCGCCCTCAGAAGCGCAGCAGCACCTTGCCCACGCGACCGGGGGTTCCGCTCGCGCGCACGGCGTCGGCGATGTCGGCGGCGTCGAAGACTCCGGAGACCGGCAGCGTGAGCGTGCCGTCACCGACGCGCTGGAACAGCTCGCCGAACAGGGCGCTCCGCTCAGCGGGATCGAGGGCGGGGATCACCTTGCTGCCCCAGAAGCCCTTCACCGTGGCCTGCTTGAAGATCACGTCGGAGGAGGCGATCTCCATCGTGGGGGAGTCCATCGCGCCGAAGGCGACCAGCGTGCCCCCTTCGGCGATGAGGGACAGCACCTGGCCGGCAGCGGCACCGCCGACGGAATCGACTCCGGCGACGATGGCTGCTCCGCCGGTGAGTGCCTCGGCTTGCTCCCGCCAGTCGTCCTGGTCGGTGGCGATGACGTTCTCGATGCCCTGTGCCCGGAGTTCTTCGACGCCGGCGGAGCGGCGGACGAGGCCCAGCACGTTGATCCCTCGCGCGGCACCGAGCTGCGCCAGCATCCGTCCGACCGCGCCGTTGGCGGCGTTCTGCACGATCCAGTCGCCTTCCTCCACGTCGAGGAACTGCAGCAGCGTCATGGTGCTGAAGGGCATCGAGACGAGCTGCGCGGCGCTCTCGTCGGGCAGGGAGTCGGGCACCGGGATGAGCCCGGCGGCGTTCGCGACGATGTACTCCGCCCAGGCGCCGAAGGTTCCTCCCGTGGCGACGCGCTGACCGACGGCGAGCGTGTCGACACCGTCGCCGAGAGCATCGACGACGCCGAGCGCCTCGGTGCCGGACGCCGCGGGCAGCTCAGGCTTGAAGCCGTAGGTGCCGCGCACCGTCCACAGGTCGTGGTTGTGGATGGGGGAGAGGACGATGCGCAGGCGCACCTGTCCGGGACCGGGCTCGGGGACCGGGCGGTCCTCGACGGTCAGGACGTCTTCGGGGGCGCCGAACGTGGGATGGATGAGTGCGCGCATGATGTGAGTGCCTTTCGGGTCAGTCGTCGGAGACCGTGATCGTGACGTCGATGTTGCCGCGGGTCGCGTTCGAATACGGGCACACCTGGTGCGCGGCATCCGCGAGTGCCTGCGCCTGGTCGTGCGGGAGTTCCGGGATCACGACCTCGAGCTCGACGGCGAGACCGAAGCCGCCCTGGCCGTTCGATCCGATCTGCACGCGCGCGCCGACCGAGGTGTCGGCGATGCGCACTTTCTGCGTGCGGGCGACGCTCTGCAGGGCGGAGTGGAAGCAGGCCGCGTAACCGGCCGCGAACAGCTGCTCAGGGTTTGCGCCGTCACCGCTGCCGCCCATCTCCTTCGGGATCGCCAGATCGAACTCGACGCGGCGATCGCTCGTGGCGACGTGTCCGTCTCGGCCTGCCCCGGTGGCGAGGGCTTCTGCGGTGTAGAGAGCTTCCATGGGTGCGGTTCTTCCTTCTGTCGTGGTGGTCATGCGCCGCTGCGCGCGTGCGCGGCGGCGTCGGTCGTGGCGTCCTGGAGGAGAGCGGTGAGCTCCTGCAGCTCGGCGATCAGTCGGCGGCGGTGGGCATCGTCGTGGATGCCGGAGAAACGCGCCACCTGAGCGGGTATCGACGCGAGGTCGTGTCGGAGCGCGTGTCCGGCCAGCGTGAGCGCGACCGTGACCACCCGCTCATCGTCACTCCGGCGCGCGCGGGCGACGTGGCCGGCCTGTTCAAGACGTCGGACGAGAGGGGAGAGAGTCCCGGAGTCGAGCTGCATGGCTTCGCCGAGCGAGCCGATGGTCTGGTCGCCCTCGTGCCAGAGGATCGCGAGCACGAGGTACTGCGGATACGTCAGTCCCCACGGTGCGAGCAGGGCGCGGTACGCCTGGGTGGTGGCGCGCGCAGCGGAGTAGAGCGAGAAGCACACCATCTCATCGGTCACGGCCATACCTCAACCATGTCACGCAATTCAATTGTGCACAACCTAATCACGACCGGCTATTGTGGCGCGGATGGATGAGACCGTTCCCGTTCCGACGTCCGTACCGCTCTCCGACTGGCTGAGCGAACTTGCCCAGCCCACCGGCGCACCGGGTGGTGGCGCGGCGTGCGGGGTGATTCTCGGCATCTCCGCGGCGCTGCTCAGAATGGTCGCGGAGTACACCGATGATGGGCAGGCGGCCGAGTCTGCCGCTCGGCTCACGCGGTGGCGCGAAGATGTCTTGACCGCCGCCGAGGCGGACGAGGTGCGATCCGCAGAGTTCGGGGCGGCGCTCGCGCTGAACTCGTCGGATCCAGAGCGCGACGAGCGCGTCCGTGAGGCTGCCGTGCACGCGGCCGTGTCTTCCGCCGCGATAGGCGAAGCGGGCGAGCGGTTGCTTCCCGAACTGTGCCTGCTTGCCGAAGTGGGCAATCCGAGCCTCGCTGCGGACCTGTGCATCGCGGCGGATGCTCTCGCGACTGGCATCCGCGGCGTATCCACCAACCTGCGAGCGAACCTGCAGACGGCGTCGCGGCATGGGGCGCGGAAGGGTGACCATCCGTCGCTGGTCGCAGCGGTCGAGCGGTTCCGCGTGGTGCAGGAGGCGGCGGGTGGGGTTGCGCGGAAGCTGTCTGCGGCGTTCGACGATTAGACGCGAAGGGGAGTACACCGAAGGGGGCCGTCCTCGCGGACGGTCCCCTTCGGTGAACACGCCGTCTCCGCCCGACGGTTCGTGGAGTGACTTCATGTCCTTACTGCTGGGTCGAGGGTTACGACGAGCTTCTGTGCAGATACACCGCGGCGGAGGGTGTCGATGGCTGCTTGGATCGCCGGAAGGCCATCGCCCTCGATTCGGGCTTCCGGGTAGAGGTGGTGGCTGCCGGAGGCGAGAGCGGCAGGGAGATATTCGCCCCAGATGGCCGGGCCCACAGGGGACGTGGCGATGGCGCTTCCCCAGATGAACGATGCTCTGATCCCGTGGGCGCGACTGCGCACCTGCAGGAGTGCAGTTCGCGTTCCGAGCCTCAGGAAGAGGCGGGTGCGGGCGAGGGAGAGACCACGACGGCGAGGCTGTTCGTAGAACGAGACCGGAGGGCTCGCCATCGCGATCTTCGTGGCCCTGGTCGCGCGCGCGATCCTGAGCGAGGGCTCGGCAGACCCGACCGCGACGGCGAGAATGCCCGCAACGACGGAGCTGCGGACCTCTTCGATGATGTGGTCCGCAGCTTCGGGGTCACGATAGTCGTAGACGGCTTCCGCTCCCAGCCGCCTCATCTGATCGTGATTCTTGGGGGAGGCTGTCGCGACGACCCGATAGCCGGCTGCTCGGGCGAGCTGGATCGCGTTGCCTCCGACGGCCGTCGCGCCGCCCCAGACCACGACGATCTCTTCGCGCGGGGCCACGTTTCCGAGATGCGAGTAGTCCAGTCCGAGTTGGCCTTCCTCGAACAGGCCTGCCGCCGCAGTCGAGATTGCCAATGGCAGGACTACCCCGTCTTCGAAGGCGATGGTGGAGGGAAGGGGGGCGGCCAGGGCCGCGTCGACGGCGGCGTAAGCCTGGAAGCCGCTTTCGGAAGCCTCGTCCCGCCCCTTCTCGAGGCCCATCGCGTACGCCACGACCCGATCTCCGACGGCAAAGTCCTTCACGCCGGTACCGGTCTCCACGACGATGCCCGCGACGTCTTCCCCGAGGATCACCGGGTACTGCAACCAGCCGTACATGACGGTGCCGTTGGACTGGATGATCGCGTCGAGCGGGTTCACTGCCACGGCGCGTACCTCGATGAGCAACTGTCCCTTCCCTGCCTTCGGCATCGGGGCTCCTCGAACCCCCAGATCCGCGTAGGGCGAATCCATCCACGCCGCGCTGTTTTCGCTCATCTCGTCCCATCCCCGATCCCGATGACATGTCGTGTCGTCAATGGTCAGCCTACGACAGTTCGTGTCATCATGAGTTCATGCCTCGATGGTCACCTGATGCCGCACTGCGGCTCGAAGCTGCGGCGATGGCCCTGTTCGCCGCACAGGGGTACGCGGGGACGACCGTTCCCCAGATCGCCGAGGCGGCTGGCCTGACCACGCGGACGTTCTTTCGCCACTTCTCCGACAAACGCGATGTGCTGTTTCTCCGAGATCGCGAGTTTCCTCAGGCGGTGAGCGACTTCATGGCCTCGGTCCCCGCGGAAAGCGGCGGAACCGCCACTGTGCGCGCGGGTCTCGCAGCCGCATGCCGAGGCATCCAAGGCTGGCGAGAAGAGATCGCGCGTCGACGCAGCATCGTTCACAGTGAACCGGCGCTGCACGAGCGTGATCTTCTCCGCAGTCATTACCTCGCGCGCGCCATCGCGCAGTCATTGGACCAGCGCGGCATCGACTCTGAGCAGGCTCACACACTGGCAGCCCTCGCAGTGACCTGTTTCGACCTCGCGATGGACAGATGGCTGGAAGGTCCTTCCGATCACTCACTCGAGGAGTCTCTGACGACGGTATGGAACGACATACAGGGCTGGATCAACGAGTGAGATCACGCCCATCTCGCGGAGTCATTCCGGCAAATAGGCCCCTCAGTACGGGGTTACCTAGAAATCACAGAAGGGGACCGTCCTGGCGGACGGTCCCCTTCTGCGATTTCGTGCCCCCGCGTCCCCATTTGCCACTCCGCACGCCGCCTTGTCCGGTGGGCGTCGTCGCGTTCTGGAGAGATGGGCGGCGCGCGGAGCCTCGGGCAAATGGGGCCCCTCAGTAGAGGGTTACCTAGTATGCGAAAAGGGACCGCCCTGGCGGGCGATCCCTTTTCGCATACGTGCCCCCGACAGGAGTCGAACCTGCGACCTACGGTACCGGAAACCGGCGCTCTATCCACTGAGCTACGGAGGCGTACCGAACGACGATATCACTCGTCGGGGGTGGTCTCCGACCCGCCGGCCTCGGTGACCGGAGCGCCGCGCAACTCGTCGAGGGCGCTGACGAGCTTCTCGGCGAGGTAACGGTGGCCCTCGGTGGACGGATGCTTGCGCCCGAGGTCCACGTCGATGACCGCGAGGTAGTTCTGGTCGGTGATCCAGTCGAGGGCGATGGGGGAGATGTACCACCAGCCGCGCGCAGCGGCGAGCTCGGAGAGGTCGGTGTCGATGCGAGCGGTCTCCGTTCCCACGGGCAGCTCGTGCGGAGCGGGTCCGAGCACGACGATCACGGCCTCGGGGTACTTCGCCGCCAGGGCATCCCACGCGGCGGTCACCGCCTCGCGGTATCCGGCCACGCCCTGTGCCCGGTCGTTGATGGACCCCTGGATGACGATGAGGTCCGGGTCGAGCGCCGGGTTGAGGAGAGTGATGCGCTCGCCGAACGTGGGGCCGTCGATGCCCGGCTTGAGGTAGCCGCTGCCGCGGACGCCGTTCACGATCGTCTTGCCGTGCAGCAGATCCGCGAGGACGTACGCGTATCCGAGCGTGGGCACATTCGCCGCGGACCCGTACGTCCAGGAGTCTCCGAACACCAGCACGGTCGGATTCTCGGGCAGCGTCAGGGGTGCCGGCGCGATCGCGGCGGGTGCACCGGCCTGGCCTTCCGCAGAGGCCCCGACGGGGGCTGTCGCGGGCAGCGGAGTCCACGGTCGCCACACGCCGAGAACGCCTGCCGCGACGGCGAGGAGCAGGGCGAGGGCGATTCCCGCGGTGCGCAGTCGGCGTCGGGCGGCGGAGGCGTGCATTGCATGAGAGTAGATCATCGGAAACCAAATACGAATTCCACGCGCCGTCCGGTCGTCGGTCGGGGTGATCGCGGCCCGTAAACTGGGACGGCTATGAACCCTGAAAAGCTCGCCGAAGCCCTCCTCGCCGTCCTCGCTCCGATCGCCGAGGAACGACGTCCCGGCGAGCCGCTCGGGCTCGCTGCATCCGACATCGTCTTCGAGCGCCCGCGCAACCGGGACCATGGTGACTGGTCATCCAATGTCGCGATGCGTCTGGCGAAGACGTTCGCCACGAATCCGCGGGAACTGGCACAGCAGATCGCCGACGGACTCGCCGGTGTCGACGGAGTGGCGAGCGCCGAGGTCGCCGGACCCGGGTTCATCAACATTCGTCTGGATGCCGCCGCCGCGGGTGCGCTCGCGAAGATCATCGTCGACGCCGGCCCCGGGTACGGGACGAACACCTCGCAGGCAGGTGTGAGCGTCAACGTCGAGTTCGTCTCGGCGAACCCCACCGGCCCGCTGCACATCGCCCACACGCGCTGGGCTGCCCTCGGGGACTCGATCGTCCGCCTGCTCACCGCGAGCGGCGCGCGCGCCGTGCGCGAGTACTACATCAACGACGCCGGTGCGCAGATGGACCGCTTCGCCCTGTCGGTGCTCGCAGCGGCGAAGGGCGAGCCCACGCCCGAGGGCGGATACCCGGGCGAGTACATCGCCGTGCTCGCCGGGCGCGTGCTCGAGGCGCGGCCCGATCTGCTCGCGCTGCCCGAGCACGAGCAGCACTCCGTCGCACTCGACCTCGCCTACGAGTACCAGCTCGCCGAGATCAAGCACTCGCTCGACCGCTTCAACGTGCCTTTCGACAACTGGTTCTCCGAGCGCACGCTGCACGCGAAGGATGCCGACGGCACGAGTCTCATCGACCAGGCCGTCGACCGTCTGCGCGAGCAGGGCCACGTCTTCGACGAGGACGGCGCTGTGTGGGTGCGCACGACCGACTTCGGCGACGATAAGGACCGCGTGATCCGCCGCTCGAACGGCGAGTACACCTATTTCGCCGCCGACGCCGCGTATTACCTGAACAAGGGCGACCGCGGTTTCCAGAACAAGATCTACCTGCTCGGCGCCGACCACCACGGCTACGTGCACCGCCTGAAGGCGATCGCCGGCGCGGCGGGGGAGGACCCGGAGAAGAACGTTCAGGTGCTGATCGGACAGATCGTGTCGATCAACGGTGCACGCCTCAGCAAGCGCGCCGGCAACATCATCGAGATGGATGACCTGCTCGACTGGCTCGGCACCGACGCGCTGCGTTACTCGCTGGAGCGCTCGCCCGCGGACTCGCCGCTCGACCTCGATCCCGAGCTGCTCCAGAAGAGCGACAACGACAACCCCGTGCACTACGTGCAGTACGCGCACGCCCGCACGCACAACGTCGCCCGCAACGCCGCCGACTCCGGCGTGGACCGCTCTGAGTTCGCTCCCGAGCTCCTGACGCACGAGACCGAGGCCGCGCTGCTCGGCGTGCTGCAGGAGTTCCCGCGCATCGTCGCCTACGCCGCCGAGGTCCGTGAACCGCATCGCGTCGCGCGCTACCTCGAGGAGCTCGCCGGTCTGTACCACGGCTGGTATGCCAAGTGCCGCGTGATCCCGCTGGGCGATGGCCCCGTTGAGAGCGTGCACCGCACCCGTCTGTGGTTGAACGACGCGACGGGCCAGGTGCTCCGCAACGGTCTCGATCTGCTCGGCGTCTCGGCCCCGGAACGCAAGTAGCCCGAGGCCGCTGGACTTCAGGGCCGCCGAACCGTGAGGCAGGATGGCAGGATGAGCGACGACAACCACACCCTGCCGTATCCGGAGGCCTCTGCCGAGCATCCGACGCTCGTCATCCCCGGTGGGGGAGCGGATGCCGCGCAGCCGAGGCGCCGTCGACGCCGCTGGCCGTGGGTGCTGCTCATCCTGGTGATCCTGCTGGCCGCGCTCGTGGTGGCCGCCGAGTTCATCGCGCGTTCGATCCTCCCCGGCACGGTGCGCTCGCTCGTCATCGACCAGCTCGATCTTCCGGCCGACCAGCAGCTCGACGTGGAGGCGGAAGGCATCCTGCTTCCGCAGCTCATCGGCGGCCGGCTCGACACGCTGCATCTGTCCACGGATGCCGTGACCCTCGAGGGCGTGACCGGTGCAGCCGACGTCACGGCGACGGGGATCCCATTGCGCGGCGGCGACCTCGGCGGGGCGTCCGGGACGATCCGCGTCGACCAGGCCGAGTTCACGACCCTGCTCGCCGGCACCGACCTGCCCGTCGAGAGCGTTGCCTTCGAACCGCCGAACGCCACGCTCGGCGGGTCGTTCACCGTGTTCGGCGCCTCCGTCCCGATCTCCCTGACGCTCACGCCCGGCGCCGTCGAGGGTGACCTCGAGCTCACACCGGTGTCGCTGAGCATCGGCGGGCTGGACGTCGATTTCGACGGCGTCGGCGGGATGCTGGGCTCGGTGGGCGAAGACCTGACCAAGCCGCAGCGCGTGTGCATCGCGGATCAGCTCCCGGCGGGACTCACGCTCACCGGGCTCGAGATCGTCGGCAGCGAAGCCGTGATCGACATCGACGTCGACGGAGCGATCGCCACCGACGAGTCGCTGCTCGAGAAGGGCGTCTGCCCGCGCTGACGACGAGGCGTGCGACTCAGGACTTGCCGTCCTCGCCTGCCGCTGCCTTCTGCGCGGCCCGGAGCTCGGCGGTCGCGATCTGCACGTCGACCTCGGCACGCTGGAGCCGACGCTGCGGGAACGTCGTGGCACCGAACTTCTGGTGCACCCGGTCGGTTCGTTCCTCCTCGGCCGTCACGATGAAGGCGCAGGCGAGCAGCATGACCTGGGTCGACAGGTTGAGCCAGATCAGAAGCGCCAGGAGCGAGGCGAAGGAGGCGAGGAGCGGGTTGCTGGTGGCGCCGCCGACGAACAGACTGGACAGCTGCTGGAGCACGACGAGCCCGAACGCGCCGAGCAGGGCACCGCTCCACAGCGACCGTCCGGCGGGGCGTACACCCGAGAGCAGACGGAAGACGCCGATCAGAAGGATCGTGTCGAGGGCGAAGACGACCACGAGGGAGATCACGGGGACCGTCCAGCTCACCAGCGGGGAGTCGGGCGACAGCCCGAGCAGTCCGCTGACCCACGTGACACCGAGCTGTCCGACGAAGGTCACGGCTGCAGCGGCCACGAACGAGACGCCGATGCCGAGCGCCAGCAGCAGGTTGCGCACGATCACCCAGATCCAGAGGATGTCGTCGTGCGTGGTGCCGGAGATCACCCGCACCGCCGTGCGCAGCGATCCGATCGCCCCCAGGGCTGCACCCACGAGGGCGACGAGGGAGATGATGCCGGCGATCGAGAAGGATGCCGGCTGTTCGAGATCGGTTGTCTTGATCACGCCGTCCTCGCCGATGAGCCCGGGCACCACGGACTGCACGGCATCGATGATCGCCCGCCACGCCTCGGGGTTCCCCGAGAGCCACAGCGCCGCGATCGAGAACCCGAGCAGTACTCCGGCGAAGACGCTGAAGAGCGCGCGGTACGTGACGCTGTCGGCGAGCATGGGTCCTCGGCGCTCCGAATACAGCAGCGCGGCGCGGACGAGGCGCCGGCGCAGAGCCCACGCGATGACGGCCTGGCTCACGCGGGGGACGAGTCCCGGCCGCTTCGGAGTCTCGGAGGACGATTCGGAGTTCATCACAGCCCCACCCTATGAGGCGCCGTAGAACAGCCGCAGGGGCTTGACGCCGGGTGTCACCATGACGAAGCGCCCGCAGGCGGTGCCATAGAATCGGGGGAATCTCGCTGCGGGCGTTCAGCCCGAGATCCTCCCGACGATTGGTGCTCCGTGCTTCTCCCTGCCGATTCGCTTGCTCCGGAATGGCTCGTCGTACCCGAGGACGCGAACGACCTCGCCAGCGGGGTCTGGCCGGAGTCGGCTGTCCGTGATCCCGACGGAGTCCTGAGCATCGCCGGCGTGAGCGCCGCCGACCTCGCCCCCGCACCTACGGAACGCCGGTTCTCGTGCTCGACGAGGACGAGGTGCGCGGGCGCGCCAGAGCGTTCCGCCTGGCTTTCGATCGGGCTGCGGGGGAGCATGGCACCACCGCGCAGGTCTACTACGCGGGCAAGGCGTTCCTGAGCACGACCGTCGCGCGCTGGGTCGTCGATGAGGGGCTGCGCGTCGATGTGTGCACCGGAGGAGAGCTCGAGGTGGCGCTCGCCGCCGGCGTCTCACCCGCGTCGCTCGGATTCCACGGCAACAACAAATCGACGGCCGAGCTGGAGCGCGCCGTCCGGTCCGGCGTCGGGACGATCATCGTGGACAGTGCGATCGAGATCGAGCGTCTGGCCGCGATCACCGCCCAGACGGGTGCCGTGCAGCGCGTGCTCGTCCGGGTGATCAGCGGCGTCCACGCCGAGACCCACGAGTTCCTCGCGACCGCGCACGAAGACCAGAAGTTCGGCTTCCCGCTCGCGGAGGTGGAGGCGGCGGTCGCGCGCATCCGGGAGATCCCGGGGCTGGACTTCGCCGGCCTGCACTGTCACATCGGCTCGCAGATCTTCGGCGTCGCGGGTTTCCGCGAGTCGGCGTCGCGGGTGCTGGAGTTGCACGCCGCGCTCCTCGACGGCGGGCCCGTGCCCCAGCTGAACCTCGGCGGAGGTTTCGGAATCGCGTACACGCGCAGCGACGACCCGACGCCCATCGAGGTGCTGGCCGGCGAGATCGTGGCCGCGGTCGCCGAGGGCTGCGCCGCACGCGGCATCCCGGTCCCGGCGCTGTCCTTCGAGCCCGGGCGCGCGATCATCGGCACGGCCGGAGTCACCTTCTACGAGGTCGGCACCACGAAGGATGTGACGATCGAATCGGGCGCCGTGCGCCGGTATATCAGCGTCGACGGCGGGATGAGCGACAACGCCCGCACCGCCCTCTACGGCGCCCAGTTCTCCGCCCGGATCGCCTCGCGCGTCGGCGACGGCGAACCGCAGCTCAGCCGCGTCGTCGGCAAGCACTGCGAGTCCGGCGACGTCGTCGTCGATCACGAGTACCTTCCCGCGGACCTCGTCCCGGGCGATCTGCTCGCCGTGCCCGCGACCGGCGCATACTGCGCCGCGTTGTCGAGCAACTACAACCACGTTCCGCGTCCTCCGGTGGTCGCCGTCCGGAACGGCCGTTCGTCGGTCATCGTCCGCGGCGAGACCATCGACGACCTGCTGGCCAGGGACGCGGGCATCGACGGGACCCGATCCCGCGACGAACCTGAACGAACCCCTCCGAAGGAGCAACGATGACTGACTACCGACGACTTCGCGTCGCATTGCTGGGCGCGGGAGCGGTCGGCTCTCAGGTCGCAGCTCTGCTGCTGCGCCATGGCGATGAGCTCGCCGACCGCGCCGGTGCGCAGCTGGAGCTCGCAGGCATCGCCGTCCGCGACGTCGACGCACCGCGCGACGTCGACCTGCCGAAGGAGCTCTTCACCACGGATGCCGAGTCGCTCATCCTCGGCTCGGACATCGTGATCGAGCTCATCGGCGGCATCGAGCCGGCGCGCACCAGCATCCTGCAGGCGATCGGCTCCGGCGCCGATGTCGTGACCGCGAACAAGGCGCTGCTGGCCACTCACGGTCCGGAACTGTTCGAAGCCGCCGATCGCGTCGGGGCCTCGGTCTACTACGAGGCGGCGGCAGCGGGCGCGATCCCGATCATCCGCCCGCTGCGCGATTCGCTCGCCGGCGACCGGGTCGTGCGCATCATGGGCATCGTCAACGGGACCACCAACTACATCCTCGACCGCATGGAGACCGAGGGAGCCGACTTCGCCGACGTCCTCGCCGACGCGCAGCGGCTGGGCTACGCCGAAGCGGATCCGACCGCCGACGTCGAGGGCTATGACGCCGCACAGAAGGCGGCGATCCTCGCGAGCCTCGCGTTCCACACGGCCGTTCCGCTGGAAGCCGTGTACCGCGAGGGCATCTCCTCTGTCACGGCCTCGATGATCGAGGAGGCGCGCGCCGCCGGCTTCGTGATCAAGCTGCTCGCAGTGTGCGAGCGCATCGAGGCCGATGGCGTCGAGTCGATCTCGGTGCGCGTGTACCCCGCGCTGGTCCCGACCTCTCACCCGCTCGCCACCGTGCACGGCGCGAACAATGCCGTGTTCGTCGAGGCGGAGGCCGCGGGGTCGTTGATGTTCTACGGTGCCGGTGCGGGCGGCGTGCAGACCGCATCCGCCGTGCTGGGCGACGTCGTCTCGGCGGCCCGTCGCCACATCGCTGGCGGGGTCGGGGTGGGCGAGTCCACCAGGGCGAACCTCCCGGTCGTCCCGATCGGACATGTCACGACGCGCTACCAGATCACGCTCGAAGTCGCGGATGCGCCGGGTGTGCTCGCCACGGTGGCCGGCACGCTGAGCGACGGGGGAGTCTCCGTCGCGACGGTCGTGCAGACCGTGGAGGGCGAGGACGAGCCCACCGCGCGTCTCGTCATCGGCACGCACCGCGCGAGCGAGCAGGCGCTCAGCGCGACCGTCGACGCCCTCGCCGACAGCTCCGTCGTCGAGCGGGTCGTCTCGGTGCTCCGCGTGGAAGGCGAGTGACGATGGACGCGGCGCCCGCCTCCGGCGAGGGGCGCACCGTGGAGGTGCGCGTCCCCGCCACGAGCGCGAACCTCGGCCCGGGGTTCGACACGCTGGGCCTGGCGCTCAGCATCTACGACACCCTGCAGGTCACGGCGCTTCCCGAAGGGGAGCTCGAGATCGAGGTGTCGGGCACCGGCGCCGCCGACATCCCGCGTGATGACTCGAACCTGATCGTGCGCACGATCGCGCACGTCTTCACCGATGCCGGTCGTCCCGTTCCGGGTCTGCGGATCATCGCAGAGAACGGCGTGCCGCACGGTCGTGGCCTCGGATCCTCCGGTGCCGCCGTCGTGGCCGGCGTGCTCGCGGCGAAGGGACTGCTCGAAGGTGACGTCGAGATCAGCGATGCCGATCTCCTCCGGCTCGCCACCGAGCTCGAAGGGCACCCCGACAACGTCGCCCCGGCGCTCTTCGGCGGCCTGACGATCGCCTGGGTGGGAGAGCGCGGACCGCAGCACAAGAAGCTGCTGGTGCATCGCGGCGTCTCGCCGCTCGTGCTCGTGCCCGCCTACACGATGTCGACCTCACAGGCACGCTCGCTGCAGCCGCCGCAGGTCTCCACGGCGGACGCGATCTTCAACGTCTCGCGGTCGGCCCTGCTCATTGCCGCGCTCATGCAAAGCCCCGAACTGCTGCTCGATGCGACGGCCGACCGGCTGCACCAGGACTACCGCGCCGGAGCGATGCCGGAGACGCAGCGCCTCGTGCAGGCGCTGCGGGCCGCGGGCTTCGCGGCGGTGGTCTCGGGTGCCGGCCCCAGCGTGCTCGTGCTCGCGGACGGGCCCGGCAGCCGTCAGGATGCCGTCGAGCTGGCCGACCGGATCACCGACACCCCGTGGGAGGCGCTTCTGCTCGCGGTCGACGTCCGTGGTGGTACAGTGGGGAATCGAGCGGAGGGCTCCACGTAGTTTCGTGAATCTGGCCCCATTGCAAATCTTGCAAGACCCGCACGCAAACCCCTGTGGCACTGCTCTCTCCAGAGCTTCGTGCCGAGGCCGGCTGGCGCCGAGCGTCAGCCCGTGCGATCGTGCGCAGCACCCGTTGTGCGCGTGGAACGCTCATTCCCCATGACATATAAGGGAGTACTCGTGGAGAACCTCTCCGAGACCCAGAACGATCAGACGTCTGCGGCAGTCGACGCCCCCGCGTCGGCACCCAGCACCGATTCGACCGCTGAAGCCACGGCGCCGCGCAAGCGCGCGCCGCGTCGTGCCACCAGCGCGACCGCCGCCGCCAAGGCGGAGAAGGCTGCCGAGAAGGCCGCTGAGAAGACGGATGCCGCCCCCGCGGCGACCGAGCCCCAGGCAGCTCCCGCCGGCGACGGCGCCGAGAAGGCGGAAGCCGCCCCCAAGGCGAAGGCACCGCGTCGCAGCCGTGCCAAGAAGGCGGATGCCGAGGCTCCGGCCGCCGACGCCGCACCGGCCGCGGCAGCAGCCGAGACCGCCGAGGCGGCGGCCGAGGCCGCACCGAAGACCACCGGGCGCGGCCGCCGCGGCGCGCAGAAGCCCGCCGCCGACGCCGACGGCCAGGCCGCGGAGTCGAACAGCGACACCGCGACCTCCGACTCGCAGAGCGATGACTCGCGCGCTGAGAGCAACGAGAACGACGGACAGCAGAGCGACAACGCTCGCAGCGGCAACGGTCGCAACGGCCGCAACTCCGGTGCACGTAACGAGAACGGCCGCAACGAGAACGGTCGCAACGACAACGCGCGCAACGACAACGCCCAGAAGGACAGCAACGGGCAGTCGGACAACGCGCAGTCGGACGACTCCGGCGATTCCGGCGACGGCGAGGAGCAGGGCGGTCGCAACCGCAACCGCAACCGCAGCCGCAACCGCGGTCGGGGCCAGAACGGCACCGCCCAGGAGCAGCAGCAGCCGCAGGCCGCCGCTGACGACCAGGCCAATGGCAACAACCGCAACCGTCAGCGCAACAAGCGTCGCGGCGCGGAGCCGACCGACGAGTTCGACACCGAGATCGGCGAGGACGACGTCCTGATCCCGATCGCCGGCATCCTCGACGTGCTCGACAACTACGCCTTCGTCCGCACCACGGGCTACCTGGCCGGCCCGAGCGACGTCTACGTCTCTCTCGGTCAGGTCAAGAAGTACAACCTGCGCAAGGGCGACGCGGTCGTCGGTTCGATCAAGCAGCCCCGTGAGGGCGAGCAGCAGGGGCGCCAGAAGTACAACGCCCTGGTCAAGGTCGACTCGATCAACGGTCTGTCCATCGACGACGCCGCGACCCGCGTCGAGTTCGGCAAGCTCACCCCGCTGTACCCCCAGGAGCGTCTGCGCCTGGAGACGGTGCCGGAGAAGCTGACCCAGCGCATCATCGACCTGGTGGCGCCGATCGGCAAGGGCCAGCGCGGCCTCATCGTCGCGCCGCCCAAGGCCGGTAAGACCATCGTGCTGCAGCAGATCGCCAACGCGATCGCACAGAACAACCCCGAGGTCCACCTCATGGTCGTGCTCGTCGACGAGCGCCCCGAAGAGGTCACCGACATGGAGCGCACAGTCAAGGGCGAGGTCATCGCCTCGACGTTCGACCGCCCCGCCGAAGACCACACCACGGTCGCCGAGCTCGCCATCGAGCGCGCCAAGCGTCTGGTCGAGCTGGGCCGCGACGTGGTCGTGCTGCTCGACTCGATCACCCGCCTCGGCCGCGCGTACAACCTGGCCGCACCGGCATCCGGTCGCGTCCTGAGCGGCGGCGTCGACGCGTCCGCCCTGTACCCGCCCAAGCGGTTCTTCGGCGCGGCGCGCAACATCGAGAACGGTGGATCGCTCACGATCCTCGCGACGGCGCTCGTCGAGACCGGTTCCAAGATGGACGAGGTCATCTTCGAGGAGTTCAAGGGCACCGGCAACAGCGAGCTGCGCCTGTCGCGCGCTCTCGCCGACAAGCGCATCTTCCCGGCTGTCGACGTGAACGCGTCGAGCACCCGCCGCGAAGAGATGCTGCTCTCGGCCGACGAGGTCAAGATCACCTGGAAGCTGCGTCGTGCCCTCGCCGGCCTCGACCAGCAGCAGGCGCTCGAGGTCGTCCTCGGCAAGCTCAAGGAGACGCACTCGAACGTCGAGTTCCTCGTGCAGATGCAGAAGTCGATCCCGACGCTCCCCTCGGGTGGGCACGGTCACGACAACAACATCCGCTGAGCGGCCTGACGTGTTCGAGTCCGTCCAGACTCTGATCGACGAGCATCGCCGGGTGCAGGAGGAGCTCTCCGACCCGGCGGTGCACGCCGACGCCGCCCGAGCGAAGCGCGTCAACCGTCGCTACGCCGAGCTGTCGAGGATCGTCGCCGCGTACGACGCATGGGTGGCGGCATCCGACGATCTGGACACCGCACGCGAGTTCGCGCGCGAGGACGAGTCGATCGCGGCCGAGATCCCCGCGATGGAAGAGGAGCTGCAGACAACGCAGGAGCGACTGCGCCGTCTGCTGATCCCGCGCGATCCTGACGACGCCCGTGACGTGATCATGGAGATCAAGGCAGGGGAGGGCGGCGCCGAATCGGCGCTGTTCGCCGCCGACCTGCTGCGCATGTACGTGCAGTACGCGGCGTCCAAGGGCTGGAAGACCGAACTGCTGGAGCGCAACGAGTCCGACCTCGGCGGCTACAAGGACGTCCAGGTCGCGATCAAGGGCTCGTCCACCGATCCTGCTCAGGGAGTCTGGGCCCACCTCAAGTACGAGGGTGGCGTGCACCGTGTGCAGCGGGTTCCCGCGACCGAGTCGCAGGGACGCATCCACACCTCGACCACCGGCGTGCTGGTGTTCCCCGAGGTCGATGAGCCCGAAGAGATCCAGATCGACCAGAACGATCTCAAGATCGACGTGTTCAGGTCGTCAGGCCCGGGCGGTCAATCCGTCAACACCACCGACTCCGCCGTGCGCATCACCCACGTGCCGACCGGCATCGTCGTCTCGATGCAGAACGAGAAGTCGCAGCTGCAGAACCGCGAGGCCGGAATGCGCGTGCTGCGCGCCCGCCTGCTCGCACGGCAGCAGGAAGAGCTGGCCGCCGCTGCCTCCGATGTGCGCAGGTCGCAGATCCGCGGCATGGACCGCTCGGAGCGCATCCGCACCTACAACTTCCCGGAGAACCGCATCGCGGATCACCGCACCGGCTTCAAGGCCTACAACCTCGACCAGGTGATGGACGGCGCACTCGATCCGATCATCACGAGCGCGATCGCCGCCGACGAGGAAGCCCAGCTCGCCGCCGTCGGCAACGACTCCTGACGACGGTACGCCTCGAGCGCTAGGCTCGGCGCGTGATCACACTTCTCATCCGGGCGCTGACCTACGTCGTCTCGGCCGGCATCGGGCTCATCGTCGCCGATGCCGTCCTCCCGGGCTTCCAGATCCAGTGGGACAAGTGGTGGGGCTTCGTCATCTGCATCCTGATCTTCGCGATCGTGCAGAGCGTGCTCGCCCCGCTGGTGGGCAGGCTCGCCGATCGCTACGCCCCGGTGCTGATGGGCGGCATCGGGATCATCTCGGCGCTCATCGCCCTCGTCATCGTGGTGCTGCTGCCGATCGGCGGACTCCGCATCGTCGACGCCACGGGCTGGCTCCTCGGCGCGGTCATCGTCTGGCTGATCACCGCACTCGGCAGCGTGCTGCTTCCGCTCGTCTTCCTCAAGCGGAAGAAGTCCGAGAAGGAGTGACCTCGGTTCAGATCGAATAGTCGGGCGCGGTGAGCAGCGCCCGCGTGTCCTCACCGACACTGCGATGGCGCGGCTTCGCCGGGACCCCCACCAGGATGCTGTCCGCCGGGGCGTCGCGGGTGACCACGGCGTTCGCGCCGACCACGGAGCCTGCGCCGATCGTCACCGGGCCGAGGATCTTGGCGCCGGCGCCGACCGCGACACCGTCACCGAGCGTCGGATGCCGCTTCCCGGAGTCGCGCGTGCGACCGCCGAGCGTGACCCCGTGATAGAGCATCACGTCGTCGCCGATCTCGGCCGTCTCGCCGATCACCACGCCCATGCCGTGGTCGATGAAGAACCGACGGCCGATGCGCGCACCGGGATGGATCTCGATGCCGGTCAGCCACCGCGACAGCTGCGAGGAGGCGCGGGCGAGCAGACGCAGCCGGCGCCGCCACAGCGCGTGCGATACCCGATGCGCCCAGATGGCGTGCAGCCCCGGATACAGCAGCGCCACCTCGAGGGAACTGCGGGCGGCGGGGTCCCTCAGACGCGCGGCAGCGATGTCCTCGCGCACGCGGGCCCTGATCGATGCACTCACTCGTCGCGAAGGTGCTCGTACAGAGCCGTCGACAGGTAGCGCTCACCGAACGAGGGGATGATCACGACGATGTTCTTGCCCGCGGCCTCGGGACGCCGGGCGATCTCGAGCGCCGCCCAGATCGCAGCTCCGCTCGACATGCCGACCAGGATGCCGTCCTTGGCCGCGGTGTCGCGAGCCAGACGGATGGCGTCGTCGAACGTCACGTCGATGACCTCGTCGATCACGTCGCGGTCGAGGATCGGCGGCACGAAGTTCGGCCCGATGCCCTGGATCTTGTGCGGACCGGGGTGCCCCTCGGTGAGGATGGGGGAGTCCTTCGGCTCGACGGCGACGATCTTCACGCCGGGGATGCGCTCCTTCAGCACCTGGCCGACGCCCGTGATGGTTCCGCCGGTTCCGATGCCGGCGACGAAGTAGTCGACCTTGCCGTCCGTGTCGCGGAGGATCTCCTCGGCCGTGGTCTTGCGGTGGATGGCCGGGTTGGCCTCGTTCGCGAACTGCTTCGCCAGGACGGCGCCGGGAGTCTTCGCGGCGATCTCCTCCGCCTCGGCGATCGCGTTGGTCATACCCTTCGTCGGGTCGGTCAGCACCAGTTCGGCGCCGAACGCCTTGAGCAGCATCCGCCGCTCCTTCGACATCGATGCCGGCATCGTGAGGATGACCTTGTACCCGCGGGCCGCGCCGACCATGGCGAGGGCGATGCCCGTGTTGCCGCTGGTCGCCTCGACGATCGTGCCGCCCGGCTTCAGCTCTCCGGATGCCTCGGCGGCGTCCACGATGGCGATGCCGAGACGGTCCTTCACGCTGGATGCGGGGTTGTAGAACTCGAGCTTGGCGAGCACCGTCGCGCCGACGCCCTCGGCCACTCTGTTGAGGCGGACGAGCGGGGTGTTGCCGAACGCTGTTGTGATGTCTGCGTGGATGCCGGGCATGAGGAGCCTTCCTGTGCGGGTCGCTGCGGCACCAGCCTATGCGAGGCATCGTGGTGCACAGCCAATGTGACAGTCGCTCGCACTCTACGCTGGAAGCCATGCCTGAGAACTCGCTCGCCGCCCTCGTGCGCGCCGCGGCCCAGCGTCTCGCCGATGCCGGGGTGCCGGATCCCCTCGTCGACGCCGAGCTGCTCGTCGGTCACGTGCTCGGAAGACGGCGCGGCGAGGTGCAGGCGGCGATCATCCGCGGTGACGCGCTCACGGCGGATGACGCCGAGCGGCTCGAGGCGCTGGTGAACCGGCGCACGGCGCGGGAGCCTCTGCAGCACATCACCGGCACCGCTCCGTTCCGCCACCTCGAACTGGCTGTCGGACCGGGGGTCTTCGTGCCGCGCCCCGAGACTGAAACCGTCGTGCAGTACGCGATCGATGCACTGCTGAACTCTCCGGAGCCTGCGCCGATCGGCGTCGACCTGGGCACCGGAAGCGGGGCGATCGCATTGGCCATGGCCACCGAGGTTCCGCACGCGCGGATCTTCGCGGCCGAGCTCTCCCCGGACGCGCACGCCTGGGCCGGTCGCAATACGGCCGGAGTCGAGAACCTCACACTCGTGCTGTCGGATCTCGGTGACGCCTTCCCGGAGCTCGACGGCACGGCATCCGTCGTCATCTCCAATCCTCCGTACGTGCCGGATGCCGCCGTCCCCCGCGATCCGGAGGTACGGCTGTTCGACCCCGCGCTGGCGCTCTACGGGGGAGAGGACGGACTCGACGTCGTGCGGGTGCTCAGCACGCGGGCGTTGAGCCTACTGCGTCCTGGTGGCCTGCTCGTGATCGAGCACGGTGAACTGCAGGGCGCGTCGATCCGCGAACTCCTCTCGGCCGACGGGTGGCGCGCGACGGCCACGCACCGAGATCTCACGCTGCGAGACCGCACCACGACAGCACTGCGGCCCTGACGCGGTCGCCCAGCATCGCACACGCTCACCCCGGATAGAATCGAACCGTCATGTCAACCATCTTCGACTGCCGCGACGAGGCCCAGCTGCTCGCCGGAATGCGCCACGCGCGCCAGGCGATCGGCCGCGGCGAACTCATCGTCATGCCCACCGACACCGTCTACGGCGTGGCCGCAGACGCCTTCTCGCCGGCCGCGGTGCAGCGGCTGCTCGATGCGAAGGGCCGCGGCCGCGATCAGCCGCCGCCCGTGCTGATCGGCACGAAGGAGACCCTCGCCGCACTGGCGGAATCCGTCCCGGAGCCCGTGCAGCGCCTCGTCGACGCCTTCTGGCCCGGCGGCCTGACGATCGTGCTCCCGGCGCAGCCGTCTCTGGTGTGGGACCTGGGGGAGACCCTCGGAACCGTGGCCGTGCGGATGCCGGAAGGTCACGTCGCGCTCGAGCTCCTCGCCGAGACCGGGCCGCTCGCGGTGTCGAGCGCGAACCTCACCGGCCAGGACGCCGCCATCTCGGCGCACGACGCGGAGCAGATGCTGGGCGAGAGCGTCGCGGTGTACCTCGCCGACGGGATGAGCAAGGACGGCATCGCCTCGACGATCGTCGACGCGACCTCGCTCGTCCGCCACGGCGACGAGGAGCCTGGCGTCGTGCGCATCCTGCGGCACGGGGTGGTGACGCGCGAACAGCTCCACGAGGTGCTCGGCGATCTGCTCGAGCCCGAGGAGGAGCACGAGCACCAGGACGGGGATTCGTGAAGCAGTATCTCTTCACGATCATCCTCACCGCCGTCATCACCTTCGGGTTGACGTGGGCGGTGTGGCGCCTCAGCCTCCGTTTCAAGCTCTACCCCGGCATCCGCGATCGGGATGTGCACACCACCCCCACCCCGCGACTCGGCGGCGTCGCGATCTTCCTGGGCATCGCCGTCGGCAGTATCGTCTCGGCGGCGAATCCCTTCTTCCAGAGCATCTGGTTCCCGCCGACCACGATGTGGTCGATCCTCGGCGCCTCGTTCCTGATCGCCGTGATCGGGGTCATCGACGACCTCTGGGATTTGGACTGGATGATCAAGCTCGGCGCCCAGTTCCTCGCCGCCGGCATCATCACCGTCGGCGGCGGCCTGCAGATCCTGTCCCTGCCGTTCGGCGACCTGATCGTCTTCTCGAGCTGGGTGAGCATCACGATCACGATGTTCGCGATCGTGATCGTCATGAACGCGGTCAACTTCATCGACGGACTCGACGGGCTCGTCGCCGGGGTGTGCCTCATCTCGAACGGCGTGTTCTTCGCGTACTCCTACATCTTCACGAGAGACTCCGGGGCGTCGAGCTACTTCAACCTCTCGACGTTCATCGCCGCGGTCCTGATCGGCGCCTGCCTGGGGTTCCTGCCGCTGAACTGGAGTCCCGCGAAGCTGTTCATGGGCGATTCCGGTGCGCTGGTCATCGGACTGCTCATGTCCACCTCCGCCATCGCGCTCACCGGCCAGATGGACCCGTCCGCGCTGGATCCCGAGCGCCTCGGCCGCTCGCAGCTGCTCGGTGCGTTCATCCCGATCCTGCTGCCGCTTCTGGTCGTGCTCCTGCCGCTGCTGGACTTCGGGCTCGCGGTGCTCCGCCGTATGAACGCCGGCAAGTCGCCGTTCTCGCCGGACCGCAAGCATCTCCACCACCGGATGCTGGACCTCGGCCACCGCGATCGCGACGCCGTGCTCATCTTCTACGCGTGGACGGCCGTGATCTCACTCGCCGTGCTGCTGATGTACGTCGGTGCACGAGAGGACTGGCCGGGCCAGTACCTCCTCGGCGTCGGCTTCGGCATCGTGGGCATCGCCGCCTGCCTCGTCATCACCCTGAGTCCTTCCCGCCGCAGAAAGCGCGCCGCGGGCGCTGCACCCGATCCGACACCCGTGGAGTCCTGATGAGCCCCAGCCCCGTTTCCAGCACACCGATCCTCCGACGCACGCTGATCTGGTCGGCGGTGGCTGCTGCGGCACTGGCGATCGTCGCCGGCGGGGTCGGATTCCTCGTGGCGCAGGGGGAGGGGCTCGTGAGCGGTCTCCTCGGCGTGCTCCTCTCCGCGCTGTTCCTGGCGATCACGGGCGCCAGCATCCTCATCGCCAATCGCTGGTACGGCGATCCGCTCTACGTGCAGCTCTTCTTCGCCATCGTGCTCGGCGGCTGGCTGCTCAAGCTCGGCGTCTTCGTCGTGGTGATGATCCTGCTCGCCGGCCAGCCGTGGCTGCACCCGATGGTCTTCTTCCTCTCGATCATCGCCGGCGTGATCATGTCGCTCGTGATCGATGTGATCGTGCTCACCCGCATGCGCCTCCCGAACGTCAGCGACGTGACGCTGCCGACCGAGGTGCCGGAGGACGTTGCGCCGGGTGCCCGTGATATACCGGACGCAGGGGCCTCCGAGGGCGGTCCGCGGTCTTAGGACATCCTCATATTCTGATAGTGTTGAGGTGTGCCCGCCGCTCGCCCGCGAGCGCTTGCGCTTGAAGCACACCGACCATCGTCGCCCCGGTTCTGACCGGTGCCCCGAAGCTGGAGCCCGCGCTGTTCAATCTTGCTGCGACCCTGATCCCTCGACTCGCCACTGACGGCGAGTTCCACGGCCCGTCGATCGATGAGTTCTTCCCGGAGATCCTCTTCAACATCGCGGGCATCCCAGTGCACCGCATCCACCTGGTGCAGCTGCTCTCGGTGATCGCCGTGGTCCTCATCCTCTGGCTCGGCACCCGTCGCATGACGGTCGTGCCCGGCCGTTTCCAGAGCCTCGTCGAGATGGGTCTCGGCCTCGTCCGCGGCAACATCGCGCACGACCTCCTGGGGCGCAAGGACGGCGACCGCTTCCTGCCGATCCTCACCACGATCTTCTTCATGGTGCTGTTCATGAACATCACGGGCATCATCCCGTTCCTGAACATCGCCGGAACCAGCATCATCGCGGTGCCGCTGGTCCTCGCGCTCGTCAGCTACGCCACCTTCATCTACGCCGGTATCAAGAAGAGCCCGAAGAACTTCTTCAAGAACGCGCTGTTCCCCTCCGGTGTGCCGTGGCCCGTGTACATCATCGTCACCCCGATCGAGCTCCTCTCGACCTTCATCATCCGCCCGGTGACCCTCACCCTGCGACTGCTGATGAACATGGTCGTCGGGCACATGATCCTGGTCCTCTGCTTCGCAGCGACCCAGTTCTTCTTCTTCACCGTCGGCGGCGGCTGGGCCGCCCTCGGCGTCGGAACCCTCGCCTTCGGCGGCGCCTTCACGATCTTCGAGATCCTGGTCGCCGTTCTCCAGGCCTACGTCTTCACCGTCCTCACCGCGGTCTACATCCAGCTCGCGGTCGCAGAAGAGCACTGAGCAACAGACTCTGAGCGGGCGGGCAACAGCCCTCCCACCCAACGAAAGGAAAAACCCGTGGACGCAACTACGGTTCTCGCTGAAATCAACGGTCACATCGGTGCGGTCGGCTACGGCCTCGCAGCCATCGGCCCGGCCATCGGCGTGGGTATCGTCGTCGGCAAGACCATCGAGGGTGTCGCCCGTCAGCCCGAGCTGGCCGGTCGCCTTCAGGTCCTCATGTGGATCGGTATCGCCTTCACCGAGGCGCTTGCGTTCGTCGGCATCGCCGTCGCATTCATCCCGTTCCCCGCGTAATCTCTACGACTTCTGAAGGAGACAGGATGCTGAACGCTCTTGTCACGAACCTCGCAGCAGAGGGCGAAGCGGCTCACAACCCGCTGATCCCCGCGTGGTACGACATCATCTGGTCGGCCCTGTGGTTCGTCATCATCCTCGTCGTCGTTTGGAAGGTCGCCCTTCCCAAGCTGACGAAGATGCTCGACGAGCGTTCGGCTGCCATCGAAGGCAACATGGCGAAGGCTGACGAGGCGCAGAAGAAGGCCGAAGCAGCACTCGAGGAGTACACCCGCCAGCTGGCGGAGGCACGCACCGAGGCCGGTGAGATCCGTGAGGCCGCCCGCGAGGACGGCAAGAAGATCGTCGCCGAGGCCAAGGACGCCGCTTCCACCGAGGCCGCCCGCATCACGGCCACCGCGCACACGCAGATCGAGGCCGAGCGTCAGACCGCTCTCGTCTCGCTGCGCAGCGAGGTGGGCTCGCTGGCCATCGACCTCGCCGGCGGTGTGGTCGGAGAGACTCTCTCCGACGACGCTCGTGCGACGGCTGTCGTCGATCGCTTCCTCGCCGATCTCGAAGCTTCCGAGAAGGCGGCGAAGTAATGGGCAGCGCGACCACTCAGGCACTCGCGGCATCCATCCAGACGCTTGCCGCAGCGAAGGACGTCACTCTCGACACCGCACGGGAGCTCTTCGCTGCCGGGCAGGCCGTGAGCGACTCGTCCCAGCTGAGCGGCGCGCTCGCCGACGCTTCGGCTCCGGCCGAAGCGCGACAGAACGTCGTGACCGCGGTGTTCGGCGGGTTCTCTGCAGACGCACAGAGCGTTCTGAAGACCGTCGTCGCCGAGCGCTGGTCGAACGCCGACCAGCTGGTCGACGGCATCGAGGAACTCGCGATCCGCGCCGCCGCGATCGCGGAACCCGGCGCCGACATCGAGGCGGAGCTCTTCAGCTTCTCCCGTGTCATCGCCGCGAACGCCGAGCTGGAGCTCGCCCTGGGCAGCCGCCTCGGGGGAGAAGACGCCAAGGTCGCACTCGTCGAGCGTCTGCTCGCCGATGGCGGCTCGAGCGCTCCGGTCACGCTGATCGTCTCCTCGCTCGTGCGCCAGCCGCGCGGGCGTCGAGTGCGCCAGCTGCTCAGCCGCGCCACGCGCATCGTCTCGAGCCAGCACGGGCGGGTCGTGGCAACGGTCCACACCGCGTCGGAGCTCAACGAGACGCAGCGCGCCCGTCTGAGCGACGCTCTCTCGCAGCGCTACGACGGCAAGGTCTCGCTCAACGTCGTCATCGACCCTGCCGTCGTCGGAGGCCTGCGCGTGCAGATCGCCGATGACGTCATCGACGGCAGCATCTCCGCTCGACTCGCAGACCTTCGCCAGAAGCTCGCGGGCTAACACGACTTCGCGCGGGGAACCGCGCACCCAGATACAAAGGGAAGACAATGGCAGAACTATCGATCAGCCCCGACGTCATCCGTGACGCGCTGAAGGACTTCGCCGCCGCCTACGAGCCCACCGGGGCCGGGGCGACCGAGGTCGGCACCGTCATCGACGCCGCGGATGGAATCGCGCACGTCGAGGGCCTGCCTGGCGTCATGGCCAACGAGCTCGTGACCTTCGCAGACGGCACCAAGGGTCTCGCCCTGAACCTCGACGAGCACCAGATCGGTGTCGTCGTCCTCGGCGAGTTCACCGGCGTCGAGGCCGGCCAGAAGGTCACCCGCACGGGTGAGGTCCTCTCGGTCCCCGTCGGCGACGGCTACCTCGGCCGCGTCGTCGACCCGCTCGGCAACCCGATCGACGGCCTCGGCTCGATCGCCACCGAGGCGGTCCGCGAGCTCGAGCTGCAGGCGCCCGGCGTCATGCAGCGCAAGTCGGTCCACGAGCCGATGCAGACCGGCATCAAGGCCATCGACGCGATGATCCCCGTCGGCCGCGGTCAGCGTCAGCTGATCATCGGCGACCGCCAGACCGGCAAGACGGCCATCGCGATCGACACGATCATCAACCAGAAGGCCAACTGGGAGTCCGGCGACGTCAACAAGCAGGTCCGCTGCATCTACGTCGCGATCGGCCAGAAGGGCTCGACCATCGCTTCGGTGAAGGGCGCGCTCGAAGAGGCCGGCGCCCTGGAGTACACCACGATCGTGGCAGCTCCGGCATCCGACCCCGCCGGCTTCAAGTACCTCGCTCCCTACACGGGTTCCGCGATCGGCCAGCACTGGATGTACGGCGGCAAGCACGTCCTCATCATCTTCGACGACCTGTCGAAGCAGGCCGAGGCCTACCGTGCCGTCTCCCTCCTCCTGCGCCGTCCGCCGGGCCGTGAGGCCTACCCGGGTGACGTCTTCTACCTGCACTCCCGTCTGCTGGAGCGTTGCGCGAAGCTGTCCGACGAGCTCGGTGCCGGATCGATGACGGGTCTCCCGATCATCGAGACCAAGGCGAACGACGTCTCGGCGTACATCCCGACCAACGTGATCTCGATCACCGACGGCCAGATCTTCCTCCAGTCCGACCTCTTCAACGCCAACCAGCGTCCGGCGGTCGACGTGGGTATCTCGGTGTCGCGAGTCGGTGGTGATGCTCAGGTCAAGTCGATCAAGAAGGTCTCCGGAACGTTGAAGCTGGAGCTTGCGCAGTACCGCTCGCTCGAGGCCTTCGCGATGTTCGCGTCCGACCTCGACCAGGCGTCGCGTCGTCAGCTGTCGCGTGGTGCGCGTCTGACCGAGCTGCTGAAGCAGCCGCAGTACTCTCCGTACCCCGTCGAGGAGCAGGTCGTCTCGATCTGGGCCGGAACGAAGGGAAAGCTCGACACGCTCGAGGTCTCCGACGTGCTCCGCTTCGAGCGCGAACTTCTGGACTACCTGCGTCGCAACACCAAGGTCCTCGAGACCCTGCGCGAGACCAACGTCCTCGATGACGACACGGTCGCAGAGCTCGAGAAGCACACCGATGCCTTCGTCCTGGAGTTCCAGGGTGGCAAGGGACACGCCATCGGCGCTCCCGGCCACGAAGAGCACGAGGCTGCCGAGGCGGAGGACGTCAACCAGGAGAAGATCGTCAAGGGTCGTCGCGCGTAACCGCGCGAGGTACTGAATTCATGGGCGCTCAACTCAGGGTCTACAAGCAGAAGATCTCTTCTGCTCAGACGACCAAGAAGATCACGAAGGCGATGGAACTCATCGCGGCTTCGCGCATCCAGAAGGCCATGGCACGCGTCAAAGCGTCCAGCCCCTTCGCGCGTGCCGTGACGAGGGCCGTCTCCGCCGTCGCGACGCACTCGAACGTCGACCACCCGCTCACCCGCGAGCCCGAGACGATCCGCCGCTCCGCGGTCGTGATCTTCTCGTCGGACCGCGGTCTCGCCGGAGCCTTCAACTCGCAGATCCTCCGTGAGGGTCTCGAGGTGGCGGAGCTCCTGCGCGGGCAGGGCAAGGAGCCGGTGTTCTACCTCGTCGGCCGCAAGGCTGTCGGCTACTTCCAGTTCCGTCGCATCGCGGCGGCTGCGGAGTGGACCGGCGACACCGACACCCCGTCGTTCCACACCGCGGAGGAGATCTCGCAGCAGCTGCTCGAGGACTTCAACCGCGGCGCGGACGAGGGCGGCGTCGACGAGATCCACCTCGTGTACAACCGCTTCGTCAGCATGATGACGCAGTCGCCGGAGTCCGTGCGCCTGCTTCCGCTGGAGATCTCGGAGGCCGATGAGTCGGAGGCGGGCAACACCGTCTACCCGCTCTACGAGTTCGAGCCGGATGCCGAGACCGTGCTGGACGCGATCCTGCCGGTGTACATCCAGAGCCGCGTCTTCAACGCACTCCTGCAGTCGTCGGCCGCCAAGCAGGCCGCGACGCAGAAGGCGATGAAGTCCGCCAGCGACAACGCCGACAAGCTCATCACCGATTACACCCGTCTGCGCAACAACGCGCGTCAGGCGGAGATCACGCAGCAGATCGCAGAGATCGTCGGCGGCGCCGACGCCCTCTCGTCGAGCAAATAGACCATCAGGAAAGAGACGAAAATGACCCTCACCGCCCCGGCTGACCAGCCGGCGACCGCGGTCGTCGGGCGCGTCGCACGCGTCAACGGTCCGGTTGTCGACATCGAGTTCCCGCACGACTCGATCCCCGACATCTACAACGCACTGAAGACCACGATCGTGATCGGCGACTCCTCCGTCGAGATCACGCTCGAGGTCGCTCAGCACCTCGGCGACGACCTCGTCCGCGCCATCGCCCTGAAGCCGACCGACGGCATCGTCCGCGGCCAGGAAGTCCGCGACACCGGAGAGGCCATCTCGGTCCCCGTCGGTGACGTCACCAAGGGCAAGGTCTTCAACGTCATCGGCGAGGTGCTCAACCTGGAGCCCGGCGAGACGATCGAGGTCACCGAGCGCTGGCCCATCCACCGCAAGGCACCGAACTTCGACCAGCTCGAGTCGAAGACGACCATGTTCGAGACCGGCATCAAGTCGATCGACCTCCTGACCCCCTACGTGCTGGGTGGAAAGATCGGTCTGTTCGGTGGTGCCGGTGTCGGAAAGACCGTCCTCATCCAGGAGATGATCCAGCGCGTCGCGCAGGACCACGGTGGTGTGTCGGTGTTCGCCGGTGTCGGTGAGCGCACCCGTGAGGGCAACGACCTGATCCACGAGATGGAAGAGGCGGGTGTCTTCGACAAGACGGCCCTCGTCTTCGGCCAGATGGACGAGCCGCCGGGAACGCGTCTGCGCGTCGCCCTCTCGGCTCTGACGATGGCGGAGTACTTCCGCGACGTGCAGAAGCAGGACGTGCTGCTCTTCATCGACAACATCTTCCGCTTCACGCAGGCGGGCTCCGAGGTCTCGACGCTTCTCGGCCGCATGCCGTCCGCCGTGGGCTACCAGCCGAACCTCGCCGACGAGATGGGTGTGCTCCAGGAGCGCATCACCTCGACGCGCGGTCACTCGATCACCTCGCTGCAGGCGATCTACGTGCCGGCCGATGACTACACCGACCCGGCTCCGGCGACCACCTTCGCCCACCTCGACGCCACGACCGAGCTCTCTCGTGAGATCGCGTCGAAGGGTCTGTACCCGGCCATCGACCCGCTGACCTCCACGTCGCGGATCATGGACCCCCGGTACTTGGGCGAGGACCACTACCGCGTCGCGACCACGGTCAAGCAGATCCTCCAGAAGAACAAGGAGCTGCAGGAGATCATCGCGATCCTCGGTGTCGACGAGCTGTCCGAGGAAGACAAGATCGTCGTGTCCCGTGCGCGCCGCATCCAGCAGTTCCTCTCGCAGAACACCTACATGGCGAAGAAGTTCACCGGTGTCGAGGGTTCGACCGTTCCGCTCAAGGAGACCATCGAGTCGTTCGATGCGATCACGCGCGGTGACTTCGATCACGTGGCCGAGCAGGCCTTCTTCAACGTCGGTGGCATCAACGACGTCGAAGAGCAGTGGGCGAAGATCCAGAAGGAGAACGGCTGACCATGGCGCTCAACGTGAGCCTCGTCTCCGCGGACGCGGAGGTCTGGACGGGAGAGGCGAGCCTCGTGGTCGCCAAGACCGTCGAGGGTGAGATCGGCTTCATGACCGGCCACGAGCCGGTGCTGGCCATCCTCGCTGAGGGTCAGGTCCGCATCACCCAGACGGATGGCACCAAGGTGCTGGCCAACGCGCAGGACGGGTTCCTCTCCATGGAGGGCAACACCCTGACGATCGTCGCCGGCAACGCGGCCCTCATCGCCTAGCAGTCCTGTTACCCGTCCGCCCCGGACTCCGCCGTTCACTCGTTGAGCGTGCCGGAGTTTCCGGGGCGGACGTGTCTGTTCCCGAGGTCCCATGAAGATCCTGCTCCCACCGTCCGAGACGAAGCGCGCCGGTGGTGACGGCGCACCGCTCGCCGTCGAGACGCTGCCCCTTCCCGGTCTTCACGCGCACCGGTCGACGACGCTCGACGCGTTGATCGAGCTGGCCGCCGATGAGGAGGCGGCACGCCGCGTCCTGAAGCTCAGTGCGCGTCAGATCGGCGACATCGAACACAATCGGATGCTGCGCACGGCGCCCACGATGGCGGCGATCGACCGCTACACCGGGGTGCTCTTCGATGCGCTCGACGCCGCCACGCTGCCGAAGTCATCGCGACGATGGCTCGGCGAGCATGTGTGGATCCACAGCGCGCCGCTGGGACCGATCGGGGCGCTGGACCCGCTGCCGTCGTATCGACTGTCGGCGGGCACCTCGATACCCGGATTGCCGGCGCTGCGCCGGCACTGGGCCGACGCGACGACGGCCGCAATCGCCGAGGCCGAGCCGTCGTTCGTCCTCGACCTCCGCAGCGAGGCCTATGTCGCTCTCGGTCCTGTGCCGCCCTCCGTCCCGTCCGCGTACATCCGCGTGGTCACCGAGCACGGTCGAGCGCTCAATCATTTCAACAAGAAGTCCAAAGGGCTCCTGGTGCGAGCGCTGGCCGAGGACCGTCCGAGGCTTTCGTCGGAGCGGACGTTCCGTGCCTGGGCTGCCAGACGGGATATCGTGTTGCGCGAGGGCGATGGCCCCGGCATCCTGGAGCTCGTCGTCACGGAATGACGTGGCATGTCACAGAGCCCGCCACTGCGCGGCGGTGAATGCGTGTGCACCGCTGACACGCTAGTGTGATCAACGCAATACGACCCCGCATCACGAAATCCGTTGGAGGGAACCGTGGACGATTACTCTGATTATGGCGGTCTGACCGGGGGCACACTCGCAGCCTTCGGCCTGCTGTACACGATTGTGCCGCTCATCGCTTATGCGCTCTACGCATTCTTCTACATGAAGATCTTCGAGAAGGCCGGTGTGCAGGGCAAGTGGCGTGCCTGGGTGCCGGTCTACAACTCGATGATCTTCTACAAGCTCGGCGATCTCAGCCCGTGGCTGCTGCTCTACCTCATGGGCGCCGGTGTCCTCGGAGCCATCATCCCGTTCCTCGGCTGGTTCCTCATCCTTCCGCTGGTCGGCATCGCCGCCCGCATCCTGGATCTCGTCGCCGCCTGGCGCGTCGGTCTGAAGCTGCAGAAGGACGCCGTCTGGGTCGTGCTGTACTTCTTCCTTCCGCCGGTCTGGCTGGGCATCAACGCGTTCGACCAGTCGCGCTGGAACCCGAACATCCAGCCCGCCTCGTGGGCGAGCAACGGCTTCATGGGCGACCGCACGGTGTGGGACGGCGTTCCCGTCCAGCCGTCCGCTGCAGCCCCGCAGCAGCAGGGCTACGGTGCCGCGCCCCAGGGATACGCACCGCCCGCCCCGCAGGGATACGCTCCGCCTGCCCCGCAGGGTTACGCACCTCCCGCGCAGCCCGGTTACGCGCCTCCGGCTGTTCCCGCGGCGCCCGCGACCGGAGCTCCGGTTCCGCCGCCCTCGACGCCGCCGGCTCCTCCGGCAGCGCCGCCCGCGACTCCGCCGGCACCTCCGGCTGCTCCGCCCGCCGCACCGCCGGCACCGCCGACGGATCCGACGCAGCCTCCGGCGTGATCATCTGACTCAGGGCCTCCGACTCCGGTCGGGGGCCCTCTGTCGTCCCGGTCGGGCCCCGCGTCGGTCGCGCGCCGCCGCCCGGATGCCCCCGGCGACTAACGTGGAGAACATGGTCATGTCGCAGCGCCGTGTCGGCGCCTCCGGTCTCCTCGTCTCGCCCACGGGCCTCGGCTGCAACAACTTCGGCCGCAGCGGCACCGCGACCGAGACGCTCGCCGGTACGCGCGAGGTGATCGATGCGGCGATCGCCAACGGGATCACACTCCTCGACACCGCGGACATGTACGGCGCCGTCGCGGGCCGCAGTGAGGAGCTGATGGGGGAGGCGCTGGAGGGCCGGCGCGACCGGGTCGTCCTCGCGACGAAGTTCGGTCAGGAGCGGGACATGGGATATGAGTTCCCGGGCGCCCGCGCATCGCGCCGATACGTGCGACGCGCCGTGGAGGAGTCGCTCCGTCGGCTCCGCACCGACTGGATCGACCTGTACCAGCTGCATCTGCCGGATCCGGGGACTCCGATCGCGGAGACGACGGATGCCCTGGACGACCTGGTTCGCGAGGGGAAGATCCGCTACTACGGACACTCCAACTTCACGGGGTGGCAGATCGCCGAAGCCGAGTTCACGTCGCGGGAACGTTCCACGGGACGGTTCATCTCGGCGCAGAACCACTACTCGCTGCTCGCGCGTGCGGCGGAGCGTGAGGTGCTGCCGGCGGTCGAGCGCTACGGTCTCGGCTTCTTCCCGTACTTTCCCCTGCACAACGGGTTGCTGACGGGCAAGTTCACCCGGGAGGGCGGACCGGCGTCGAGCCGCATCATGTCAACGCGACGGCACGTGTGGGAGCAGGCGCCGTGGGAGGCGATCGAAGGTTTCCGCGCCTTCTGCGATGAGCGCGGCATCACGATGCTGCAGGCATCCTTCGGCTGGCTGCTCGCACAGCAGGCGGTCTCCAGCGTGATCGCAGGCGCGACGACCTCCGCGCAGGTCGAGGCCAACGCCGCCGCCGGGGAAGCCTGGCGTCCGGATGCCGCCGAGCTCGCGCTCATCGATTCCCTTTTCCCGTTGCCCGAGGATCCGGGCGCGCGAGTGTGATCGCAGCAGGGGAGTTCTACTACGATGTGTGAGTATCCTGCGACCGCCCGAATGGCCGCAGGTCCATCGGAGGCAGTACGTGTCTGAGACGACGAAGACGCACAGCGTCACGGTTGCGCAGCGTCCGCTGCAGCTCTCGTGGGCAGGCGCCACCGATCAGGGACGGCGACGCGAGACCAATCAGGACGCGTTCCTCGCCGAGTACCCCCTGTTCATCGTCGCCGACGGAATGGGCGGACACGCCGGCGGCGAGATCGCCAGCCGCAGCACGGTCTCGCGTCTTCAGGCGATGGTCGATGCGGGTGAGGTCACGAGACCGGCGATCGAGAGTGCGCTCGAACTCGCGATCGGCGACATCGCCGATCACCCGGAGACGACCGACGAGGGCACAGGAACGACCCTCACCGGCGTCTTCCTCGACGTCGACGGCGACGAGCCGCAGTGGGTGTCGTTGAACATCGGCGACTCGCGCGTGTATCTGCTGCGCGACGACCGGCTCGTGCAGGTCACGACCGATCACTCGGTGGTGCAGGAGTTGATCGCCGCGGGCAAGATCAGCCCCGAGGAGGCCGAGGGGCATCCGTACAGCAACGTGATCACGCGCGCTGTCGGTGCGAGCGAGCTGAACGCCCCCGACTATGTGACGATCGATGTGCGCGCGGGGGACCGTTTCGTGATCTGCTCGGACGGGCTCACCAAGGAGCTCACCGACTACGGCATCCAGCATTTCCTGCGGGAGAACGCCGAACCCGGCCCCGCGGTCGACGCGATGCTCGCCGCCGCCCTGGAGAACGGCGGCCGCGACAACGTGACCCTCGTCATCGTCCAGGTGAACGGTGAGCCCGAAGAGTCCTCCACACTCGAAGAATCCGAATAGTAGTCGAGCGCGCCTGTGGACAGGTGCGCTCTCCGGTGGATCATGCTGTGCACTGAACGGCATGGAATCTCTTCCGATCTCGCTTCCCGCGCCGCGCCCGCTCTCGCACGGCGGCCATCCCTGCCGTTCATGGCAGCCATCATGCCCGTTGCGGCAGGCGTCGTCCTCTGGCTGATCACGGGATCGCTGATGGCCCTGTGCTTCGCTGCGCTGGGGCCTCTCATGCTGGTCGCATCGCTCCTCGACGCCGCGCGGAGTCGACGCCGAGACCTTCGGCGGAGTAAGGAAGACGCAGAGGCGGGGTGGGCGTCGGCGGAGGAGGAGTTGCAGCGCCGGAACGAGGAGGCGATCGGCCGTCTGCGCCTGCTCGAACCGGATGCCGCGTCGTGCCTCGCGCAGCCGCCCCTGCGCGGTGCACTCCGGCCCGATGCGTCGACGGTGGTCGTCGTCGGAAGCGGGACCGTGCCGAGCGGCGTGCGGTGCAGCGGCGGCGATGACGAGCGCGGGCGCGCCTTCCGGGAGCGTGCCGCAATTCTGCAGGATGCCCCGATCACGGTGCCTCTGGGTGGCGGCGTGTGCCTCCGGGGCGCGGAACCGCTGATCCATGCGACAGCGCGTGCCCTGGTCGTGCAGCTGTCTCTGCGCTTCAGCGCGGCACAGCTCTCGCTCGTCGGCGCCGAGCTTGCACGGATCGGACTCGGAGCGCTGCCGCATGCCACCCGGCTGCGACGCGGCGGGCTCCGCCTGGGCGTGGGCTCTGCCGCGACCGGTCGTGTCGATGCCGACGCGCTGATCTGGCTGGTCGAGAGCGGGGCAGACGTACCGGAGGGCATCACGACCGTCATCGACGTCGTCGAACCGCGCGCAGCCGTGTTGCGCACACCGCAGGGCATCTCCGAGGTCGCGGTGGAGTGCCTGTCTGCTGCGCAGGCAGCGGCCGTTGCTCAGACGTGCCTGCTGCAATCCGACGATTCCGACGCCGTGCCCGAGTCGGTGGCGCTGCACGAGTTGTCGCAGTCCGCCGCCGACGGCGGACTGCCCGCGGTGATCGGTCGCGGCGAACGCGAGGACGTCGTGGTCGACATCGTGGAAGACGGGCCGCACGCCATCGTCACCGGCACGACGGGAACCGGCAAGAGCGAGCTGCTCGTGACGTGGGTCACGGCCATCGCCGCAGCCAACGGTCCGGAACGGGTGTCCTTCATCCTGGCCGATTTCAAGGGCGGCACGGCCTTCGAGCCGCTCCGGGAACTCCGCCAGGTGGCTGCCGTGATCACCGACCTCGACGAGGACGGCGCCAGGCGCGGCGTCTCGAGTCTCACCGCGGAGCTGCGTCGTCGCGAAGCAGTGCTCGCGGCAGCGGGTGCGCGTGATGTCCGGGAGGCGGCGATGCCCCGATTGATCATCGTGGTCGACGAGTTCGCCGCCCTGTTGCAGGAGCACCCCGACCTGGGCGCGGTGTTCACCGACGTGGCAGCGCGGGGGCGCGCGCTCGGGATGCACCTCATCCTGGGTACGCAGCGAGCCTCGGGCGTCGCGCGGGACGCTCTCGCCGCCAACTGCCCGCTGCGGATCAGCCTGCGGGTCGCCGATGCTGCCGACAGCAGGCTCGTCATCGGGACGGATGCCGCGGCGCAGCTTCCCGGGGGCGCGACGTCGCGTGGCCTCGGCCTCGTGCGGCGGCCGGAGGATCGCAGTCCCGTCACCGTGCGCGTCGCGCTCACCGGCGCGTCGGATCTGCGGCGCATCGGTATGCGCTGGGCCGCATCGGATCCGCCGCAGAGTCCGTGGCTCCCTGCACTGCCCACGCGTCTCGCGCTCGCCGAGCTCTCGGAGCAGACGCGCCCTGCGGTCGTTCCTGCGGGGCGCCGGGCTCGCGCCGCCGCGGCGGTGGCCGACAACGTCGTGCTCGGCCGCGCAGACGATCCCGACCATCAGGCGCAGCCGTTGGAGGTGCTCCGCTGCGGCGTCGACCGTGGTCTGGCCGTGCTCGGTGCGCCCGGGTCCGGCCGCACGTCGGTACTACGGGTGATCGCCGCTCAGCGCCCTGATGCGGTGTGGGTGCCGCACGATCTGGAGTCGGCGTGGGATCGGGTCACCGCGTGGGCAGCGCAGACCGAGGCTGCGCCGCAGCTCGTGCTGTGCGACGGCCTGGACGCCCTGATCGCCGCGCTGCCTGTCGAGCACGCCCAGCAGTTCGCACACCGCTGGGAGCAGATCGTCCGTGGTGCGGTGGGCACCACGTTCGTGCTGACCTCGGCACGCGCGGCCGGGCCGGCAGGGCGGCTGTTCGACATGCTCCCGAGGCGTGCACTGCTGCGGATGTCGAGCAGGGTGGAGCACCTGGCCGCCGGGGGAGAGCCATCCGGGTTCGTGAGGGAGCGGAAGCCAGGGCGGGCGCGGATCGGCGAGCGCGAGGTTCAGTTCGCCTGGGTCGAGGAAGACACGAGCAGGGCGCAGGGTGCGCTGGTCCCAGATCCCTGGGTTCCGGGAGCCGCGGTCACCGCCGTCGTCTCGTCCGCGGCCAATGTCGTCGCCGAGCGGCTCCGCGCCGCCCATCCGGACTGCGAGGTGATCCTCGCGGGTGCTGAGCCGCATGACCCGACAGCCCGGCGCATCATGGTGGCCGACGCCGAGACGTGGCAGCGCAGCTGGTCGGTCTGGCAGCGGGTTCGCGCCGAGGGGGAGATCCTCATCCGTGCCGAGCAGCCGGCAGACCTCCGGCAGCTCGCCGGTGTGAAAGAGCTGCCGCCGTACGCGAGGCCGCACGCCGGACGTGCGTGGTCAGTGCGTGATGCGCAGCCACCGCGCCGTGTGGTGCTGCCGGCGCTCGCTTCAGGGTGAGCGGACAGGCCGCCCGCCCAAGGTCAGATACCCGCGCCGGGGCGGATCACTCCCACGTTCTTCCCGCCGCCGAGGACCTCGAGCGGGAGCGCATCGCCGAGCGTGCGCACCTCGGCGTCGTTCAGGCCGCCGGCGCGAGCGAGAAGGGTGGCGGCGACGATCGTCGAAGCGCGCGGCGCGCCGTCGAGCATCTTCAATGCCACGGTGGTGCCGTTCGGGGCGACCATCACCATGACGCCCTCGGCCCCGCCCTTGGTGAAGACGCCGAGCTTCTCGATGGCGACGGTGTCCGGACGCCCGGGCCCCTCGATGGTCCACGGGTGCTCGCGCACGGCGCGGACGAGCGAGCCGGCCACGCGGTGGAGAGCGAACGGCGAACGATCGGAGGCGGTGCCGATGCGGTGGATCGCGCGGGCCAGGCCGGTGAGAGTCAGGGCGTGCACGGGCGCGCCGCAACCGTCGATCGCTGTATGCGCGACCTTCTCGCCGGAGAGCCGCTCCACGACGTCCCGGATGTGCGACTGCAACGGATGCGCGGGGTCGAGGTATCCGTCGGTCGGCCACCCCGTCGCGACGCACGCGCGAAGCATCGCGGCGTGCTTGCCCGAGCAGTTCATGCGCACACGGGCAACCTGACCGTGCTCGCGCACGAGTTCGTCGCGGGTCGCAGAGTCGCTCGGCCAGGCGGGCGGGCAGCCCAGGTCGTCTTCGGTCAGACCGCCTTCGGTGAGGATGTCGCGCACCACGGACGCATGCCGGTCCGTTCCGGTGTGGCTCGCCGTCGACAGCGCCAGCTGCTCGCCTTCGAGCACAGCTCCCGCCGTGATGCACGCCACGGCCTGCAGTGGCTTGAGGCTCGATCGCGGGAGGATCAGCGCATCGACGTTCCCGTGTCGGGCGACGATGTCTCCATCGGGGGACAGCACGACCGCGGCCCCCGCGTGCCGGGATTCCACGAACCCGTTCCGCTCGACGACGGCGAGCTCGACGGCATCCTGAACAGTGAGAGTCTCCGGCACCCGTCGATTGTATCCCTGGCAGACTGGTCGGATGGCAGAGCACCAGACCCCCCGCGCCCTCGGCGAGCACCGTTATGCGCTCTCCACGACCTGGACCGGCAACACCGGCAGTGGGACGAGCGGCTACCGGGACTACCGCCGCGACGTGACCATCGCGGTCGACGGCAAGTCGGAACTCCTCGCGTCGGCAGACAAGCCTTTTCGCGGCGATCCGTCGAGATGGAACCCCCGAGGACCTGCTGCTGGCGTCGCTGTCCGAGTGCCATCTCCTGTCGTACCTGCACGCGTGCGTCACCGTCGGCGTGGTCGTCGTGTCGTACAGCGATCGGGCGAGCGGTCTGATGCGGGAGGACGGAGCCGGCGGCGGATCCTTCGTCGAGGTGATGCTGCACCCCGAGGTCGTCGTCGCGGACGAGTCGATGATCGACGCCGCGGAGCGGGCGCACACCCAGGCCAACGAGTGGTGCTTCATCGCCAACTCGATGAACTTCCCGGTGCGTCACCAGGCCACCGTCACCGCACTCGCCTGACGGCCGACGCGAGGCGAGGCGGGTCAGCGCCGCTCGTGCGGCAGCGCCTGCTTGATCTTCTCGATCGTGCCCTGCGCCGGAGCCTCGTTGTAGGCGCCGGCGAGCTCCTGCCCGGAGAGCGCATGGATCGCCGCCATGATGTCGTCGGTCGCGAGTCGCCGCGCCCGCCCGCTCGTCGCAGGGCCGTGCGGGGAGAGATCGAGCGGTTCGCCGAACCGCACGGTGATGCGCTCCGAGCGGTTCGGGACCTTCGCGCCCACCGGCATCACCTTGTCCGTGCCGATCAGGCCGACCGGAACGACGGGTGCGCCGGTCTGCAGTGCGAGGAAGGCCACGCCGGTACGACCCTTGTACAGACGCCCGTCCGTTGACCGGGTGCCCTCGGGATAGAGCGCGACGGCGAGACCCTCGTCGAGGAGCTGGCGCTGCAGGTCGAGCGCATCCAGCGCCGCCTGACCGGCTCCGCGGCGCACCGGGATGGCACCGATGGACTGGAAGAACGTGCGACTGAGCCACCCGCGGAAACCGGTGCCCTCGAAGTACGTCGACTTCGCGAGAAAGTGCACGGGGCGGGGAGCGGCCACCGGGATGGCGATGGAATCGATGAACGACAGATGATTGCTCGCGAAGATCACGGCCCCGGTCAGGGGGACGTTCTCCCGACCCTCGACACGGGGGCGGTAGACCAGGCGAGCGAGCGGGCTGATCAGACCGCGGCCGAGCGAATAGGCGAACCCGGCGTGCCGGGGCTTCGAGCTCTCTTCGTCCGAGGCAGTCGGCGTTGACGAGGATTCGGGCTCGACGGACTGCTCAGAGGTCATCAGAGCAGGCTACTCCCGGATCCATGCCATCGCGGGAATGAAGACTCGCGACGCGCCTCCCAGCGCGGGCAAAGGGGAATGGGGGAGGATGGGGTGTCCTGCCCGCGATCCAGAGGTCCCACTGTGCGCAAGCGTCCGCTCATCTTCCTGTCCACCGTCGCTGCGGCGACTCTGCTGCTGGCGGGCTGCGCCGGTGGCGCTGCGCCGGAGAGCTCCAGCACGCCCGAGCCGACGGCGGCGAGCTCCTGCGCACTGGACGCGAAGTCCGGGGCGACCTCCGACTCGGTCGTCGTCGACGGAGAGGGCGCCGACACGAAGGTGACCGTGCCCGCCGATGCGGCCTTCGCAGGGGTCGAGCGCACGGTCATCAGCGAGGGCGACGGCGACGAGATCGGCGTCAACGACCTCGTCTCCGTGCAGTATCAGATCGTCGATGCCAAGTCCGGAGAAGTGGTGGACTCCTCGGCACGCGGCGAAGACGGCCTGCTGCCCGTGCTCCTCGACACCAACCAGTCATCGCTCTTCGTCGCAGCGCTCGAGTGCAAGCCCGTCGGCTCGCGGATCGTCCTCACGCTCCCGGGCAGCATGCTCGGTGAGGGCGTGGGCAACGTGGTCGTGTACGCCGAGGCCGTCGAGCACCTCCCCGAGGTCGCCACCGGCACACCGGTCGACCCGACCCCCGGGATGCCGACCGTGAAGCTCGACGACAAGGGCGCTCCCACCATCACGATCCCCGACGAAGACGCTCCGACCGAGACAGAGGTCGCGGTCCTCAAGCAGGGCGACGGCCCGACGGTCGGAGCAGGCGATCTCGTCGTCGTGCAGTACAAGGGCGTCAAGTGGTCTGACGGCGAGGAGTTCGACTCGAGCTGGAGCCGCGATGCGGCACCGTCTCAGTTCCAGACCTCCGGCGTCGTGGTGGGCTTCAAGAAGGCTCTCGAAGGCCAGAAGGTCGGCTCGCAGGTCGTCGTCAAGATGCCGCCGTCCGAGGCCTACGGCGGCGACGCCACCAGCGAACTCCAGAAGGAGAGCCTGGTCTTCGTCGTCGACATCCTCGCGACCACGCCGGTTCAGCAGCAGCAGAAGTAGGCGAGGGGTCTGAGACCGGTGTCCTAGGCTGGCGGCATGCGTCGCATCATCGTCCTCGGCTCCACCGGCTCCATCGGAACGCAGGCTCTGGATGTGATCAGAGCGAACCCCCGGCGGTTCGAGCTGGTCGGTCTCGCCGCCGGCTCGAACACCGAGATGCTGGCTGAGCAGGCCGCGCAGTTCCAGGTCGAAGACACGGCTCTCGGTGCGGACGAGGCCGAGCAGCTCGTCCGAGACGTCGACGCCGATGTGGTGCTCAACGCGATCACCGGATCGATCGGTCTCGGTTCGACCCTCGCGGCGCTGAAGGCGGGAAGCACCCTGGCGCTGGCGAACAAGGAGTCCCTCATCGTCGGCGGGGAGCTGGTGCTGGCCGCCGCTGCACCCGACCAGATCGTCCCCGTGGACTCGGAGCATTCGGCGCTGGCTCAAGCGCTGCGCTCGGGCACCCACGCCGAGGTGCGGCGGCTGGTCGTCACGGCATCCGGCGGTCCGTTCCGCGGGCGGAGCCGTGAGGAGCTGACGCAGGTGACCCCCGCGGAGGCGCTCGCCCATCCGACCTGGGACATGGGGAGGATGGTCACGACGAACTCGGCGACGCTCGTGAACAAAGGGCTCGAGGTGATCGAGGCGCACCTGCTGTTCGACATCGCCTACGACGACATCGACGTCGTCGTCCACCCGCAGTCGATCGTCCACTCCATGGTCGAGTTCATCGACGGATCGACGATCGCGCAGGCGTCGCCACCCGACATGCGGCTGCCGATCTCGCTCGGTCTCGATTGGCCGCACCGCGTCGGCGGAGTGGGCCGGCCGCTGGACTGGACCGTGGCGTCGTCATGGACCTTCGAGCCGTTGGACAGCCAGGCCTTCCCGGCGGTCGCCCTCGCGAAGGCCGTCGGCCGCGCGGGCGCCACGTTCCCCGCCGTGTACAACGCGGCCAACGAGCAGGCGGTGCATGCCTTCCATGAGGGACGGCTGTCGTTCCTCGGCATCGTCGACACGATTGCCCGTGTCGTCGACGCGCACGAGCCCCCCGACACGCTCACGGTCGAGTCGCTCGCGGATGCCGAGACGTGGGCACGGCGCACCGCAGACCGGCTCATCGCCGCGGCCTGAACCTGTCGGGCCGGGGTCAGTCCTCGTCGGCGTACGGGACGGGCCAGCGCGAGTCCGGTACCGGCCAGCCTGCCGCCCGCAGAGCGCGCCGGGCGAGCTCGCGGGCCGAATACGGGGTGCGGACCCCGCGGATGTCGCGGTAGTCCTGATGGCCGGGGCCGGCCCAGAGGATCGCGTCGCCGTCGCCCACCAGTCCGACGGCCGCGATGATGGCGCTCTCCGGCGGCGAGTACTCGTGGATCTCGGCATCCGGACGCGCCCGCCGCGCACCCTCGATGAGCGTCGATCTGATCGAGGCCGGGTCTTCGAAACGAGGGTGGTGGTCGGTGACGACGAGGATGTCGCTTCCCTGCACCGCCGTGCGCGCCATGTCGAATCGCTTGCTCGCGTCACGGTCGCCGTCGGCGCCGAACAGCATCAGCACACGACCGGGTGTCACGCGCCGGACAGCGGCGAGGGTCTTCTCGAACGCGTCGGGGGAGTGACCGAAGTCGACGAACACCGCGGGTCCGCGATCACCCGAGACCAGCTGAGTGCGACCGGGCAGGTAAGCACGGATGCCGCCGTCCCGCGAGAGCGCCCCGACGATCCGCTGCCAGGCGTAGCCGCCCTCGAGCAGCATCACGATCGCGAGCGCGGCGTTGGCGGCCATGTGTGGGCCGATCACGGGGACCGTGGTGGTGAGCGCTCCGGCCGGGCCGGTCATGGTGAAGGTGGTTCCTGCTGCTCGTTCATCGTCGATGACGACGACCCAGTCGGCCAGAGCCGCAGCGTCGGGGTCTGCGGCGATCGTGGGCGTGCCGACCGTGACGACCGGAATATCCGAGCGCTCGACGACGATCGCACCGGAGGGGGAGTCGAGGCAGACGACGCCGCGGATCGCGCGATCCGGGCGGAACAGCGGCAGCTTCGCCTCGAAGTACTCCTCCATGTCGGCGTAGTCGTCGAGATGGTCATGGCTGAGGTTCGTGAACCCGGCGACGTCGAATCGGATGCCGTCCACGCGGTGCCGCGAGAGCGCCTGAGCGCTGACCTCGACGGCGACGGCCTCGACCTCGCGCTCCCGCATGAGGGCGAGCAGCGCGTGCATCTCGGATGCCTCCGGCGTCGTCAGTCGCGACACGATGACCTCGCCGGCGATGTGCCGCTCTGCCGTGGACGACAGCCCGGTGACGACCTCCATCTGGTCGAGGATGCCCTCGAGCAGATGCGAGACGCTCGTCTTGCCGTTGGTGCCGGTCGTCGCGAACAGCAGGGGCAGCGGGTCTTCGGCGCCGGTGCCGTAGACCCACGCGCTGAGGTCTCCGAGCGTGCCGCGGGGGTCGTCCACCACGATGATCGGGAGACCCGTATCGGCGGCGATCGCGGCGCCCGGTTCGTCGGTGATGACGGCCACGGCCCCCTTCGTCGCGGCATCGGCGGCGAAGTCGGCCCCATGGCGGTTCACGCCCTGGATCGCGACGAACGCCTCGCCGGCGCGGAGATCGGCGGTGGCGAGTGTGATGCCGGAGACCACGACGCCGTCGACATCGCCGCGCACGGAGCGGGCGAATCGGGAGGCGAGTTCGGACAGCTCACGCCGGGGCGGGTTCGCGGGGCGGAGCACGGGAGGCAGGCTCGGTTGTTGTTCAATCGACATGTCGAGACCATGATCTCACGGAGGCAGGGGGAACCCCGTCCGCGGCACGTCCGCCCCCGCGCCGGCGTGCGACGCGGGAGCAGACGTACGGTCGATCAGGCGCGGCGGCGGTAGGCGAGGACGGCGACCACGAGCGCCGCGATCCCCGCGACGAGTCCGCCGGCGCCGAGCACCGTGGGCAGCGGGTCGGGAGTGGCGCCCTCGGCGGCGGCATCCGTCTCCGTGTCGGCCGCGTCGTGCGAGCCGTGTCCGTCGGCGGTCGCCTCCGTCACCGTCACGACGGGCGCCGGGGACTCCAGGCTGTGCGGGTCCTCTCCGTTCTCGGCGAGCTGGGTCCACTCCGTCGACCCGTCGACGCACTCCTGCACGACGGGGAAGGCCAGCGACTCGGGAGTGTCCTCGTCGAGTCCGACCCCCATGCTGACGGCTCCGCGGAGGCCGTTCGGCACCGGCGCGAGTGCCGTGTAGGTGACGGCGCTCACCAGGCCGTCGTCGCCGCGCTCGACGTCGATGGTCCAGTCGCCGTCCAGAGTCGGAGCGACCGACGCGAGCCCGTCCGGCATCGTGATGCGCAGTGCGGTGGTCGGGGAGTCCTCGCAGCCGTGCGAGAACGAGAACGTGAGCACGCCGTGGTCGCCGGCGACGAGTTCGTCAGGGCTGACGCCGACGTGCGCGCTGGCCATCGTCGGAACGGCCAGGGCGAGAGCGGTGCCGCCGATGACGGCCGCGGATGCGAGGAGCGCGCGGCGGGTGCGAGTGGAGGTGGTACGGGTGTTGCTGGTCATGAGGGAGTCTCCTGAGTGCTCGTGGAAGCGGGCGCGCCGGAATGGCGCGGGAACCCGCGAAAAAAGACACTGCGGTGAGCGCAGCGGATCACTGTGCGACTGGTCAGCCGCGGAGGAGCGCAGGTGGTCCTCGCCGCGAGACGGCGGGGGAGACCGCGGCGTCGAACGGCGGCAGGACGAAGGAGCGGAGTGTCGCGGGACGTCGATGGTCGGCGGGCGCGGTGGGCGCGCCGCGGCGCAGCAGTGCGCGGACCCAGCGGGCGATGGTGCGGACCACCGACTCCCCGCGCCAGACGAGGAGTGTGGTCAGCGCCGCGGCGCCGACGTGGGCCAGGAGCATCGAGGGGTCGACGCCCGCGCTCGGCACGAGGGAGCCGAGCACCTGCAGGTCGACGTGGTGGGCGTGCCCCGATGTGCTCGCGAGCCCGGTGCCGGTGGGCGATCCGAGCGCCTGGAACAGCAGGTGGAAGGCGGCCTGCGAGAAGAGGACCGTCGCAGCCACTCGCGCGGGCGACTGGCGCACGCCGATCAGCACCGCGCTCAACGGCATCAGCAGGGCGATGACCGCGACGATCAGCAGCGGATGCGGAGCGGCTCCGCCGCCCAGCGTGTGCGACACGGCGGCGATCAGCGTCGCGACCGAGGAGACGGCAGCAGCACGTACCAGTCGCAGCTGCCGGGAAGTCACCCGGTCAGCCTATCCGGATCGGCGGGCCGGGCGGATTCCTAGGCGGCGGGCAGTAACGTGAGCAGGTGGAAATCCTGCTCTATCTGGGCGGCATCCTGTTCATGCTGATCGGGCTCGGCCTGTCGATCGGTCTGCACGAGGTCGGCCATCTCGTCCCCGCGAAGCTCTTCGGCGTGCGCGTCGGTCAGTACATGATCGGATTCGGCCCTCGTCTGTGGTCGAAGCGGATCGGCGAGACCGAGTACGGATTCAAGATGCTGCCACTCGGTGGGTTCATCTCGATGTCGGGCATGTACCCGGCCTCGAAGAACGCCGGGCCTGCGCGGGGGATCTTCCGCTCCCTCATCCAGGACGCGCGATCCGCCAATGACGAGACGATCGCCGAGGGCGCAGAGGACCGCGTCTTCTACAAGCTCCCTGTCTGGCAGCGCGTGGTGGTCATGCTCGGCGGGCCGTTCATGAACCTGATCCTGGCGCTGATCATCTTCACGGTCCTCGTCTCCGGAATCGGCGTGCAGCAGGGGACGACCACGATCGCGTCCGTGACGGAGTGCGTCGTCCCGGCGGGATCGCAGACCACGGAATGCTCCGCCGAGGAACCGGCGTCACCCGCTGCCGAGGCGGGGATCAAGCCGAGCGACGTGATCGTGTCGATCGACGGGCAGCCGGTGTCGACCTTCGCTGAAGCGACGGCCATCGTGCAGAAGGCTCCCGGCCGGACCCTGGAGATGGTCGTCCGTCGGGACGGCGCCGAGAAGACGCTCCGCATCACTCCGATCGCGGCGGAACGCAAGATCACGGATGCCAGTGGTCAGCCGATCCTCGACGAGGCAGGCGACCCGGTCGTCAAGACCGTCGGGTACGTGGGCATGGGCGCCCAGATGGGCTACGTGCAGCAGCCGCTGACGGCCGGCCCGCAGATGACGGCCGACACCGTCAGCCGCGTGGGCTCGCTGATCGTGACGCTTCCGGTGCGGATGTGGGACATCGGCGTGTCGCTGGTCACCGGGGGCGAGCGCGACCCGAACGGGCCGTTGAGCGTGGTCGGGGTCGGGCGTCTCGCCGGCGAGGTCGCCGCGACGGATGCGCCCGTGCTGAACCGCTTCGCCGTGCTGCTCGGGTTGCTCGGTTCGCTGAACGTCGCCCTCTTCGTCTTCAACCTCGTCCCGCTGCTGCCCCTCGACGGCGGTCATGTCGTGGTCGCGCTGTGGGAGGGCATCAAGCGAGTGTGGGCGAAGCTCTTCCGCCGCCCACCGCCGGCTCCGGTGGACGCGACGCGCCTCGTGCCGCTGACGGTGGTCGTCGCGGTGCTGCTCATCGGGATGGGCGCGCTGCTGCTCGTGGCGGACCTGTTCAACCCGATCAGCATCCTGCAATAGCTGCGGAGCGGCCCTCGGCTCAGGCGAGTGCGTGGCGGACGAGTCGCTCGAGCGTGTGGATGCCGTCGCGGGACAGGATCGACTCGAGGTGCCCCTGTACGGATGCGAAGCGCGGGCCGCGGAGTGCGTAGACGTCTCCGGAGCCGGGATCCGCTGACACCTCGGCGGGGCCGACGTTCGTCGTCCCCGGCGCCACCCGTGCGGTGAAGGTGTTGTAGAAGCCGATCGAGGCATCCTCGCCGAACACGGGAACCGACTTCTGCAGCCCCTGATGCGGAGCATCCAGGGGCATCAACTCGATGCCGAGCCGGTCGCCGAGGATCTGGTGACTCAGGCACACGGCGAGGAGCGGAGCGCCCGCGTCGAGGCGTCCGGCCACGACCTCCCGCATGCGGGCGATACGAGGGCTTCCGGCATCGCGGGGATCGCCGGGACCGGGTCCCGCCACCACGAGATCGGCGGCGGCCAGGTCGCCGTCCTGGACATCGCTCCAGGCGCCGATCGTCACGGAGAGGCCGAGGTGGCGCAGCTGGTGGGCCAGCATCGTGGTGAATCGGTCCTCCGCGTCGACGACCACGGCGGTGCGTCCGGCGAACGGCCCGTCGAGGTCGTCGCCCTGCGGATTGAGCCAGAAGTCCGCGAGGCGGGCGTTGCGCGACGAGAGCAGGTCGGCGATGGTCGGGTCGTCGGCGAGAGCGCGCTCGTCGCCCGGGGCATCGGCATCGCTGCGTGCCTCCGCCACCCGATCGCGGTCGATCGCACCGATCGCGCCCAGCACGCCGGCGGCCTTCCCGTGGGTCTCGGACACCTCGCCGAGCGGGTCGGAGTGCCGCACCAGCGTGGCCCCGACGGGCACGCTCAGTGCGCCGTCGTTCAGATAGACGGTGCGGATCAGGATCGGTGCATCGAGATCGTGGCCGCCCTCCGCGTTCGGGGTGAACAGGGCCGCGACACCGGAGTAGTAGCCACGGGGCTTCCTCTCGTGGCGACGGATGACCGCGCAGGCGTTCTGCATCGGCGATCCGGTGACCGTCGGTGCGAACATCGTCTCCCGAAGGATGTCGCGGGGATCGAGCGTGCTGCGCCCGCGGAGCATGTACTCGGTGTGGGTGAGGCGCGACATCTCCTTCAGATGAGGGCCGGTGATCCGACCACCGTCCGAACACACCGCGCTCATCATCTTGAGCTCTTCGTCGACGACCATGAAGAGCTCTTCGGTCTCCTTCGTCGAGGACAGGAATTCGACGAGGGTGTCCCGGGTCGCGCCGCCGGCCGGGTGGCGGAAGGTGCCGGAGATCGGGTTCATCGTGACGACCCCGCCGCGGGCGACCACGTGCGCCTCGGGGCTCGCCCCGACGGCGATGTGCCCCGGCGTGAACACCGCGAACGTCCAGTAGGCGCCGCGCTCATGCGTCAGCAGAGCCCGGAACCAGGTGAGTGCGGCCGTCCGATCGTCGGCGTCGATGCGGGCCGTGAAGTCGCGTCGGATGACGAAGTTGGCGCCCTCGCCGTGGCCGATCTCCTCGGCGATGACCTTCTCGACGATCGTCGCGTAATCCGCGTCCGCGATGTCGAAGCCGTCGTCGTGCAGCGGTACCGGTGCGGACGGGAGCGCCTCGATCAGTTCGGAGGTGGAGAGGTGATCGTGCTCGTCCACGATCAGGCATCGCAGCGGCGCGCCGTCCTCCTGGGCGACGAACCCGCGCTCTCGCACCTGGCGATACGGAACCAGCGCGAAGACCTCGCGTGGCACGCCGTCGATGTCGAGGGGGATGTCGCCGAGCAGATCGACATCGATCACATCGCCCGTGAGGAGCTCGACGGTGTCGGCGCCGTCGCGTGCGATGAGCACGAAGGATGCCGCCGGGTCGGCGCTGAGCTCGGCGAGTCGTGAGAGGGTCATCGATGTCTCCTGTGCAGGGCTCCGGCTCGGCTCAACGAAAAGACCGCCCCGGAGGCGGTCTGAATTCGTGGGAACGCGAACACACCGCCTAGGAGGCGGGCCACCAGGTGACGTTCGCGAGCATGGGGTGAAAACTACCACACCGCCGGTGTGCGCCTCGGGCGCGTGACGCGAAGACGGATGGAGGCCGTATCCAGCCCTCGTGCATCCTGGCGGCGTAGGCTGGACGGGTGCCAGCAGTGAATCTTGGGATGCCGAAGGTCCCCGTCGTCCTCGCCCCGCGCCGCAAGTCCCGCCAGATCAAGGTCGGCAAGGTGCTGGTGGGAGGAGATGCCCCCGTCAGCGTGCAGTCGATGACGACCACGAAGACGACCGACATCAACGGCACCCTCCAGCAGATCGCCGAACTCACGGCATCGGGCTGCGAGATCGTGCGCGTGGCGGTGCCGACGCAGGAAGACGCGGATGTGCTGCACATCATCGCGAAGAAGAGCCAGATCCCGGTGATCGCCGACATCCACTTCCAGCCGAAGTACGTGTTCCAGGCGATCGATGCCGGGTGCGCTGCGGTTCGCGTCAACCCGGGGAATATCCGCAAGTTCGACGATCAGGTCGGCGCGATCGCCAAGGCCGCGAAAGACGCCGAAGTCTCCCTTCGCATCGGCGTGAACGCCGGATCGCTCGACCCGCGTCTGCTGCAGAAGTACGGCAAGGCGACTCCCGAGGCGCTCGCCGAGAGCGCGCGCTGGGAGGCATCGCTCTTCGAGGAGCACGATTTCCATGACTTCAAGATCTCGGTCAAGCACAACGATCCGGTGATCATGGTGCAGGCCTACCGTCAGCTCGCGCAGATGGGGGACTGGCCTCTGCACCTCGGGGTGACCGAGGCCGGGCCCGCGTTCCAGGGAACGATCAAGAGCGCCACGGCGTTCGGCATTCTGCTCAGCGAGGGCATCGGAGACACCATCCGTGTCTCGCTGTCCGCCCCGCCCGCCGAAGAGGTCAAGGTCGGCCATCAGATCCTGCAGTCGCTGAACCTGCGGGAGCGCAAGCTCGAGATCGTGTCGTGCCCGTCCTGCGGGCGCGCGCAGGTCGACGTCTACACGCTGGCGGAAGACGTGACCGAGGGCCTCAAGGACATGACCGTGCCGCTGCGAGTGGCCGTGATGGGCTGCGTCGTGAACGGTCCCGGCGAGGCGCGCGAGGCTGACCTCGGTGTCGCTTCCGGCAACGGCAGGGGCCAGATCTTCGTGAAGGGTGAGGTCATCAAGACGGTGCCCGAGGCGGACATCGTCGCCACGCTGATCGAAGAGGCGAACCGCATCGCCGCGGAGATGGGCCCCGCGGCGCCTCTCGGCACCGCCCAGGTCGTCACCGTCTGATTCGCTCTCGCAGCGATCCTCCCCCTGACAGCAGGAGTTCCATGTCGTCCACGATCGTCTCCTTCGCCGACGGCTCCGTCCACGGCGACGCCACCGTCAGTCGTGTCGAGACGGGCCCGGACGGAGTGGTGGTCGTGGTCGACGCGACGCCGTTCCATCCTGTGGACCACACGTGGCCGGATCAGCCGGGCGACTCCGGCGAGCTGACCGCCGGAGCGGAGCGGGTCGAGGTCACCGAGGCCGTCATGGCTGCGGTGAGCGACGACGGCCGGTTCGCGGTCGGGAGCGACATCCCCGTCAAGCGTGGCGCCGAAGGGTGGACGTGGCTGGTGGGCCATCGGCTCGCCGGAGCGGCTCCCGACTGGCTGAGCCCCGGAGCGACTGTCTCGTTGACAGCGGATGCCGGTCGTCGGGCAGGTCTCAGCCGAGGGCACACCGCCTGCCACCTCGCTTCGCTCGCACTCGACCTCGCCGTCGCAGACCTGTGGCGGAAGGACCCGGGGGCGGATGCTCTCGGCAATCCGGACTTCGAGGGTCGCGCGAATCAGTTCAGTCGCATCCATGAGGACGGCAGCGTCGACGAGTACCGGCTCGGCAAGAGCCTGCGTCGAGCGGGGTTCGACACCGAGACCTTCGCAGCGACGCTCGCGAGCCGCGAGGCCGCAGCCAATGCGCAGCTCGCCGCATGGGTGGCTTCCGGCGCTGCGAGTCGCATCGAGACGGACGGCCCGACCATCGTGGATCGGCGCCGCTGGCACTGCGAGCTCCCCGAAGGAGAAGCGGTCATCCTGTGCGGCGGCACCCACGTCCACGCACTCTCCGAGTTCGCCTCGATCTCGATCGCCCTCGACCTGACGGATCCTCAGCTGCTGGTCATGACGACCACGGCGGTACCGGCGGGCTGACGGCAGCGCGGCTCGCGGCCCGACGGCCGGCGGCTCAGCGGACGAAACCCTCCTGCACCCTGCCTCCCGCGCGGTCGAGCTCCTCTGCCACGCGATCCGCGAAGGCGGTGTGGTCGCCCGCGAGCAACGGGGCGCTGAGCGCGTCTGCGCGTCGCGCGTCGAGCGCACGGAGTCGACGAGGAAGCCACTTGCCGATCGCGACCCAGCGATGGTTCGTGAGCAGCATCAGTTCGGCGGTCCGCTCGAACAGCACGGACGACAGCACGTGGCGCTCCAGCGGATCGGTGGCGTCGCGGAGATCATCGAGCACATCGGTGATGACGTAGCGACGGAACGCCGACTCGGCGACGTCGATCGTCGGCCCGGCATCCAGAATCATCCGCCAGTGCCGCCGCAGCTCTGCGGTGCGGGAATCCTCGCGGATCGCGATGCCCTCAACGAGCATGTCGACGATCACGGGCCGATGCTGAGAGACACCACGCTCCGCCCACTCGGCGAACCCGGTGGGCGTGTACGCGAACACCTCGATCGTCTCTCCCTCGAACCTGTGGGTCGAGGCCTCACTCGTCTGCGAGGCATCGTCGAACAGGGCGTCCCCGATGAGCAGCAGGTCGATGTCGCTGGTCGCCGTGCGCTCGCCCCGCGCAGTGCTGCCGCCCACGACGGCCGTCGAGGCGCGGGGATATGAGCGGGCGATGAATCGTTCGGCGGCGGCGAGATGGTCCACGCGGTCAGGCTACCCGGCCGAGAACTCCACCTCACCGAGGGCGACGTCGGCGCGGAGGATGCGGAGGCGCACCACGTCGCCGGGCTTCACGCCGGCCGGGATCGGCGCGGAGGCCGTGACCGCGGGATCCGCGATCTGGATCTGGGCGCGCTCGCCGCGCAGCTCGATGACGGTCGCATCGATCTCGGTGCCGACCAGCGGGGTGAGGAGGGCTGCTTCCACGCAGTTGATCGTGGCGGCGTTGAGCCGCGACGCGCGCTGACCCGACTCCTGCATGAGCGCCGGGAGCTGATCGAGTGACTCGCGAGCCCACGCCGGTGCCTCGCGTCCGTTCGACGTCTCGAGGCAGATGGCGAGCGACCAGCGGTCGACGAGCCGTCGCAGTGGAGCCGTGACGTGGGCGTAGGGAGCGGCGATCGCGGCCTGGACGGCGTCTTTCGGAGGCGTGCCATCGAAGGCCAGGTAGCCGGCGCCGCGGAACAGCGAGGCGGCAGCCTGCAGGACGGGGAGCGTCAGCGGATCGGCTCGGTCGAGGGCGCGGAGATACTCGCCATAGGTTCCGGATGTCCAGGGTCGACCGAGCGCTTCGGTCTGGTGGCGGAAGGCGTCGAAGGCATCGTCGTCGGGCTCCGGCATGGTCCGCAGTATCCCGACGCCGGCGTCGAGCATCAGGGATGCCGCGGCCATCCCCGTCATCAACGAAAGCTGGGCGTTCCACTCCTCCACGGGAAGTGGGCTGGTGCGTTCGATGCCGTAGGTGCCGTCCGCGTTCCGCACGACCTCCTCGTCGGGGAGGTTGAGGCTCGCGCCGCCGCGCAGACGCTCCTGTTCGAGCCGCAGGGCGCCGATCTCGGGCAGCAGACCGGCGGGGCCGTCCTCGTAGCGGTCGAGTGCCTGCTGTGTCGAGACGTAATCGAGCTGCGCGCGAGATCTGATGAGGGCGCGCTCCAGACGGAAATCGGTGACGACGCCTTCGACGTCGAGCGCGAACGTCCACACCAGGGCGGGGCGATCGACGTCGGGGAGCAGGGAGGCGCGGTCTTCGCTGAGGACGGGCGGATGCAGCGGGATCCTGCCGTCCGCTGCATACAGCGTCTGCCCTCGGCGGCGAGCCTCGGTGTCGACGGCACCGCCGGGTGTGACGAATGCGGGCACATCGGCGATGGCATAGCGGACCGCGTATCCGGAGCCCGCGCGCTCGAGGTGGAATGCCTGGTCGAGGTCGCGCGAACCCGCGGGGTCGAGGGTCGCGAACGGGATGTCGCGCAGATCGAGGTCGGGGGTCGCGGCGGTCGATGCCTCTGCTTCGGCGAGGACCTCGGACGGGAACTCGACCGGTGCGTCGAGCGACTCTCTGAGCGATGCCAGGGCGGCGGCGAGCTCGGTCTGTGCGGCGGAGGGGGCGACGTGCGATCGGCGCTGAGGCATGTCTCCACACTAGGTCGAGCAAGACGTCACGAACCTCGCAGCTCGGCAGGAACTTCGCACCGATCCGACAGTTTCTCCGCGAGGTTCGTGTCGTTCTGCGAACTTCCGTGGCCCCGATGTCGACGACCCGCGTTAGCGTGGAGGCATGACCACTGCAGCCAAGGCACAGACCCTGATCGGACTCTATGACGCGCCGGAGATCCTCCGGGTCGTGAACGTGTGGGACGTCGTCGGCGCGCGCGCCGTCGCGGCACTCCCCGAGACCAAGGCGATCGCGACCGCCGGCCACGGCATCGCCGCATCCTTCGGCTACGACGACGGGGCGACGCCGCGCGACGTGATGATCGACATGGTCGGACGCATCGCGGCATCCGTGCAGGTTCCCGTCACCGCCGACCTCGACGACGGCTACGGAGACGCGGGGGAGACCACGCGCCTCGCAATCGGCGTCGGCGTCGTCGGAGCCAACGTGGAGGACCGCCTCAAGCCGTTCGACGAGTCGGTCGCCGCGGTCGAGGCGATCGTGAAGGCAGCCGAGGCCGAGGGCGTGCCGTTCGCGTTGAACGCCCGCACCGACGCGTTCGTCCGCGCGGGCGTGCGCCCCGTGAAGGAGAGCATCGCCGACGCGATCCAGCGCGGACGCGCGTACATCGATGCCGGTGCGACCTCCGTGTTCGTGCCTGGCATCCTCGATGCCCACGTGACCCGCCAGCTCGTCGAGGGCATCGGCGAGCGGAAGGTCAGCGTCATCGGCATCCCGGGCGCGCTCGCCGCATCCGAGTACGAGAAGCTCGGCGTCGCACGCATCTCCTACGGGCCGCTCCCGCAGCGCGTCGCCCTGACCGCTCTGCAGGAGCTGGCGGTCAGCCTGTACGGCGGCGGAGTCGTCCCCTCGGGTCTGCCCGCGCTCAACTGACACCGCGTCGATGAGACCAGTGACCACGGCTCACTAGACTTGAGCCGTGGTCACTCGTCTTTCGAAATTCTTCCTCCGCACGCTCCGCGAAGACCCTGCCGAAGCAGAGGTCACCAGCCACCGGCTGCTGATCCGGGCTGGCTACATCCGCCGCGCCGCCCCGGGCGTGTTCACGTGGTTGCCGCTCGGCCTCAAGGTCAAGGCGAAGATCGAGGCCATCATCCGCGCAGAGATGGCCGCCGCCGGCGCTCAGGAAGTGCACTTCCCGGCCCTCCTGCCGCGCGATCCCTACGAGGCGTCCGGGCGCTGGGAATCCTACGGCGACGGCATCTTCCGTCTTCAGGACCGCAAGGGCGCCGACTATCTCCTCGCGCCGACCCACGAGGAGATGTTCACCCTGCTGGTGAAGGACCTCTACTCGTCGTACAAAGACCTGCCCCTGACGATCTACCAGATCCAGGACAAGTACCGCGACGAGGCGCGTCCCCGTGCCGGGCTGCTCCGAGGCCGGGAGTTCACGATGAAGGACGCCTACTCCTTCGACGCGTCGGATGCCGGTCTCGAGACCAGCTACCAGGAGCAGCGAGACGCGTACGAGCGCATCTTCCAGCGCCTCGGCCTGGAGTACGTGATCGTGAACGCCGACAACGGACTCATGGGAGGCGCGCGGAGCGAGGAGTTCCTGCACCCGACGCCGGTCGGCGAGGACACCTTCGTCCGCAGCGCGGGCGGGTACGCGGCCAACGTCGAGGCGTTCACCACGCCGGTGCCGGACGCCGTTCCCTTCGATGCCGACGCTTCGCCCGTCATCTTCGACTCGCCGGACACGCCGACCATCGAGACCCTCGTCGCGCACAGCAACGCGCACCTCGACGGCGACTACACCGCCGCCGACACGCTCAAGAACGTGGTCCTCGCCCTCTCGCACCTCGACGGCACTCGCGAGCTCGTCGTCGTCGGCATCCCCGGCGACCGCGAGGTCGATGAGAAGCGGGCTGAAGTGGCATTCGCCCCGGCCGATGTGTCGACCGCGACGGAAGACGACTTCGAGAACAACCCGCTGCTCGTGAAGGGGTACATCGGCCCCTGGTCGCCGACCGGCGCCGTGCTCGGCGAAGAGTCCGCCACCGGCATCCGCTATCTGGTCGACCCCCGCGTCAGCGAGGGGACGAGCTGGATCACCGGCGCGAACATCGATCAGAAGCACGCCCATTCGGTCGTCGCCGGACGTGACTTCTTCGCCGATGGCATCGTCGAGATCGCGAACGTCCGTGCGGGCGACCCTGCCCCGGACGGCTCCGGGCCTGTCGAGCTCGCGCGCGGCATGGAGATCGGTCATGTCTTCCAGCTCGGTCGCTTCTTCGCGGAGACTCTCGGGCTCAAGGTGCTGAACGAGAACGGCAAGCTCGTCACCGTCACGATGGGCTCCTACGGCATCGGCGTGACCCGGATCCTCGCGATCATCGCCGAGCTCAACAACGACGACAAGGGTCTGATCTGGCCGGCATCCGTCGCGCCGTTCGACGTGCAGGTCGTGGCAGCCGGACGCGACCAGGTCGCGTTCGATGTTGCTGAGGAACTCTCGGCGCAGCTCGAGACCGCGGGCCTCGATGTGCTCTACGACGATCGTCCCAAGGTCTCGCCGGGGGTGAAGTTCGGCGACGCCGAACTCGTCGGCGTGCCGAAGATCGTGATCGTCGGTCGCGGTGCTGCCGACGGGCAGGTGGAGCTGTGGGATCGCAGCACGGGTGAGCGCGACGCGCTGTCCCTCGATGAGGCGATCGCCCGACTCACGAGCTGATCGGAACCCGTATGACCGACGAACCGCTGCCGGAGTCCCTGACGGCTGAGATCAAGGCGGTGCTCGACGAGGCCGGCGTGAGCGCGGATCGCCGCCTGGTGATGCGGATGCTGCGCACGGCGATCGGGCTCGGCGAAGACGATGCCGACCGGCTCGATCTCAAGATCGCGTCGGCCGCTCTCGCCGAGATGCGAGACGCGTTCCGCTTGTTCGCACCGTTCCGCGGCGTGCCGAAGGTCAGTGTCTTCGGCTCCGCGCGCACACGCCAGGACGACCCCCTCTACCTGCAGGCCCGGGACACTGCCGCTGCCCTCGCTGCCGACGGGTGGATGGTCGTGACCGGCGCGGGGCCAGGGATCATGCAGGCCGCGGCGGAGGGTGCGGGTCCCGAACTCTCGCTCGGGGTGTCGATCCGTCTGCCGTTCGAGGAGAAGGCGAACAGCCTCGTCACCGGCCAGGGCCAGGTCGTCGCGATGAAGTACTTCTTCACCCGCAAGCTGATGCTCGTCAAGGAGTCGTCCGGCTTCATCTGCCTCCCCGGCGGGTTCGGCACGCTCGACGAGATGTTCGAGCTGCTCACGCTTCAGCAGACGGGCAAGGCGGAGCCGACGCCGATCGTGCTCCTGGATCAGCCGGGCGGCACCTTCTGGCAGGGACTGCAGCGCTTCATCGACGAGTGCCTGGAGCCCATGGGCGTCATCTCGCCCGGCGACTTCGACCGCGTCGTCGTCACGGATTCGGTCGAGACCGCGCGAGCGGAGATCGCCGGGTTCTGGCACAACTACGACTCGCTTCGGTGGGTCGGGGATTCGCTGGTGCTGCGCCTGCGCCACGAGCCGACGGATGCCGAGATCGACGGGCTCAACGAGCAGTTCGGTCTGATGCTGGCGTCCGGGCGGATCGAGCGGACGAGCCCGCTACCTCCCGAGGTCGGCGACGACGACCTGTTGCATCTGCCGCGGCTGATGCTGCACCTCGACCAGCGTCAGGTCGGGAATCTGTTCCGGCTGATCGGTGCGGTCAACGCGTTTCGGTCTGCTCACGCGCAGTGATGCGCGCGGCGAACTCGGCCAGGTCGATCGAATGGCCGAGGATGCGCTCGGCGGCACGGTGTCCTGAGTAGAACGCTGCGCCCACGGTCGCGGGCTCGTCGCCCCAGGTGGCTTCGCCGGCGAAATGCAGCACGCCGTCGACCGGACCCGCGAGTTCATCGTGGTCGTGATGCGACGACCCGACCGCCAGATGCGAGTACGAGCCGACGGAGAATCGGTCCTGCCCCCAGTGCGTGACCCAGTGCGCCTGCGGCTCACCCACGGCGTCGCCGTACAGCACACGCAGCGCACGGACGGCATCCGCGACCACCTCGTCATCCGGAAGCTCCTGCATACGCCGGCCGAACGGTCCCGCCGCGAACGTGAGCAGGGTCGGGATGCCGCTCACCGCGGAGACGTCGTACCAGGAGTGCCAGTGCTCCCCGGCCTCACCGAGCGCCCGGATCACATAGCTTCCCTCGGCCCAGAACCGCTCGGGAAACTGGATGAAGATCTTGTTGAACACGCCCATGCCCAGGCGTCCGATGGGACCGGCGACAGACTCCGGCAGAGGCGGCTCGAACGCGATCGACCCGGCCTGGAGAACGCCGAGCGGCACGGTCACGACGACGCGATCCGCGGTGAACTCGTCACCATCGGTCCTGACGACGACACCGGCATCCGAACGGGTGACGCGGGTGACGACGTGATCCAGCCGGATGTCGAGTCCCGCGCCGATGCGATGCGGGAGTTCGTCGTAGCCGCGCGGGAAGATGACCTCGTCGCCGTCGATGGCGTCCTCGTCGAGACCGTGCGCGTCGAGATCGCCGATCCAAGCGCCGCACTGCTCCTCGACGCGGTGGCGGAAGAACTCCCGGATCTCGTCGATGCGCTCCGGCGACAGTCCTGAGCGGTCGAGCGCGCGTTCGGTCACATCAAGATACGTGTCGCCGGGGGAGGAGGCCGCGATCTCCTCCACGAGGAGACGATCGGCCTCGTCGACATCGGATATCCACTGCGCGATGGCCGCGGCATCCATCGCCCGGCCGTCTCCGTCGAAGTTCTCGATCGGGCGGCCGCCGACCTGGAAGCTGCCCACCGTGTACTCGAGCGTGGGGATGCCGAGCGCCTGCACGAACTCCCAAAGCGGGGACGCGTCGATCCCGTGCACCCAGGAGGCGCCGAGATCGACGGGGAAGGCTGCCTGTCGATCGGTGTTCATCCGACCGCCGACACGATCGCGCCCTTCCAGCACGACGACCCGCTGACCGGCATCCGCGAGCATGCGCGCGGCGGTGACCCCCGACATCCCTGCTCCGACGACGATGGTGTCGAACCTGTCCACGCGTTCCTCCTGCGATGTCTCAGCGGCTTCCGCGCAGCTGCCGCCGTGGCAACAGGCGGTGGGCACAGGGTATCGTGGTACGGATGTCGCGCGTGCGAACAGGCGCGACGAGAGCTGAATAGGGAGGCCGTCATGGACATCGAATTGAGTCTGCTGCGAGGGATCGAGAAGGAGAAGGCGATTCCCTTCGAGGAACTCGTCTCGATCATCGAGCAGGCGATCCTGACCGCTTACTCCAAGCACGTCGCCGGTGACGGCGCGGCCCCCGAAGGCGTCCGTGTGCACCTCGATCGCAAGACGGGTCATGTCGACGTGCTCCAGGTCGTCCGGGATGAAGAGGGCGCGATCATCGGCGAGGAGGACGCGACTCCCGACGACTTCGGCCGCATCGCCGCCTTCGCCGCCAAGCAGGTCATCAGCCAGCGTCTGCGCGACATCGCTGATGACGTCGTGCTCGGCGACTTCAAGGACAAAGAGGGCGACATCGTCGCCGGCGTGATCCAGCAGGGGCCGAACCCGCGGATGATCCACGTCGACCTCGGCGCCGTCGAGGCCATCCTCCCGCCTGAGGAGCAGGTGCCTGGCGAGGAGTACACCCACGGCGCCCGGTTGCGCGTGTACGTCACGAGCGTGGCGAAGGGTCTCAAGGGTCCGCAGATCACCGTGTCACGCACCCACCCCGGCCTGGTCCGCAGGCTCTTCGCGCTCGAAGTGCCCGAGATCGCCGCGGGACTGGTCGAGATCGTCTCGCTCGCTCGCGAGGCGGGGCATCGCACCAAGATCGCCGTCAGGGCGAACGACCCGTCCATCAACGCGAAGGGCGCCTGCATCGGCGAGATGGGGCGTCGCGTCCGTGCGGTGACCGAGGAGCTCGCGGGGGAGAAGATCGACATCGTCGACCACGATCCCGATCTCGCGACATTCGTCGCCCACGCCCTGTCGCCCGCCAAGGTGACGAGCGCCTTCGTGCTCGACGCCGGGACCAAGGCCGTCCGTGCTCTGGTGCCCGACTACCAGCTGTCGCTCGCGATCGGCAAGGAGGGTCAGAACGCGCGTCTGGCCGCCAAGCTCACCGGGGCGAAGATCGACATCCAGCCCGACAGCGTCCTCGACGACTGACCGCATCCGCCCCTCGACTCTCCGGGTGAGAGCGAGGGGCGGCGGAACGCAGGTGTAAGATGGAACCCGTACGAACGTGCGTCGGCTGTCGCATGCGTGCTTCCCGCTCCGCTCTTCTCAGAGTGGTGTCCCAGAACAATGTGCTCGTCATGGACGAGGACGCGGTTCTGCCGGGGAGAGGCGCATGGGTGCATCCGACACGGGAATGCATGGATGCCGCTCTGCGGCGTCGCGCATTCGGTCGAGCACTGCGCGTCTCCACTCCGTTGGACACGCGGAACTTCGAACAGAACCCACCAAGAAACAAAGGCTGAACAGCTATGGAAACAAAGTGAACGGCTCGAAATGAGACCCGTCCGCGACTAGTGGTCTGCCCTGTCTGGGTGGACCGACTCAGACAGGAGAATTGTGGCTGGTAAACCACGCGTACATGAGATCGCCGCCGAACTCGGCGTCGACAGCAAGGTCGCTCTTGCAAAGCTCAAAGAACTCGGCGAGTTCGTGAAGAGCCCGTCCTCGACCATCGAACCGCCGGTGGCGCGCAAGCTGCGCGCGGCGATCGAAGCCGATGGCTCGCTCAAGACCGGTGCGGATGCTGCGCCTGCAGCCAAGCCCGCGTCGAAGCCCGCCGCCTCGAAGCCCGGCGCGAAGCAGGCGCCGACGCCCGGCCCGAAGCCCGGTCCGAAGCCTGCCCCCGAGCCGGCCCCGGCCCCGGCACCCGAGCCCGAAGCTCCGGCTCCGGCCGCACCCGCGCCCGCTGCAGAGGCCCCCGCGGCACCGGCAGCAGCTGCTGCGCCCGCTGCGGAGAAGTCCGCCGACGGCGGCGCCCCGAAGCCCGGAGCCCCGCGCCCCGGTAACAACCCGTTCTCCTCCTCGCAGGGGATGGGTCAGCGTCCGGCGGGTCCCCGTCCGGGCAACAACCCCTTCGCTTCCGCGCAGGGCATGGGCCAGCGCCCGAGCCCGACGCCCGGAAACATCCCGCGCCCGCAGGCGCCTCGCCCCGGCGCTCCGCGTCCGGGTGCCCCGCGTCCCGGCGGTCCCGGTCGTCCCGGTGGTGCCGGTCGTCCCGGTGGCGGCGGTCGTCCCGGTGGCGCCCCGTTCCAGCAGCGTCCCGGCGGCCCCGGTCGTCCCGGCGGTGCCGGCGGACCCGGTGGTGCAGGCGGCCCCGGTGCACGTCCCGGTGGCGGCGGCTTCGCCGGTCGTCCGGGTGGCGGCGGCGGTCGCGGCCGTGGCCCCGGCGGTGGTACCGCAGGTGCCTTCGGCAAGGGCGGCGGCAAGAGCAAGCAGCGCAAGTCGCGGCGGGCGAAGCGGCAAGAGTTCGAGATGCGGAGTGCTCCGGTCGTCGGTGGCGTCAACGTCACCCGCGGCAACGGGGAGATCATCCGCATGCGTCGCGGCGCGTCCATCGCGGACTTCGCCGACAAGATCGAGACGCTGACGGGCTACACGGTTCAGCCGGGAACTCTCGTCACCATCCTCTTCAACCTCGGCGAGATGGCCACGGCCACCGAGTCGCTGGACGAGGCCACGTTCGAGGTCTTGGGTGAGGAGCTGGGTTACAAGATCCAGATGGTCTCGCCCGAGGACGAGGACAAGGAGCTCCTCGAGGGCTTCGGTCTCAACCTCGATCAGGAGCTCGAGGAGGAGAGCGAGGACGACCTCGAGATCCGTCCGCCGGTCGTCACCGTCATGGGTCACGTCGACCACGGTAAGACCCGACTGCTCGACGCCATCCGCCAGACCAACGTCATCGAGGGCGAGGCCGGTGGCATCACCCAGCACATCGGTGCGTACCAGGTGTGGACCGAGCACGAGAACATCGAGCGCGCGATCACCTTCATCGACACCCCGGGTCACGAGGCGTTCACCGCCATGCGTGCCCGTGGTGCTCAGGTGACCGACCTCGCGATCCTCGTGGTCGCCGCCGACGACGGCATCATGCCGCAGACGGTGGAGGCTCTGAACCACGCCCAGGCGGCGAACGTGCCGATCGTGGTCGCGGTCAACAAGGTCGACAAGCCCGACGCCAACCCGTCCAAGGTGCGCCAGCAGCTCACCGAGTACGGTCTGGTCGCGGAGGAGTTCGGTGGAGACGTCATGTTCGTCGACGTGTCGGCTCGTGCCGGCACCGGCATCCAGGAGCTCCTGGACGCGGTGCTGCTCACCGCTGACGCCGGTCTCGACCTGACCGCCAACCCGAACAAGGCCGCTCGCGGTGTCGCCATCGAGGCGAAGCTCGACAAGGGCCGCGGTTCGATCGCCACGGTGCTGATCCAGTCCGGAACGCTCCGTATCGGTGACGCGATCGTCGCAGGCACCGCCTACGGCCGTGTGCGTGCGATGGCCGACGAGAACGGCGATGCGGTCCTCGAGGCCTACCCGTCGCGTCCGGTGCAGGTGCAGGGTCTGAACTCCGTGCCCCGCGCCGGCGACGTCTTCATCGTCACCGAGGAAGACCGCATGGCTCGTCAGATCGCTGAGAAGCGCGAAGCCGTCGAGCGCAACGCCCAGCTGGCCAAGGCCCGCAAGCGCATCTCGCTCGAGGACTTCACCCGCGCTCTCCAGGAGGGCAAGGTCGAGTCGCTCAACCTCATCATCAAGGGTGACGTCTCCGGTGCCGTCGAGGCGCTGGAGGAGTCGCTCCTCAAGATCGAGGTCGACGATTCGGTGCAGCTGCGCATCATCCACCGCGGTGTGGGTGCGATCACCGAGTCCGACGTGAACCTGGCGACGATCGACAACGCGATCATCGTCGGCTTCAACGTGCGTCCCGACACGAAGGCGCGCGAGCGCGCTCAGCGCGAAGGCGTCGACATCCGGTTCTACTCGGTGATCTACAACGCCATCGACGAGGTCGAGAACTCGCTGAAGGGCATGCTGAAGCCGGAGTACGAAGAGGTCCAGTCGGGCGTCGCGGAGATCCGCGAGGTCTTCCGTTCCTCCAAGTTCGGCAACATCGCCGGTGTCATCGTGCGGTCGGGAACGATCACGCGAAACGCCAAGGCCCGCGTCATCCGCGATGGCGTCGTCGTCGGCGATGCACTCGCCATCGAGTCGCTGCGCCGGTTCAAGGACGACGTCACCGAGGTCCGCACGGACTACGAGGCCGGTATCGGCCTCGGCAAGTTCAATGACATCCAGATCGGCGATGAGATCGAGACGATCGAACTCGTCGAGAAGCCTCGCGGCTGACCTGGTCGAAATCACTCGGGCGTCCTTCCTCGCTCCGGCTCGTGAGCGAGCTGAGCGAGACGAAGGGCGCCCGAGGACTTCGTGGAGAAGGAGAGAAAAATGGCTGGTGAAAGACAGGCTCGTCTGGCGGACCGCATCCGCGTGATCCTCGCCGAGCGACTGGAGAAGGGTCTGCGCGACCCGCGCCTCGGCTTCGTCACCCTCACCGACTGCCGCGTCAGCGGCGACCTTCAGCACGCGTCCGTGTTCTACACGGTGTTGGGCACGGAGGAGGAGCGCATCGCCAGCGGCGAGGCCCTCACCTCCGCGACCGGCATGCTGCGCAGCGAGGTCGGACGGCAGCTGAGTACGCGTCTCGTGCCGACGCTCGAATTCATCCCTGACGCGCTGCCGGAGAACGCCGACCACATCGGGGCACTGCTGCGCCAGGCGCAGGAGCGCGACGCCGAGGTGGCCAGGCTCGCATCGTCGGCATCTCACGCCGGCGAAGCGGACCCGTACCGCACCGACGACGACCAGGATTGAGGTTGGCGCGATCGTCTGATCGCGCCAACCGATATACAGCGTCGTTTCGCGCCTCACGGCCCACTTCGAATTGCTAGCCTCGGCTCTGCGGGATCGTGTCCCGCCGAGCTGAGGGGGATCGGCATCGTGGGTTCGAACGCGCATCACGATCGATCGATCGCGCCCTCCGACATCGAGGCGTTGATCGAACTGCTGCTCGCCGGCGAGCTGGGGTGTGCTCCGCACGTGGTCTCACGTCTGGCCGCCGAACTGAACGCCGACGCGCTGACGATCCGCGAGGTGGCGGGGCGACTGACACCGGCACAGCGACACGGGCTGCGGCCTCTGCCCAACCCGCTGCCGCTGGTGCCGGCCATCGCGCGGGCCTTTCACGACTTGATCCTTCCCGCGCGCGATCGCGATCTGCTCCTCGCGCTCTCGGTGTCGCTCGACGACCGGCTGGCCCCGCTGCTCGCCTTCGACGGGCGGTCCGCGGTGGAGATCGCTGCGGCACCCGTCGGACGACACCTCGTTCTGCGGGTGGGCCGTGCCCGCTTCATAGACCCGCGGCTCGCCATCTGGCTCCGAGCACGGACGGCCACCACCGTCGTCGGGGCCGTACACGATCGACTCAGCACGGTCTGCGCGGATCACGGCGACCGCGTGGGCGCCGACTGGCACCGAGCGCGCGCCTCGTTCCACGGCGACCCGGCGACCGCGGCCGAACTGACGCGCATCGCCCGGGAACTCTCCGAGGCGGGGCACCCGGACAGAGCGCTGCTGCTCGCCCGCGAGGCGACGAAGCATGCGGTCGGCGTCGATCGCGATGAGGCCTATCTCGTGGCGGGTGCCTCCTCCGTCGGCGCGGGATTCGCGGTGGAGGCCGCCGCCTGGCTCGGTCGGCTGTTCCCGCACGGGACGGAGCGCTTCCGGCTGCAAGGACTCGCAGGACTGATCACGGCACGCGCGCATCTGCATGGCACGGTGCCCGACGTCGACCCCGGTTCCCTGCGGCCTCGGACCGATGACCCCGACGACTGGTACTCGTGGGCGAGGGCCGCGGCTCTCGCTGCCGTGCTCTGTGCCGAGCGCGACGATCGTTCCGGCATGCGATCGTGGCTCGAGGCCCTCCGCGAGGGTAGCGCCCGGGTCGGCGCGGAGCGCAGTCTGCGTGATCCGGCCGTGGCGCTCGCCTGGCTGATCGCGGGGGAGCGGGACCGTGAGGACGTCTCGGGCTCCGGCCCGCTGACCGGACGCATGCTCCGCGGGCTCCGTGCGGCTCTGGACGGCGACGTCGACCGCGGACTTCGCCTGCTGGGCACGGCGAACGACGCGATGGAGGCCGAGGTCGACCCGCTCGTCGCCGGATTCGAGTACAGCCCTGTCGTGCGGGCGTACCGGGCCGTCGTGGAGGCGCTGCTGCTCTCCTGGCGCGGCGATATCGGGGTCGCGCGAGACCGACTCATCCGCGCCGCTTTAGAGCTCCCGATCGCGATGCCGTTCGCAGGTCTCGGGGTGGTGCTGGCGCGGCGTCTCGACCTCGCGGTCCTCGGGGCAGTCGGTCCTGTGTCTCGTGCGCTCACCGCAGCGTTCCCACCGACGGTGAAGATCGACCAGCTGCTGGACCGTGCGATCGAGGCCTTCCTCGCCGGGGACTTCGACGACGCTGCGACCTCGGTGCGCCTCTGGCTCGACCTGGGGGCACCGCAGACCACGTTCTCGGTACCCGGCCTCGACGAGGTCGCGCTGACGTGGGAGGCCGACGGTGCCGACTCCGGCATCGTCGCGCCCCCCGAGGTCTTCCTCGGCCACGAGCTGCGCATCCGGATCGCCACGATGACCGACGGACGATGGCGGACCGAGCGCGAGGAGGTGCACCTGGTCGCCCGCACTCTGCGCTCGCCCTTCGCCCGCGCCAGGGTCGAGGCGATGCTGGGGATCCAGTGCGCCATCCGTGACGAGCACGTCGTCGCACGCCGGCATCTGCAGAGCGCGCAGCGACTGTTCGAACTGGCGGGCGCGACCGCGTGGGCACGGTCGATCCATCACCGACTGGATCGACTCGACATGCTCGATAGGACGGGGGACGTGGCGGACCCGCTGGAGGCATGCCGGCACGCGTGGTCGCAGCTGCTCACCGCGCGCGAGCTCGAGGCGGCGATGCTGGCCGTGGGCGGCGCGGGCAACCGCGAGATCGCGGCGGCGCTGAACGTCTCGGTGCGCACCGTGGAGGTGCACCTCGGCCGTGTCTTCGCGAAACTCGATGTGCGCAAGCGCGTCGAACTCACCGCTCTCGCGCACCGGACGAACCAGCACCTCTGACGGTGGACCGTGCTCAGCGCGGCAGCGACAGGCCTTCCCCGTCGGCCTCTGCGAGTCCGTCGGCGATGAGGGAGTCGATCGCGCGGTCCCGCTGACGAGCGTCGGGCCATGCCGGCAGAACGGTGGCGAGGGGCACGGCCTCGGGGGCGGCCTCGCGCAGCAGGCGCAGCACCGCGCCCCGCGCCTGGCGATCGGAACCCTCGTACGTGGCCTGACGGCGCCGGGTGTCTCCCGTGTCCGGGCGGCCCGCGGCCAGCCAGGCGCACCTTTCGGCGAGAGGGCAGTCCTCGCACCGCGGAGAGCGCGCCGTGCACACGGTCGCGCCGAGCTCCATGGCGGCGGCGTTCACGACTGCGGCCTCGGCGTCATCCGCGGGCAGCAACGCCGCCATCGCCTCCAGATCGCGTCGCGAAGGAGACGCTGGCTGTGCGCGACCCTCGACGGCCCTGGCGAGGACCCGTCGCGTGTTCGTGTCGACGACAGGATGCCGGTCGCCGTAGGCGAACACGGCGACCGCCCTGGCGGTGTAGTCGCCGATCCCGGACAGCGCGAGCAGTGCGTCGACATCCCGGGGCACGGTCCCGCCGTGGCGCGCGGTCACTTCGATCGCCGCACGGTGCAGCCAGAGCGCCCGGCGCGGGTAACCGAGGTTCGCCCACTGCTGCACGACCTCCGCCGCGGACGCAGCCGCCATCGTCGCAGGAGTGGGCCAGCGGTCCAGCCAGGCCTCCAGGTGCGGGATGACGCGGGACACGGGGGTCTGCTGCAGCATGAACTCGCTGACGAGCACGCCCCAGGCACCGAACTCCTCGTGGAACGCGGCCCGCCGCCACGGCAGATCGCGAGCCCCGGCCCGATACCAGTCCGTGAGCGGCCGCATCGCCGATGGCGAGAGCGACGATGTGGGGGGCACTCCGACAGCCTAGGCGAGGACTCGGACAGTACCGGTGGCGTCGTAGGCTGGGGGGATGGTCTCGCCCGGCATCCTCCTCGTCGACAAGCCAGCAGGAATGACCAGTCACGACGTGGTCGCGCGCACCCGGCGGGCATTCGGCACCCGGAAGGTCGGTCACGCGGGAACTCTCGACCCGATGGCCACCGGGCTGCTCGTCATCGGCATCGAAGGGGCGACCCGACTGCTCACCTACGTCGTCGGCGCCGACAAGACCTATGTCGCCACGATCCGACTCGGCCAGACCACCGGCACCGACGACGCCGACGGAGAGATCCTCACCCGCGCGAGTCCGGAAGCATGGACGGCGGTGACGACCGAGGCCGTGGCAGCCGGTGTGGCATCGCTCACCGGCGAGATCTCGCAGATCCCGAGCGCGGTCTCGGCGATCAAGGTCGACGGACGCCGTGCGTACGACCGTGTGCGGGCCGGGGAAGAGGTCGTGCTGGCGGCGCGCGAGGTGGTGGTCTCCCGATTCGAGGTGCTCGCGCGACGCGAAGGCGAGGGACACCTCGATCTCGACGTGCTCGTCGACTGCTCATCGGGGACCTACATCCGCGCGCTCGCCCGAGATCTGGGTGCGATGCTCGGCGTCGGCGGGCACCTGACGGCGCTGCGCCGTACCAGGGTCGGTCCCTTCGATGTGGCCGACGCCGTCGTGCTCGACGACCTCGACGGCGCCGCCACCCTCGCGCCCGCCGAGGCAGCCGGACGCATCCTGCAGCCGCTCCACGTGTCGAACGAGGAGGCCCGCGACCTTCGCCACGGCAAGCGCCTCGGCGGCCAGGCGCAGCGGCTCGAGGGAGCGCTTGCGGCAGCGATCGACGACGAAGGCGCGCTGGTCGGCATCGTCGAGAAGCGCGGGGCCGATCTCAAGAGCGCGATGAACATGCCGGAGGCCGGTCGATGATCATGTGGCTGACGATCGCCCAGGTCGTGATCGCCGTCGCCGCCGGTGTGTTCTGTCTCACCGCCGGATTCGCGGGCCGGAGGCCCAGCGACTACACCGTCGGTGCGCTCGCCCTCGTCGAGGTGCTTCTCGTCGTGCAGGTGATCGTGGCGATCGTCGCGCCGTTGGTGGGCAACCCGCCGACCGGCGACCTGCTCGAGCTCTGGGTCTACCTCGTGTCGGCGGCACTGCTGCCGATCGGGGCGGTGCTCTGGGCGCTGATGGAACGCAGCCGCTGGAGCACCGTCATCCTCGGCGTCGCCGCTCTGGCGATCGCGATCATGCTGTGGCGGATGCAGGTCATCTGGTCGGTGCAGATCGCGTGACGCGACGGGTCCCCGCGGAGCTGCGCCACGTCGCGCGGCTCTAGAATGGAACGCGCTATGAGCTCCCTCGCCCCCTCCACTCGGATGACCGGAATTGGTCGTGTCCTCGTGATCGTCTATGCCGTGATGGCGCTGGCGGCCACGGGGCGCAGCTTCGTGCAGATCGTCCGCCGATTCGACGAGGCACCGCTCGCATACTCGCTCTCCGCGCTGGCCGCCGTCGTCTACATCCTGGCGACGCTGGCCCTCGTCCTCGCCCGTCGGCAGGGCTGGTACGCCGTGGCGTGGGTCGCGATCGTCTTCGAGCTCACCGGAGTGATCGTCGTGGGGCTGCTCAGCATCCTGCTCCCCGATCTCTTCCAGCACGAGACCGTGTGGTCGCTGTTCGGCCGCGGTTACCTGTTCATCCCGCTGGTCCTCCCGGTGTTCGGCATCTGGTGGCTCCGCACGCACCGGCCGGCGACCGCCGGCCGCCCGCTCGAGGTCGGCGCGTGATCGTCTTCCGCAGCCCCGACGAGGTCCCGCACGGTTTCGGGCCGAGTGCTGTGGCGATCGGCAAGTTCGACGGCGTGCACGCCGGTCATCGTGCCGTGATCCAGCGCCTGAAGGAAGCCGCTGCAGCATCGGGGAGCCAGGCGGTCGCCGTCACCTTCGACCGCAACCCGCTCGCCGTGCTGCGCCCGGACCGGTGCCCCGAGAACGTCGTCACCGTCGACCGCAAGCTCGAGCTGCTCGGCGAACTCGGACTCGACGCGACGCTCGTGCTCACCTTCGACGAAGAACTCGCCTCCCGCAGCGCCGAGGCCTTCGTCGTCGACATCCTGGTCGGGGCGCTCGGCGTTTCGCAGGTGCTCGTCGGCGAGGACTTCCGCTTCGGCCGGGGCGGCGAGGGGACTCCGGCCCTGCTGCGCCGGCTCGCACCGACACACGGCTTCACGGTCGAGGTCGTCGATGACGTCTACCTGGCCGGGTCCGAGCGACGCGTGTCGTCGACCTGGATCCGCGAGCTGCTGGTCGAGGGCGACGTCGAGGAGGCGGCTCGTGCGCTCGGGCGGTACCCGGACGTGCGCGGAGAGGTCGTGCACGGACTCAAGCGCGGTCGTGAGCTCGGATTCCCGACCGCCAATCTCTCCACGATCACGGATGCCTTCGTCCCGGCCGACGGCGTGTACGCCGGGTGGCTCGTCGATCACGACACCGGCATCCGGCATCCGTCGGCGATCTCGGTGGGCACGAACCCGACCTTCGACGACGTGCTCGAGCGTCAGGTGGAGGCGCACGTCCTCGACGAGACGGGCCTCGAGCTCTACGGTCACGACGTCACCGTCGAGTTCGTCCGGAGGCTCCGGGGGATGGTCGCCTACGAGGGGATCGAGAAGCTCGCGGCGCAGATCGCGGTCGATGTCGCCGACGCCCGAGTGGTCCTGGCGGCGCAGGCGTAGCCCTGGCCGCAACACGAAAGTCCCTGCGGACGGCGAGATCCTGCGTCGTCCCGGCGGTATGACGTAGACTGGACCTCGGTTCTCACCGACCCTCACGCGTCACGCGTGCATCGGCGGAAACCGGAACAACTGTCCGTACGGTCATGGCTCACGCCACACGCGGACATCGAGAACGGCCCACGGTTTCACGGAGATGCCGGGGCCTTCACGCTCAGGAGGAGCATGCCGACCACGGCAACCGCCGCCACGCGGCGCAAGAAGACGTCCCGTCGAGACGACGAGGCCCCCCTCATCCCGATCCTCGCGCGCAAGGTGCGCGAGATCGAGGCGAAGTCGCAGCGGGGAAAGCTCGGCCCGACGAACCGGGTCAAGTTCCAGGTCATCGCGTTCCTGGTGCGCGAAGAGCGCGCCAGGGTGAAGGCGGATGCCGAGATCGGCGACCCCGCCCGCGTTGAGCTGCTCAAGCGACTCGACGGCGTCGCCACGATCCTCGCGAAGACCGCGGCGCGCGACACATCGCTCATCCAACTCCTCGAGGCCGATCAGGCGACCTCCCCGGTGGCCAAGCGGATGCGGCGCGACTGGCTGCTCGAGTCCGGCGCGGAGCTCGCGCCGGAGGAGCTCATCATCGCGGATGCCGCGCCGGTGCAGATCTCGTCGGTCCCGGCGGCCATCGCCGAACGGCAGGTCACGCCGCCATCGGTCGAGTCGCGTCAGCTGGCCAACCCCTTCCTGGCGCCGGATCTGACTCCGCGCAGCACGTCGACCCCGCGCCGTCGCCTCGACGGCTGGGAGCTGATGGGCCCGCTGTACAAGGCGTTCGAGACCGGCGCCGGCGGGTCCGCCGCCACCATGGAGCTGCCGCCCGCACCCGAGTACGACCACCTCTCGCCCAAGGGCCTCGAGGTGATGGTGCACCAGTCCCGGTTCCTCGAAGCCGTGCGCGGCGGGCACCGGAGCTTCCTCCTCGCGGATGAGCCCGGTCTCGGCAAGACCGCGCAGTCGCTCCTCGCCGCCTCGATCGCGGGCGCCTATCCGCTGCTCGCGGTCGTGCCGAACGTCGTCAAGATGAACTGGGCGCGTGAGGTCGAGCGCTGGACGCCGCAGCGACGCGCCACGGTCATTCAGGGCGACGGCACCGACATCGACGCCTTCGCGGACGTGTTCATCGTCAACTACGAGATCCTCGACCGCCACCTCTCGTGGCTCGGATCGATCGGCCTCCGCGGCATGGTGGTCGACGAGGCGCACTTCATCAAGAACCTCTCCTCGCAGCGTTCGCAGAACGTGCTGGCGCTCGCCTCGCGGATGCGGGAGCGCACTCCGGGCGGGAATCCGCTCATGCTCGCTCTCACCGGAACCCCGCTGATCAACGACGTCGAGGACTTCGACGCGATCTGGCGCTTCCTCGGCTGGACGACGGGCGAGAAGCCGGGTCCCGAGCTGATGGAGAAGCTCGACGCGACCGGCTACACGCCCGCCGACAAGGCGTTCTATCCGGAGGCCCGCGATGCGGTGATCTCGATGGGGATCGTCCGTCGCAAGAAGAAGGACGTCGCGGCGGACCTGCCCGACAAGCTCATCGCCGACCTGCCGGTGCAGCTCGACGACGAGTTCGGGCGCAGCATCCGTCAGGCCGAGCGCGAGCTGGGGGAGCGGCTGGCCGCTCGCTACCGTCGCATCATCGAGGCCCGGGGCGATCGCGGACTGGCGCCCGGCGAGATCGACGACGACATCGTGCGCCTGGTCGCGCTGAACGAGCTCGAGGAGTCGAAGGCAGCGGGCACCGGCGGAGACAACGTCTTCACGATGGTCCGCCGCATCGGCCAGGCGAAGGCGCAGCTCGCGGCGGATTACGCCGCGCAGCTGCAGCGTTCCGTCGGCAAGGTGGTGTTCTTCGCGAAGCACATCGACGTGATGGACCAGGCGGAGGCGCACTTCGCCTCGGTCGGCATCCGCGCCGTCTCGATCCGAGGCGACCAGACGTCGACGGCCCGCCAGCAGGCGATCGACGACTTCAACGGCGACCCCGAGGTCGGGATCGCCGTCTGCTCGCTCACCGCGGCAGGCGTCGGCCTCAACATGCAGGCGGCATCCAACGTCGTGCTCGCCGAGCTGTCGTGGACGGCGGCCGAGCAGACGCAGGCGATCGACCGTGTGCACCGCATCGGGCAGGACGAGCCCGTGACGGCCTGGCGCATCATCGCCGCGCACACGATCGACACCAAGATCGCGGAGCTCATCGACCAGAAGCAGGGCCTGGCGGCGCGTGCGCTCGACGGCGAGGCGATCGACGAGAAGGCGGCGGAGCCGATCCAGCTGGCCGCGCTCATGCATCTGCTGCGTCAGGCTCTCGGCGGCGCGTAGGCGTCAAGAAGAGCTGTTCTTAACGCCCGTTCCGACGGTCGGTCGGGGCTCTCTGCCAAATTTGGGGGATATCGCCGGGAAGGCGCGTCAAGATCGCCCGTTTTCATCGGGCTCGAATGGCGTCCGGCAGTGCCGGGGCACTAGTGTCGATCGCAGGCAGCGTCGCCATTCCCCCTTTTCTCGAACGTCTGAAGGCACCAGCATGAAGATCGGCATCCTGACGAGCGGCGGCGACTGCCCCGGACTCAACGCGGTCATCCGCGGCATCGTGCTCAAGGGCACCACCACGTACGACCTCGAGTTCGTCGGCATCCGCGACGGCTGGCGAGGCATCGTCGAGGGCGACTTCATGCCGCTGACCCGGCACGAGGTGAAGGGGCTGTCGAAGGTGGGCGGCACGATCCTCGGAACCAGCCGCACCAACCCCTACGAAGGGGAGCGCGGCGGAGCCGAGAACATCGCCAAGACGCTGTACGGCCATAAGATCGACGGCATCGTAGCGATCGGTGGCGAGGGCACGCTGGCGGCGGCCGACCGGTTGTCGAAGGACGGCATCAAGGTGCTCGGCGTCCCGAAGACGATCGACAACGACCTGCAGGCCACCGACTACTCGTTCGGTTTCGACACGGCCGTGAACATCGCCACCGATGCGATGGATCGACTGCGCACGACCGGTGACTCGCATCAGCGCTGCATGGTCGCCGAGGTCATGGGCCGCCACGTCGGGTGGATCGCCCTGCACGCCGGCATGGCCGCCGGCGCGCACGTCATCTGCATCCCCGAGGTGCCGATGTCGATCGACGACATCACCGCGCTCGTGTCGAGCGCGCACGACCGCGGTCGTGCCCCCCTGGTGGTCGTCTCCGAGGGATTCAAGCTGCTCGGCATGGAAGAGGCCTACAGCGACAAGGGTCTCGACGCCTTCAACCGTCCCCGTCTGGGCGGCATCGGCGACCAGCTGGCGCCCGCGATCGAGCGCATCACCGGTATCGAGACCCGCGCCACGATCCTCGGCCACATCCAGCGCGGCGGGTCGCCCTCGGCGTTCGACCGTGTCCTCGCGACCCGCCTCGGGCTGCACGCCGCCGACGCGATCGTCGACGGCGCCTGGGGCCAGATGGTCGCGATGCAGGGCACCGACATCGTTCGCGTGCCCTTCGCCGATGCCCTCGGAGAGCTCAACACCGTACCCCGGTACCGCTACGACGAGGCCGCTGCGCTCTTCGGCTGATCTCTCAATCGGGGGAGCGAACCGGCGCCACTCGGGTCAGGCTTCGGCGACCCCGAGGGTGTCGAGGAGCCAGGCCAGCTCGAAGGCTCGTTCCTTCCAGGAGTTGTAGCGTCCGCTGACGCCGCCGTGCCCTGCGACCATCTCGCACTTCAGGAGCACATCCGAAGCGCCCGCCTCGCGCAGGCGCGCGACCCACTTCGCCGGTTCCACGTAGAGCACGCGGGTGTCGTTGAGTGAGGTCACGGCGAGGATGCGCGGGTACCGGACGTCGTCGCGGACGTTCTCATACGGCGTGTACGACTTCATGTACGCGTAGACATCGGCATCATGCAGCGGGTCGCCCCACTCGTCCCACTCGATGACCGTGAGCGGCAGCGACGGGTCGAGGATCGTCGTCAGCGCATCGACGAAGGGGACACCGGCGAGGATGCCGGCGAAGAGCTCCGGAGCGAGGTTCGCCACCGCGCCCATCAGCAGGCCGCCGGCGCTGCCGCCCTCGGCGACCAGACGATCCGGGGCCGTCACGCCCGTTGCGACCAGGTGCTCGCCGCACGAGACGAAGTCCGTGAAGGTGTTGCGCTTGTTCTGCAGCTTGCCCTCCTCGTACCACTGTCGGCCCATCTCGCCGCCGCCGCGCACATGGGCCACAGCGAAGATCACTCCGCGGTCGAGTTCAGACAGTCGGGCGACGGAGAACCCGGGGTCGATCGAGTGCTCGTAGGAGCCGTAGCCGTAGAGGTGCACCGGTCGTGTCTCCGAGCCGGGCTCGCCGAACGAGCGCTTCCACACCAGGGAGATCGGCACGCGTGTGCCGTCGGAGGCAGTGGCCCAATCCCGGCGCTGACCGTACTGCGTCGGGTCGTACCCGCCCAGCACGGCGACCTGCTTGCGAAGCAGCAGCTCGCGGGTCGCCGGGTCGAGGTCGTAGACGGTCCCCGGCGTGACGAACGACGTGTAGCCCAGGCGGAGGTAGGGGGAGTGCCATTCCGGGTTCCCGCTGACCCCCGCGGAGTACAGCGGCTCATCGAAGGACAGCTCGTCGACGGCATCCGTCGCATAGTCGAGCAGGCCGACCCGTTCGAGGCCTTCGCTGCGGTACTCGACGGTGGCGAAATCCCGGAACGCATCGATGCCGAGCAGACGTCGGCCCGGTTCGTGCGCGATGACCACGCGTCGATCCCCCTGCGGGGCGGATGCCGGCACCGAGACGAGCTCGAAATCGAGCGCTCCATCGTTGTGCAGGATGAGCAGACGGTCCTCGCCCTCGACGACGGCGTGCTCGAGGGAGTATTCGACGCCCTCGACGCGCGGCCACACCAGCCGCGGTTCGGCCGTCAGTTCGCCCTGGAGGTCGACGAGGTACTCCTCGCTGGTGATGCTCGACCCGACACCAATCACCAGGTACCGGCGACTGCGCGTGATCCCCGCCCCGAGCCAGAACTTCTCGTCCGGTTCGTGGAACAGCGTGACGTCGTCGGAGACCGGTGTGCCGATGCGGTGCAGCCAGAGCGTGTCGGGCCGCCAGGCCTCGTCGCGGGTCGTGTACAGGACGCCGGTGCCGTCGGGGGTGAAGAAGGCGCCGCCGGTGTTCGGGATCTCATCGGCGAGCGTCTCACCGGTCGTGAGATCGCGCACGTGCACCGTGTACAGCTCATCGCCCTCGAAGTCGGTCGACCACAGCAGCTTCGTCGCGTCGTCCGAGGTGTCGAAGGCGCCCAGCGAGAAGAACTCGTGGCCCTCGGCCTCGACGTTGCCGTCGAGCAGGATCACCTCGCCGGGGACGGGCACGCCGGCCTCGAGGCGCGGGGGAGTCCAGTCGTCGGGATCGGCCGCGGGCGCGGCAGTGGATGCCGTACTGGGCGCCCTCCTCGGTGCGGCTGTAGTACCACCAGTCGCCGCGACGGGTCGGTACGGAGAGGTCGGTCTCCTGCACCCGCCCCTTGATCTCCTCGAACAGCTTCTCGCGCAGCGGGGCGAGGTGCGCGGTCTGCGCGTCGGTGTAGGCGTTCTCCGATTCGAGATGCGCGATGACCTCGGCGGAGTCCTTCGCACGCAGCCACTCGTACGGATCGTCGACGGTGTCGCCGTGGTGGGTGCGGGTGGTGGAGCGGCGGTCTGCGATAGGGGCGTCAGTCACCGTCCCACGGTATCCCAGGTCGAGTTGACCGGCACGGGGCAGGGTGGGAGGATCGAGCGGGGCCGGTAAACGGAAGTCAAACCCACGGTGAACTCTTCGTTCGTCACGTCGATCTCGTCGACACCTCCTTTCTTCCTCAACGACCGAAAGCGAACGGTGGAAACCGCAGCCCTCATCGTCGTGCTTGTCATCGCGCTGGCACTCTTCTTCGACTTCACGAACGGGTTTCACGACACCGCTAACGCGATGGCGACGCCCATCGCCACCGGCGCGCTGAAACCCAAGACCGCCGTCCTCCTCGCCGCCGTGCTCAACCTCGTCGGCGCGTTCCTGTCGACAGAGGTCTCCAAGACGATCTCCGGCGGGATCATCAAGGAAGACGCGATCATCCAGGCGGGAGCGGATCTCTTCCTGTCCCTGATCTTCGCCGGACTCATCGGCGCCATCACGTGGAACATGCTGACGTGGCTGCTGGGGCTCCCCTCGAGCTCTTCGCACGCACTGTTCGGCGGCCTCATCGGAGCGACCCTCGTCGGTGCAGGCCTCGGCGGCATCGACTTCGGGGCTGTGCTGTCGAAGATCGTTCTGCCGGCGCTCATCGCCCCTCTCACGGCCGGCATCATCGCGTTCGCCGCGACGAAGATCGCGTACTCGATCACGCGCCGGTACGACGGCAAGCCCGACGGTCGGGACGGCTTCCGGTGGGGGCAGATCTTCACGTCCTCGCTGGTCGCACTGGCGCACGGCACCAACGACGCGCAGAAGACCATGGGCGTGATCACCCTCGCGATGATCACGATCGGCTGGCAGTCCGGTGCGCACCACGAGCCGGAGCTCTGGGTGATCATCGCGTGCGCCTTCACGATCGCGCTCGGCACCTACCTCGGCGGCTGGCGCATCATCCGCACGCTCGGCAAGGGACTGACTGACGTGAAGCCCGCGCAGGGCTTCGCCGCCGAGAGCTCGACCGCCGCCACGATCCTCGCCTCGAGCGCCCTCGGCTTCGCTCTCTCGACGACGCAGGTCGCGTCGGGTTCGGTCATCGGCTCCGGACTCGGGCGCCGTGGATCCACCGTCCGCTGGAGGACCGCAGGGCGGATCGGTATCGGCTGGCTGCTCACGTTGCCTGCCGCAGGTGGCGTCGGTGCACTCGCGGCGCTGCTCGTTGTCTGGCTCGGAAACTGGGGCGTCGCGATCGATGCGGTTCTCGCCGTCCTCATCATCCTCGGACTCTTCGCTCGTTCGCGTCGCAATGCCGTGACCTCCGCCAACGCGATGAGCGACGTGGCCGAGTCCGGCCTCGCGGTCGACCTTCCCGACACTCCGCCTCCCACGCGCCGCCAGCAGCGCATCGAGCAGGCCAGGGCCGAGGCGAAGGCGCGGGCCGACGCGCGGGAGAAGGCGAAGGCCGACGCCAAGGCGAAAGCCAAGAAGAAGGCTGCGGCCAAGGCCGCCTCGAAGTCGGAGAAGAAGTCGAGCACCGTGAAGACGGGCGAGATCGCGAAGCCCGTGGATGTCGACCGGGACGGGGATTCCGCATGAACGTGACCATCGACTGGGCGGCGTTCCTCCAGGTGTTCGTCGCCGCTCTGGTAGGGGCGACGGCCATCGTGACCTTCTACTCCGTGGGACTCCGGCTCCTCGTACGCAGCGGCCGCGCCCCGGTCGTGAGCCCGGCGGAGTTCACCGACGCGATCACCGTGATCTCGGAGAAGGAACTCAAGCGCGCCGCGAAGCAGGCGGCGAAGGCTGCCAAGAAGAGCCCGCTCACAGAGACGCAGAAGACGATCTCGCTCGTCGGCGCATACGGATGTTTCATCCTGTGCGCCGCGGCCGTGATCGCCGGCATCCTGATCATCGTCGTCGGCCACTGACCGGCGGCGAGGATTCGACGACTGCTCTCAGCGGAGCAGCCCGGCGACCAGGTCGTCGATGATGTCGTCGGTCGAGGTCTCCGGATCGATGGACGTCGTGAGCCGATCGAGCAGGAGCCCGTCGATCGCGTAGTGGAAGAGCGCGATCTCCCGTCGCCCACCGGGAAGCCCCGCATCGGCATTGAAGGCGACATCGCCGTCAAGGCCGGCCCGCTGCCAGGCGCCGAGAACCGCGGCGACCTCCGGGCGGCGGCTGCTCTCGAGGCGGAGTTCGAAGAGCGCGATCGTCACGTCACGGTCGGCGCTCAGGCGGCGCACGATGTCGCGGATGTAATCGGCGAAGAGGTCCGGCCCCGGCGCGCCGGCTGCGCGTCGCGCGAGGTCTTCCTCGCTCGGAGCGAGCCGTTCCCCGATGCGTTCGACGAGACCTTCCACCAGGGCGTCCCGACTGCGGAAGTAGTTCGAGGTCGTGCCGGTCGGCACGCCGGCTGCGACGTCGACGGCTCGATGCGTGAGCCCGCGGGATCCTTCTCGCGCGAGCACGGCCAGGCCGGCGTCCGCGATCGCTCGTCGTCTGCTCTCGTTCTTGGCCATGCCGTCATCCTATTGCGATCACTACACCCGCAGTAGTGCTGCGGAGCATAGGCTGAGGACATGTCCGCAGGAACCGGCAGCGAGTATGCCTTCGGCCGGCACCGGCCCGCGTCCCACGTCCTCATCCACGTCAGTGACCCGCACTTCCTCGCCGGCGGTGTGCGTCTGGCGGACAGGTTCGACGTCGAGGCGAACTTCGCGCGGACCCTCGAGGCGATCCGCACGGTGCATCCGAACCCCTCGGCCATCGTCGTGACGGGGGATCTCGCGGATCTGGGGGAGCCCGACGCCTACCGCCGACTGCGTCAGGCGGTGGAGCCGATCGCCGCCGAGCTGGGGGCACCGGTGGTCTGGGTCGCGGGCAACCACGACGAGCGCCCGGCCCTGCGCCGGGACCTGCTCGGTCTTCCCGCTTCGGCAGAGCCGGTCACCGGAGTGTGGGATCTCGACGGGCTGCGCGTCATCGCCCTCGACACGAGCGTTCCCGGTTGGCACCACGGTGATCTCGACGCGGGTCAGCTCTCGTGGCTCGCCGACCAGCTCAGCGTGCCGGCTCCGCACGGCACGCTGCTGGCCATGCATCATCCTCCGCTGCCGAGCCATGTTCCGCTGTTCGACATCCTGGAACTCCGTCATCAGGACGAGCTCGCCGAGATCATCCGCGGCACCGACGTGCGCGGCATCCTCGCCGGGCACCTGCACTACTCCTCTCACGGAACGTTCGCCGGCGTTCCCGGTGAGCGTCTCGTCGGCGACCTGCTACACGATGAACGTCGCACTTCCGGCCGCGGAGGTGAACGGGATGGATGCCGCACAGGCGTTCCAGCTCGTCCACGTGCACCCCGACACGATCACCCATACGGTCATCCCGGTGGACGGCGCAGCGACGGGGGATTTCTTCTCCGAGGAGTGGCTCGCGCAGATGGCGACGCTCTCGCCGGAGGGGCGCTTGGAGGCGTTCTCCCGTAAACCCCCGCGGTGAGCCGCGTAGACTGGACGCATCCCCCACTCTCACCCGCCACGACCCACAAGGATGTGACATGGCTTCTGCCGCGCCTGCCCTCACCCGCACCGAATCCGACTCCCTCGGGAGCATGGAGATCCCCGTCGACGCGTACTGGGGCATCCACACCGCCCGCGCCGACGCGAACTTCCCGATCACCAAGCGCCCCATCTCGGTCTATCCCGATCTGGTGGTCGCTCTCGCGATGGTCAAGCAGGCGAGCGCGCGGGCCAATCGTGAGATCGGGGTGCTGGACCCGGAGCGTGCGGACCTGATCGACCGGGCAGCACAGCGTGTGATCGACGGCGAGTTCCACGATCAGTTCACGGTGGGCGTCATCCAGGGCGGGGCCGGGACCTCGACCAACATGAACGCGAACGAGGTCATCACCAACATCGCGCTCGAGATGGCGGGCCGGGAGAAGGGCGACTACGCGTTCCTGTCGCCGATCGACCACACGAACCGCAGCCAGTCGACCAACGACGTGTACCCGACCGCGGTGAAGATCGGTCTCTCGCTGACCCTCCGCTCGCTCCTCGAGGAGCTGGACCTGCTGCGGCTGTCTTTCCTCGCCAAGTCGCGTGAGTTCCACGACGTCCTGAAGGTCGGCCGCACCCAGTTGCAGGACGCCGTGCCGATGACGCTCGGTCAGGAGTTCCACGGCTTCGCGTCGACCCTCGGGTTCGACCACACGCGGCTCACCGAGAACGCGTCACTGATGTTCGAGATCAACATGGGCGCGACCGCGATCGGCACCGGCATCACGACCCATGCCGACTACGCGCCCGCGGTGCTGAAGCACCTGCGCGCTATCACGGAGCTCGACCTGGTCACGTCAGCCGACCTCGTCGAGGCCACCAGCGACACCGGGTCGTTCATGTCGTTCTCCTCGACCCTCAAGCGCAACGCGATGAAGCTGTCGAAGATCTGCAACGACCTGCGCCTGCTCTCCTCCGGCCCGCAGGCCGGCTTCGGAGAGATCAACCTGCCCGCGATGCAGGCCGGCTCCAGCATCATGCCCGGCAAGGTCAACCCGGTGATCCCCGAGGTGGTGAACCAGGTGGCCTTCGCTGTCGCGGGTGCCGACATGACCGTCACGATGGCGGCCGAGGCGGGGCAGCTCCAGCTCAACGCCTTCGAGCCCGTGATCGCGCACTCGATCTTCCAGTCGATCACCTGGATGCGTCAGGCGATGTGGACACTGCGGGTGAACTGCGTCGACGGCATCACCGCGAACCGCGATCGCCTCGGTGCGATGGTCGGCGCCTCGGTCGGCGTGATCACCGCGCTCACCCCGTTCATCGGCTACGCGGCCGCCGCTGCCCTCGCCAAGACCGCTCTGCTGACGAACCGGAACGTGGCCGACCTGGTCGTGGAGGCAGGCCTGATGTCGCGCGACGAGGTCATCAAGCAGCTCTCGCCCGCTCGTCTCTCCGGGCTCGAGGCCATCACCGCCGCCATCCCGGTGATCACGCCGGAGGATCTCGTCGAGATCTGATCGGTCTGCACGACCGACGCCCGCACGAAGAAGGGGACGGATGCGAGCTGCATCCGTCCCCTTCGCGTTCGCGCCGGACGAGGTCAGTCGTTGACGCGGCAGTAGGTGGTGAGTTCGCCGAGGCCGTCGATCCCGACGGTCACGGTCGAGTGGTCCTGGAGGAAGATCTGCGGATCGCGGGAGTACCCCGCCCCGCCGGGGCTGCCCGTCGAGATCAGAGTGCCCGGCAGGAGGGTGATCGACTGCGAGAGGTGGGCGATCAGCTTCGCGACCGACCTCACCATCTGTCCGGTGCTGGCGTCCTGCACCGTGGCGCCGTCGACGACGGCCCAGATGTGCAGGTCCTGCGGGTCGGCGACCTCGTCGGCCGTGACGGCGAACGGCCCGGTGGGGGTGAAGCCGTCGAACGACTTGCAGCGGGACCACTGCGCCTCGGCGAACTGGATGTTCCGAGCGGTGATGTCGTTGACGACCGTGTAACCCCAGACGTGGTCGAGCGCATCGGCCTCGGTGACGTCCTTCGCCGGGGCGCCGATCAGTACACCGAGCTCGGCCTCGTAGTCGACGGCCTCGCTGAGTGAGCGGCTCCAGGAGGTGATCTGCTCGTGCCCGTTGAGGGAGTTCGGCCACAGGGTGAACACCGTCGGCGCAGCGTCGGTCTTGAGCCCGAGCTCGCTCGAGTGCGCGGCGTAGTTGAGGCCCACGGCGAGCACCGCCGGGGGAGCGAGGACCGCAGAGTCGAAGGTCCAGTCGCCGAGCGGATGCCGAGGGGCCGCACCTGCCGCGAGCGCTGCGCGGAGCTCGTCGAGCACGCCGTCTCCTCTCTCGATCAGCTTCTGCAGAGTGGCAGGAGCGTCGTTGAGGAGATCAGAGACGAGGATGGCGTCCGTGTCCTGCACCACGGCGAGAACCGCGTGGGGGGAGTCGGGACGGCGCAGATGAGCGAACCGCATGGTTCTACGCTACCGGGTGGTGGGGGATCGGCGTGTGGAGGTGTCCGCCATAAGGGGGCGATGACGCTTGTGCCCCATATGCTTTGGCTATGAGTTTCGGAGGACCTCCCCAGCCGCCACAGCCGCAGCAGCCCACGCCGTACACGCCTCCCTCACCGCAGCCGACTCCGCCGCAGTACTCCGCGCCGCAGTACGCGCGCTCCCCGTACACGCCGGCGCAGTTCTCGCAGCAGCCGACGTACGCGTCGGCCCTGGCGCAGCCGACCCCGTACACGCCACCCGCCCCTGTCGCTCCTTCGCCGGCCGCCTCGCTGCCGGCGCTGCCCGTGCCTACGAAGAAGGGGCGCTCGGTCTCGCTGTGGCTGTTCGCCTTCCTGGGCTTCCTGCTGCTCGCGCTGATCGGATATTTCGGCTGGGCATTGGGTCCACTGGCATCCGTGATCGGACTCGTGCTCGCGCTGATCCCGCTCGCGATCGTCTTCCTCGGAGTTCGGATGATCGACCGGTGGGAGCCCGAGCCCAAACGCCTGGTGGTCTTCGCCATCGCGTGGGGGGCCATCGCGGCGATCGGGCTCACCCTGCTCGTCGACATCGGCCTCACGCTGCTGCTGGGCGTGCGGGACGATGCGTTCTCCGCCGTGGTGCAGGCGCCGATCGTCGAGGAGTTCTGGAAGGGGCTGGGTGTCTTCCTCGTCTTCCTCGTGGCCCGTCGCGCCTTCGACGGACCCGTCGACGGTGTCGTGTACGGCGCTCTGGTAGGCGCCGGTTTCGCCTTCACCGAGAACATCCAGTACTTCGCGATCAGCCTGATCGAGGGCGGCGGAGAGCAGCTCACGGTGACGTTCGTGGTGCGAGCGCTGCTGTCGCCGTTCGCACACGCCATGTTCACCTCGCTCACCGGTTTCGCCATCGGTCTCGCCGCGCGACGTCATGGCTCGGCGGGCGCCGCGCTCGGCGCCGGGCTGCTCGGGATGCTCGGAGCGATCCTGCTGCACGGACTGTGGAACGGCTCTGCGACGTTCGCCGACTTCTTCGGGCTGTACTTCACCCTCCAGGTGCCGCTCTTCGTCGGCTTCATCATCGGGATCATCGCGTTGCGGCGGGAGGAGTCGCGGCTCACCAAGGCGCGCCTCGGCGACTACGCCGCGGCCGGATGGTTCACGCCGGAGGAGGTCACCATGCTGGCGACGCCGGCCGGACGCAAGGTCGGTCTCACGTGGGCCAGGCAGCTGCGCGGCGATCGTCGTCCGCTGATGAAGGAGTTCATCAAGGATGCGACGGCGCTGGCCTCGGTGCGGCAGCGGGCGATCACCGGCCGCGACCCGCTCGCCGCCGAGGATGAGCGGGCACTGCTGATCCGCACGAGGGCGACGAGAGCGGCGCTGCTGGCCTACTGACGGCAAGACTCAGCGCCCGGTGCTGCGGCGATGCCTGCTAGTCTCCCGGGCGCTGAGTTGGTCTGTAAACAGGGTGCACCCGCCCCCGCGGGGTGTCAAGGGCTTGTTGCGCGCCGTCGAGTCCGGGCGTCCGCTCAGATGCCTTCGACGATCACGTCGAGGGCGACACCGGCGCAGGTGACACGCGGAAGATCAGCCAGACGGCTGCCGCGTACTGAGTCCCCGGTGGCGCAACGGGTGTCGGTGGAGACGATCACGCGGCCGACGCCGTTGATCAGCGTCACCTCGTGGCCGAGGGCCGCAAAACGCGGCGTCAGGTCGTGCTCCACCGATGCGACGAGCAGGTCGAGGCCGGCCACGCCGATCCGTTCCCCGTCGACCGCCGCGGGCGCGGCGATGGTCATCGTGTAGTCGTCGCTGCAGAGGTAGTCGACATAGGGTCCTGCGATGTGCGGCTCGCCCGTCGCCATCGGCACCCGGTACCACTCGAGCGCGCTGTAGTCGATGTTCTCCTTGTTGACCGATTGCGCGGCGAGCACGAGCTGCCTGCGGTCCTCGCCCTGCCACCACGCGAGGTGACTGTGCGCGTCGGCGAGCAGATCGATGGCGGCGATGAACCCCGCGCCGTACACGGGCACGTCGGTCAGGCTCAGCGTGGCCAGGGCGTGGGGCTCGACAAGCGCGTCGATCCTCGCGCTGGTGAGCGGACCGGAGCGTCTGGCCGCTGCGACCTGCTCAGCGAAGGGGGTCACCCAGGCGAGCAGGCTCCTGATCGGGGAGGCGAAGTACTCCTCGACGATCGTTGCCGCATCGCGGGCAGCCGTGTCAGTTCCCGTTGTCATGTGTCGGCCTTCAGTCGGACTTGGAGCTGGATGAGGGCGGTCGACGGTCTCGAGCACCATGGTCTCCGTGCGCGCGCTCGCCGCTTCGGGGTCGGCGGCCTCGACCGCGTCGATCACCGAGCGGAGGTGCTCGGCCTGTCGCACGCACCCCTCGTCCGCGTGCGCGACGAGCCGGAGAAAGGGGGAGATCTCGCCCTGCAGCTTCATCTGCTCTCGAGTGAGCCGCGCCGATTGGCTGAGAGCGACCAGCTCGATCTGCACGTCGTCGAGCAGCCGCCGCCGGGCGTCGCCGTCGAGTTCGCCGACATGCTCCATGCGTCGGCGCACCTGCCGAGCCTCCGAGGCGTCCGCTCGGCGAGCGGCGAGTCGCACGCAGGCACCGGTGATGGCGGCGTAATGAGCGCCCATGTCGCGCAGTGCGACCCGGGAGGTCTTGCGGACGGCCTCCCGGGCGAACGAGAGCGGATCCGCGTGCTGAGCGACGAAGCTGCCCCCGTTCCGTCCGCGACGGGTGATGACGAGCCCTCGTTCCCTGAGAGCGAGGAGGGCCTCCCGCACGGTCACCGGGGCGACGCCGAGACTCTTCGAGAGGTCGGCCTCCGTGGGGAGCCGCTCGCCTGCGCTCAGGTGGCCGCGGGTGATCGCATCGACCAGTCGGCGCTCCACGAGCTCGGCCCTGCCCTCATCGCCGATCGGCTGGAACAGCACTCCCTGCAGACGATGCGGGCGTCGCGGCTCGGCGGCCTCGATGGGTGCCGGCGCGAGGGGATCGACGGCCCTTTGCGAGGTCGACATCGATTCCATGCTTCGATTCTCGCACCAAGGTTGCCCTTACCGGAAAGATCCCTCAGCCACGAGTGCGCCCGATGATGATTGGATGGACGTATGACTGATCGCACAAAGCCCGAGTTCGATGCCCCTACCGGCCCCGCTCCCGAGGAGCTCGTCATCCGCGACCTCATCGAGGGCGACGGCACCGAAGCGAAGCCCGGCGACACCGTCACCGTGCACTACGCCGGTGTCGAGTTCGACTCCGGTGAGGAGTTCGACTCCTCCTGGGGCCGTGGCGAGACCATCCAGTTCCCGTTGCGCGGCCTGATCCAGGGGTGGCAGGACGGCATCCCCGGCATGAAGGTCGGCGGACGACGCGAGCTGGTCATTCCGCCGCACCTCGCCTACGGCCCTGTCGGCGGCGGCCACTTCCTGTCCGGCAAGACCCTGATCTTCATCATCGATCTCGTCGCCGTCGGCTGACCGTCGCACGCGCACCGAAGCGCCTCGTCCCTTTGCGGGGGCGGGGCGCTTCATCGTGACGGCCACCTATCTGCATGCGCGGGAATATATGTCGATGAATGTAAGTTGGACCGAGTGATGCCGCGCACGCGGCCCCTGTCCCTCGCCGCAGCAGCGGCTGATCTCTCCAGAGGAGAAACCATGACCAGCATCGACATCCCCGGCTACCGCGCAGGCACCTGGGTGCTCGACCCCTCCCACAGCGAGGTGACGTTCAGCGTCCGTCACATGATGATCTCGAAGGTCCGTGGCACGTTCGGCGTCAAGAGCGCCACGCTCGTCGCGCCGGAGAACCCGCTGGAGGCCAAGGTCGAGGCAAGTGTGGACGTCACGTCCATCGACACGAACGACGAGGGCCGCGACGCCCACCTCCGTTCGGGCGACTTCTTCGACACCGAGAACTTCCCGACCATGGAGTTCGTCTCCACCGGCGCGCATGTCAAGGGCGACGAGCTGTTCGTCGACGGTGACCTGACGATCCGCGGCATCACCAAGCCGGTCAGCTTCGAGCTCGACTTCGGCGGTTTCGGCACCGACCCCTTCGGCAACTACAAGGCCGGCGCATCCGCCAAGACCGTGATCAACCGTGAGGACTTCGGCCTCACCTGGAACGCCGCTCTCGAGACCGGCGGCGTGCTCGTCGGCAAGGACGTCACGATCAGCCTCGACCTGCAGGGCGCTCTGCAGCAGGACTGACTTCTGCAGCAGGATTGAGCCGATCGCTCGCACGCGAACCCCGGGCCCCTCAGGGCTCGGGGTTCTCTGCGTCGTAGTCGTGGAATCGACGGTTGCGGCGGGCGAGCAGCGCGACCAGCGCGATCACGAGGATGCCGCCCAGAAGTGGGGGGAACCAGAGCGCGGTGACCGTCGCAAGGGTTCCGGCGTAGAGCGCGCCGACGCGCGGTCCGCCGGTCACCACGACGATGAAGACTCCCTGCAGGCGCCCGCGCATCGTGTCGGGGACCGCTGCCTGCATCATGGTGTTGCGGTAGATCGAGCTGACGTTGTCCGAGGCGCCGGAGAGGGCGAGAGCCACGCACGCCGCGACGATGAGGCCGATGTGCGGGGTGGTCTCGGAAGCCGATCCGGAGAAAGCCCCGATCAGAAGCACGACACCGAAGAGCAGGATCGCGGCGCCGTAGGCCTCGACGGCGCGCTCGATGCCGCGCCCGTGCCAGCGGTAGTGCACGACGCGACCGGAGAACAGGCTCGACGCGAACGTGCCGACCGCGACGGCGGCGGTCAGGATGCCGGTCGTCACGGCCCCTCCGCCGAGCAGGACGGTACCGAGGGCGGGGAAGAGCACGAGCGGCTGGCCGAAGGTCATCGCGATGATGTCGATGATGTACTGCATCCGGATGTTCCCGGCCCTGCGCAGGAACTGCCAGCCGTCGACGAGTGAGGCGAATCCCGGCTTCACGATGTCACCCTCGGGACGCAGCGCGGGAAGAGTCCACAGGCCGAGGAACATCGACAGCATCAGCACGACGTCGATCGTGTAGGTCCAGCCGTAGCCGGTGAGCGCCACCAGGATTCCCGCGAGGGCCGGCCCCGCCATCACGGTGACGCCGAACGCCACGCCGTTGAGAGCGGATGCCGCCGCGAGCATGTCGCGGGGGATGAGCCGCGGCACGATGGCGGTCCTGGTCGCCATCCCGACCGAGTTCGCCGCCGAGTTCAGCATGCTGAGGATGTAGAGCCACCAGATGGTCTCGAGACCCGACCAGGTGAGAGCCGCGAGGAGGGCGGTGGACGCGAAGGTCAGGGTCGCAGCGATCAGTGCGACCCGCCGGCGATCGAACGCGTCGGCGAGCATCCCGCCGTACAGTCCGGCCAGGATCATCGGGATGAGCCCGGCGACCGCGATCATCGACACCGCGAAGGTGCTCTCCGTGAGGGCGAACACGTGCAGCATGACGGTGACGATGGTCAGCTGGCCGCCGATGCCCGCCAGCGTCGACCCGATCCACATCCGTGCGAACGCGGGGCTCGATTTCAGCGGAGTGAGGTCGATGAGGTGTCCGCGGGACGCGCTCATTCGAAGACCCTCTGCTGCACCCTTCGAGCGTAGTCGCGCGAGGCGGTGGCCGGCTCGCTCCGCGTGTCGACCGGGGTGCTCGCCGACTGGTAGACTCTTCAGGTTGCCGTTTGATCGGCCGCGGATAAAGAGAGCCCTCGCATCAGGCGTCGGGCGCCGCGCAACGAACTGAAAGGGGATCCCATCTATGCCACTCGAGTCTGACGCCAAGAAGGCGATCATGGAAGAGTACGCGACGCACCCCGGTGACACCGGATCCCCCGAGGTGCAGGTCGCGATGCTGACGCAGCGCATCAAGGACCTCACCGAACACCTCAAGGAGCACAAGCACGACCACCACTCGCGTCGTGGCCTGTTCCTCATGGTGGGTCAGCGCCGTCGTCTGCTCGGCTACCTCCAGGACATCGACATCGAGCGTTACCGCAAGCTGATCGATCGTCTCGGACTCCGCCGCTAAGGCAGAGCGCCCCAGCGTACTTATCGCGCAGAACATTCTTGAGAAGGCCGTCCCACGGTGTGGGGCGGCCTTCGTCGTTCCCTGGCGGGGGTTGACGAGTCGGAAGGTTTCCATTAGGAAAGTAACTGAGCTTTCCACATGGAAAGAGAATGTCGAGGTCGTCATGGATCACCGGTCGATGCACGGTGTGGAACCGCTGGACCCACCATCTCCCGAGGTCGCCCGTCTCTATCTCGACCAGGTCGAAGCCGTGGAGCAACGTCGTGAGCGACGGATCGACCGGCGTGCGGTCGCATGGCAGACGATCCTCTCGGCAGCGGTGACTTCGGTCGTGATCACCGCCTATGTGTTCGTCTTCCGGACGGACTCCTCGGCCATCCACCCCCTGCTGTTCCTGATCATCATCATGAGTCAGATAAGCGCGGGGATGGGCGAACGTCATGGTCTGCAATGGCGCACTCCGCGATCCAAGGTGTGGTACGTGGTCCTCACGGTGGCGCTCGCCGTCGCGGTGATCGGTTCGTTCTTCTTCATCCTGCTGTCACCCGGCCACGGACCGCTCTGGGTGTCGTTCATCCCGGGCGCTCTCCTGCTGATCGGCTTCGGCGGGCTGGGACTGGTCCAGCTCTGGAAGGCACGGGGGAGTGAGCGGGTGGTCCGCGAACCGCGGGAGCCGCTTCCGCTCGCCACCAGGATCGCCACCGCCGTTCTGGGTCTGTTCCTGGGGGCCGCGGCGCTGTCGATCGGCATCCGAGACAACCTCGGCACATCGCTCGTGATGCTTGCGATGATGCTGATCATCATCGGCTGGTTCTTCGCGTGGACGACGGATGCGGGCCCCGCATCCCTCGGTCGCTACTGGCGCTGGCCGCAGTTCGCCGCCTACGGCGCTGGCATGGCAGTGATCATCTGGCTGAGCCTGCAGTCGGCCTATTCCGGCGAGGTGCCGATGCCGATCAGGGTCGGCGCGGGCGCACTCGTGGCGCTGCTGCTGATCGGATCCGCTCTCGTGCCGGAGTCGCATCGACGGACCCCGTCGAACGGGGCGAGCTGATGGGCTGCTCCCGATGACCGATCGTGCCGCCGAACCTCGGCGAGCCCATCCCCGCACCCGGCTGGACGACAACTTCTCCACGCCGATCCGGTTCTCCCTGATGGCGTCGCTCGCCGAGGGGATCGAACTCGACTTCGCCACGCTCGCCGAGATCCTGCAGGCGAGCGACTCGGCCCTGAGCAAGGCGATCTCGCATCTGCAGGATGCCGGCTACGTCACCGGCCGCAAGGGCAACCTGGGCTCTCGCCCGCGGACGTGGGTGCGTTCGACGGAGGCGGGGCTCAGCGCCTTCTCGGGACACCTGCGGGCCCTGCGCGAGATCGTCGAGCTCGGCGGGCAGCAGATGCCCTGATCTCTCAGGCGGGAGTGCCCAGCAGATCGGCGTGGTGGATCGCCGCCACGTCCGGGTGCGCGCGCAGGCGGGACTTCAAGGCGTTCTCGCCGTAGGTGGCGTGGATCGGGTTGCTCGGATCATCGGTGACGCCCGTGGCCTCGGCGGCCAGGTCGGCAGGGAGCTCGAGCAGCGGGAGCTGCTGGTCGAGCGCGGGGTTGAAGAAGAACGGGATCGAGATGCGCTCCTCCGGTGCGCGGGGCGAGATGACCCGATGATTCGTTGCTTTCAAATAACCTCCGGTGGCGTATTCGAGCAGCTCTCCGATGTTGACGACGAAGGCGCCGTCGACGGGAGGAGCGGACACCCATTCGCCGTCGCGCTCGACCTGGAGGCCGCGCTTCCCCGGCTCGACCCAGAGCAGCGTGAGCACACCGGAGTCCTTGTGCGCGCCCACGCCCTGCTGCGGCTCGGGCTCGTGGGATCCCGGGTAGCGCACGATCTTGATCAGGGTGGACGGGTCGCGGAAGGGCTCGTCGAAATAGGTCTCGTCCGCACCGAGGGTCAACGCCCACGTGCGCAGCAGTTTGCGGGCGATCGCGGTCAGTGTGTCGTGCCACTCGGTGACGACCTCCTGCAGCTCCGGCTGGGCCGCCGGCCAGAGGTTGGGACCGGTGAGGCGGTTGAAGGCGGGGCCGTCGTCGACCGGTTCGCGCTCCGGTCCGATGTCGATCTGCTCGCGCCAGTCGACCTTGCCCTGCGTCCGCTCGCCGCCGACGCGGGTGTAGCCGCGGAAATGCGGGCTTTTGACGTTCTCGATGGCGAGCTTGTCGGCCTCGGGCAGCGCGAAGAAGTCGAGGGCTGCCTGGTGGAGTCGCGCCTCCAGCTCGGGGGAGATGCCCGTGCCGGTGAGGTAGAAGAACCCGACGTCGTGCGTCGCAGCCCGGAGCTCGTCGCGGAATCGCGCGGCAGCTTCGGGTCCTTCGTCGAGCTGGGAGAAGTCGAGGATCGGGAGCGAGAGTTCAGCCATGGACCGAGGCTACGTCGGCTTCGCGCGGTCGGGGCGAGTGTTGCGTCGCGTTACCGCTCCCGATGCGACGCAATGGTTCGGCGTCTTCGCCCGGCGGTGCTAAAGTCTCGTGGGTAAGGGATGCCTTACCTCAATTCTTTCAGAGAGATCGTCCGTGCTCCCCACCTTCCTGATCGGCCTCCGCGAGGGCCTCGAAGCCGCCCTGGTCGTCGGCATCCTCGTCGCCTATCTCCGGCGGCTGGGTCGCCGTGATGCGCTGCCGAAGCTCTGGATCGGCGTGGGACTGGCGATCGCCCTCGCCCTGAGCATCGGTGCGGTGCTCACCTTCGGCGCCTACGCCCTCACCTTCCAGGCACAGGAGCTGCTCGGCGGCGGCCTGTCTCTGCTGGCGGTCGCGATGGTGACCTGGATGATCTTCTGGATGCAGCGGGCCGGACGCACGATGAAGGCGACGCTCGAGGGCGACCTGAAGCGCGCACTCACGGTCGGAGGGGTCTGGGCGCTCGTCCTCGTCGGGTTCGTGTCGGTCGCCCGGGAGGGCGTCGAGACCACCCTGCTGCTGTGGGCGATGGTGCAGGACTTCGATGGGGCACCGACCGCCCTGCTCGGTGCGTTGCTCGGCATCATCGTCGCCGTCGTGATCGGATGGTTGCTCTCCCGCGGTGCGGTGAAGCTCGACCTGCGTCGCTTCTTCGCCTGGACGGGCGGTTTCCTCGTCGTCGTCGCCGCGGGCGTGCTCGCCTACGCGCTCATGGATCTGCAGGAGGCGGGGGCTCTTCCCGGGCCCTTCACCGCCGCGGCGCCGGTCGATGCGGTCACCGGCGGCGTCGCCCACGGCTGGGCGGGTTTCCCGTTCGGCTGGGCGTTCGATGTCTCCTCGACCGTCGCTCCGGGTGGACCGCTGGCCGTGATCCTCCAGGCCACGGTCGGGTTCATGCCCGCGATGACGTGGCTCCAGGTCATCGCCTGGACCCTGTACATCTCGATCGTCGGCACCCTCTACGTCCGCGGCCTCCGCGCGAAGCAGCCCGCCGCACGGCCGGCACCGGCCGCTGTGGCCGACGAAACTCCGTCTCTCTCACAACAAGGAGCAGCATGACCACCTCCCTCCGGGTTCTCGCGGCACTCGCCGCGACCGGCGCCGCCGCCCTCGTCCTCAGCGGCTGCGTCGCCAAGAGCGACGTCGCCGCGGCCGATGCCTTCGACGTCTCGTCCACCGACAGCGACTGCGCCGTGTCGCAGACCACCGCGAAGAGCGGCACCCTCACGTTCCAGGTCTCCAACGACACCGACCAGGTGTCGGAGTTCTACCTCCTCGCCGAGGACGGTCTGCGCATCGTCGGCGAGGTGGAGAACATCGCACCCGCGGCATCTCGCACCCTCACCGTCGTCGCCCAGCCGGGCGACTACTTCACCCTTTGCAAGCCGGGCATGATCGGCGAGGGAGTCGGCAAGGCGGCCTTCACCGTCACCGGCGACCGCGTCGCGGTCGAAGGCCCCGACGCCGAGCAGAAGCAGAAGGCCGTCGACCTCTACGCCGCATTCGTGAAGGACCAGGTCGGTCAGCTCGTCCCGGCCGTCGAGGAGTTCGTCGCGGCCTACGAGTCGGGCGACGACGAGAAGGCGCGGGAGCTGTTCCCCCTCACGCGCGCCTACTACGAGCGGATCGAACCGGTCGCCGAGGCGCTGGGAGACCTCGATCCCCGCATCGACTACCGCGAGGTCGACGCCGTTGCTGAGGGCCTGGACTGGACCGGCTTCCACCGCATCGAGAAGGACCTGTGGGTTCCGGCGGCCGACGCGCTGAACGCAGACGGCGAGACCCCGGCCCGTCAGGACTGGGCGCCGTCGACGCCTCAGGAGCGGGCGGACTTCGGCGATCTGCTGCTGGCCGATGTGCAGGAGCTCTACGACTACGTGCACTCGGACGACTTCACGACGTCGTTGGAGGACCAGGGAATCGGCGGCATCTCGAACGGCGCCATCGCGCTGCTCGATGAGGTCGCGACCGGCAAGATCTCCGGCGAGGAGGACTGGTGGTCGGGGACCGACCTCTACGACTTCGCCGCGAACGTCGAGGGCTCGAAGATGGCGTTCTCGCTCGTGCAGGATTTCGCCCAGGCGCAGGGCGAAGACGGGAAGACGCTCGTGACCGAGATCGAAGCCGGCTACGCGGCGCTCGAGGAATCGCTCGCTGCACACGGCTCGCTGACCGACGGCTTCGTCGGCTACTCGCAGCTCACCGATGAGGACAAGCGCGAGTTCACCGACCTCATCAACGCCCTCGCTGAGCCGCTCTCACAGCTCACCGGCACCGTGCTCGAGTGAGAAGCCTCATCGGCTGACGAGATACGATCACGCACGTGAAAGAACAAGAAGCGGATGCCGCGCCGGAGGAATCGCCCGAGGGCGGTGCTCCGGCCGCGGCATCCGCTCCATCCGGTCTGAGCAGGCGAGGCCTGCTGGGTCTCGCGATCGGCGGCGGTGTCGCCGGGCTCGCCGTCGGCGTCGGCTCCGGCCTCGCCGGCGGCGTCGCGATCGGCCGCGCCGGGGCGAACGAGGACAGCAAGGTCGCCTACGAGTTCTTCGGTGCGCACCAGGCGGGCATCACGACCCCGGTGCAGGATCATCTGCACTTCGCGTCGTTCGACATGATGCCCAGGACCGATCGCGATGACCTGATGACGCTCCTGCAGGACTGGACGTACGCGGCGTCCCGAATGGTCCAGGGGCTCGATGTGAGCGCGACGGGCGCCGTCGGCGGCTCGGCGGAGGAGCCCCCGGACGACACGGGGGAGGCGCAGGGGCTGCCGGCCTCCGGCCTCACGATCACCTTCGGCTTCGGACCAGGACTGTTCGAGAACGAGGACGGCGACCGCTACGGCATCGCTGCGCGGCGTCCGCCGGGTCTGGAGCGGCTCCCGGCCTTCCTCGGCGACGATCTCGATCCGCAGACCTCGCACGGCGACCTCTGCATCCAGGCCTGCGCCGACGATCCGCAGGTCGCGGTCCACGCGATCCGCAACCTGAGCCGCATCGCGTTCGGCCGTGCGCGACTGCGCTGGTCGCAGCTCGGCTTCGGCAAGACCTCGCGCACCACGGCCGCGCAGGCGACGCCGCGCAACCTGTTCGGGTTCAAGGACGGTACGGCGAACATCCTCTCCGACGACGCCGAGGCGCTCGAGAAGCACGTCTGGGTGGGGGCCTCCGATGAGCCGGCTTGGATGGCGGGCGGCTCGTACCTCGTCGCCCGGAAGATCGCGATGCTGATCGAGACGTGGGACCGGGTGCGGCTGTCCGAGCAGGACACCATCGTCGGGCGTGACAAGGGCGAGGGGGCGCCGCTGTCCGGCGGCTCGGAGTCCACAGCCCCCGACTTCTCGGGCGCGGCGATCGATGCGAATGCGCACGTCAGACTGGCGCATCCCGACCAGAACGACGGTATCCGCATCCTCCGACGCGGCTACAACTACGTCGATGGCAACAACGACCTCGGACGCCTGGACGCAGGGCTGTTCTTCCTGTCCTACCAGCGTGATCCCGAGCAGTTCATCACTCTGCAGAGGCGCCTGTCGACAGACCGTCTGAACGAGTACATCCGGCACGTCGGATCGGGGATCTGGGCGGTACCGGCGGGAGCGACACCCGGGTCGTACATCGGGGCCGAGCTGTTCGCCTGATCAGTCGTCGAGCGCGTCCGCGACGAAGGACGCGATCGCATCCGCGCCGCCGTGGTCGTCCGCGGTGATCGTCACGACGGCGTCGCCTGCGAAGATCACGAGTTGTCCGTGGGCGCCGTGCAGCCGCCAGGCGCGACCCGGTCCGTCCCACCCGGCGAGGGCGTAGCGTTCGTACCCGGGGCTCTCGCCGCTGACGACCCAGTCGCTGTGCATCGCGTCGATCCAGCCGGCCGACACGATCGTCTCGTCGCGCCACCGGCCGCGGTCCCGGATGAGGCGGCCGACGCGCGCCAGCTCCTCCGTGCGGAGCGCGAGACCGCCACCGGCGACGATCCGCCCGTTCGGGCAGCGCTCCCAGACCGGGTCTTCGATGCCGAGCGGCGTGAACAGACGCGGGCGGAGATACTCGAGCACGTCGCCGACGCGCTCGGAGAGCACGCGCATCGCGGTGTAGGTGCTGGCGTTCGAGTATTGGAAGGTTCGGCCGTGAGTCGGGCGGCCGAGGAACTCGAGCGACAGATCCGGCCAGTCGGTCATCATGGTCTCCGACCAGGGAAGATCGATCCCGCTCGACATCGACAGCAGGTGGCGGAGGGTGACGTGCTCGACGCCTGCCCCCAGCTCGACGCCCGTCAGGGAGGTCGATACGGGGGTGTCGAGGTCCGCGCGGCCTTCGTCGGCGGCGATACCCGCGGCGAGGACGCAGACGGCCTTCGCGACCGAGTGGATGTCCTCGCGCACGTCGGCCGTCCAGCGGTGCTCGGCCGTGTCGTCGCCGATCAGGACGTGCAGGCCGTGAGCCCGGAACTGCGTGGCCGCGACCTCGGCCACGATACGGTCGCGGACGGTCAGCGCTCGGGTCATCCGATCAGGCTATCGCGGTCGGCGCGAGCCGGTCGGGTCGTTCCTGCGGCCCTTGCGCGCCGCGAGCTCGGGGTCGGCGAACAGCCACTTCGGCCGTGGTTCGATGAGCGGGCGGAACACCCGGCGCACAGGTTTGGTGGCCAGGGCGAGCGCGAGCACCACGGACAGCGCGGTCACCAGCGGCAACCAGAGCCACGTCGGCTCCAGGTCGCGGAGCGCACCCGACTCGCGGAACGGATAGAGCACGAACGAGTGCAGCAGGAAGACGTACATCGTGTACTGGCCGAAGTGGGTCCACCAGTAGGTCGAGCGGGGGATCAGGGCGAAGAAAGCAGCGCACAGCACGACCGCGAGCAGCATGAGCGCGAAGCGGAGTGCACCGGCCCACCACTCCTCACCACCGAGGTCGGCGTACGAGTCCTCGTAGAAGAGCCAGCGGCGCAGGTCGATCGTCTGCCACACCGGAAGCCAGTGCCAGGCCGCCCAGCCGGCGGCGGCGAGCACGGCGAGGGCTGAGCCGCGCACCCACCACGGGCGGAAGTCGAGCAGACGGAACGTGGCGACGATGTCCCGATCGCGGAGCCACCATCCCAGCGCGAAGAACGGCAGGAGACCGAGGGTGCGTGAGAGCGAGAACGTGCTGTCGACGTTGGGGAGGTATCCCACGCCGATCGAGATCACGACCGTCCAGAGCAGCGGCCAGCGGAGCAGCGCGAGGTAGGGGACGATCAGGCGGAAGATCCCCAGGGCGAGCAGGAACCACAGGGTCCACGAGGGCTTGGTGATGTTCGGACTCGCCTGGCCCTCGACGAGCCACTTCGTGAGCGTCCAGAGCACCTCGAAGATGACGTAGGGCACCAGGATGTCGGTGATGACCCTGGCCATCTGGGTCTTGGTCGGCGATCCGGACTTGGAGAAGTAGCCCGAGATGATGGCGAAGGCGGGCATGTGGAAGGCGTACAGCGCGAGATAGAACGCCAACGCGATGTCGGAGTCGTAGCTGAGCCGCTGGATGGCGTGCCCGAGCACGACCAGGACGATGCAGGCGTAGCGGGCGTTGTCCCAGAAGGGGACACGCCGCCGCGGCCGGGTGGTGGTCCCGGTCGCGGGGTCCGTCGGGGCCGCTGCTGCGTCGCTCATCCTTCGAGGCTACCGTCGGGAATAAAGTTGCCGGCAACGCGTTGACTCATATACATTCAAATGAATAGAAAAGGATGCGGAGCATCCGATTCGGAGAGCATGGAGCAATCATGAGCGAGCAGTCAGGCGCGCAGGCGATGCAGTTCGGCATCATGTCGGTCAGCGACATCACCCGCGACCCCACCACGGGCGTCACACCCAGCGAGCAGGAGCGGATCAAGGCGACGCTGACCATCGCCAAGCACGCGGAAGAGGTCGGTCTCGACGTCTTCGCCATCGGCGAGCACCACAACCCGCCGTTCTGGTCCTCCAGCCCCAGCACCTTCCTGGCCGCCCTGGCCGCGCAGACCGAGCGCCTCATCGTGTCCACGTCCACCACGTTGATCACGACGAACGATCCCGTGCGCATCGCCGAGGAGTACGCGATGCTGCAGCACGTGTCCGACGGCCGCATGGACCTCATGCTCGGTCGCGGCAACACCGGACCGGTGTACCCGTGGTTCGGACAGGACATCCGCCAGGGTCTGCCGCTCGCGATCGAGAACTACGCACTCCTGCACAAGCTGTGGCGGGAAGACGTCGTGGACTGGGAGGGCAAGTTCCGCACTCCGCTGCAGGGCTTCACCTCGACACCGCGGCCCCTCGACGGCATCGCGCCCTTCGTCTGGCATGGCTCGATCCGCACGCCCGAGATCGCGGAGCAGGCCGCGTACTACGGCGACGGCTTCTTCGCCAACAACATCTTCTGGCCGAAGGAGCACTACCAGCGGCTCATCGAGCTCTACCGCCAGCGCTACGCGCACTACGGACACGGCACGCCCGAGCAGGCGATCGTCGGTCTCGGCGGCCAGGTGTTCATGGCCGCGAACTCGCAGGACGCGGCGAACCAGTTCCGCCCGTACTTCGACAACGCGCCCGTCTACGGCCACGGTCCGAGCATGGAGGACTTCACCGAGATGACCCCGCTCACCGTCGGATCGCCGCAGCAGATCATCGACCGGTACGCCGCGATGCGCGAGCACTACGGCGACTATCAGCGCCAGCTGTTCCTCATCGACCACGCCGGTCTGCCGCTGAAGATCGTGCTCGAGCAGCTCGACATCCTCGGCGCGGAGGTCGTGCCCGTGCTCCGCAAGGAGCTGGCACAGGGGCGCCCGGCATCCGTTCCGGACGCACCGACCCACGCCGCTCGCGTGAAGGCGGAGTTCGGCGACGGACCCACGCGTCAGGCGCGACCCGGCGCCAACCGCGGCGACAACCTGACCGGGGATTCGCCCTACGAAGACACTCCGGCACCCGCCGGAGCGGCGTTCGGACTGAGCCGGAAGGGAGCCTGAGATGACACTGCGTCGGATCGCGGTCGTCTCCGCCGGGCTCTCCAACCCGTCCTCGACTCGAATGCTGGCCGACCGCCTCGCGGCCGAGACCGTGAAGGCCCTTCGACTGGCTCAGGGACCGGATGGAGAAGGCATCGAGGCGAGTGTCGATGTGATCGAGCTGCGCGATTACGCGCACGACATCACGAACAACCTGCTCACGGGTTTCGCCCCGCCCGCGCTGGAGACCGCCATCAACACAGTGGTCTCCGCCGACGCGCTGATCGCGGTGACGCCGATCTTCTCGACGAGCTACTCCGGCCTGTTCAAGTCGTTCATCGACGTGCTTGATCCGGACGCGCTCACGGGGAAGCCGGTGCTGATCGGCGCGAACGCGGGCACTGCCCGGCATTCGCTGGCGATCGACTACGCCATCCGTCCGCTCTTCGCCTACCTGCACGCCGATGCCGTGTCGACCGGCGTGTTCGCGGCGTCCAGCGACTGGGGCGGTGCGGGTGACGACGTCGCGCCGCTCGCCAAGCGTGTCGAGAAGGGCGCGAAGGAACTGGCCCAGTCGATCGCTCGTCGCGATGCCGCCACCGCGGCGGACCCGTACGACCCGGCGACCTACCTGGGCGAAGGTCGGTCCTTCGGTCACCTGCTGGGCGGTCTCGCGGGGGAGTGACGCGGCCGGTCCGTCGTGTCTGCGGTGAGGCTCTGATGATGCCCTTGCCGAATGTCCGACGGGGGTCCTACCGTGGGCCTCATGCCTTCGATCTCCTCGTCAGACGCTCTTCGCGACCGTCTGAGCGGTTCGCTGTTCCTTCCCGGCGATGTCGAGTACGAGGCGGCCAGGTGGCCGTGGAACCTCGCGATCGAACAGCACCCTGCCGCTGTCGCCGCACCCGCCGACGTCGCGGATCTGCGGCTGCTCTTCGACGCAGTCCGCGACTCGGACCTCCGGCTCGCGGTCCAGCCGAGTGGGCACGGCGCCTCCGGCGTTCTCGACGACGCGGTGATCGTGCGCACGGCGGCGTTCGACGAGCTTCACGTCGACGTCGATTCCGGGGTGCTCCGCGTGGGCAGCGGCGTGCGCTGGGGCGCGGTCGTCGCCGCGCTCGACGGCACCGGCTGGGCGGCTCCGGCCGGCACCAGCCCGGTGGTCAGCGTCGCCGGGTACAGCCTGAGCGGCGGTCACTCCTGGTTCAGCCGCACGGCCGGACTCGGCTCCGACAACCTGCGCGCCGCGTGGCTCCTGCGCCCCGACGGGACGCACGGCCGAGTCGACGACGACAGCGATCCCGAGCTGATGTGGGCGTTGCGCGGTGCGGGCGGAATCGTCGGGATCGTCACGGCCCTCGAGATCAACCTCGTCCGCGTACCCTCGCTGTGGGGCGCGGGTCTCACCTTCGATGTGTCGGACGCCGCTGCCGTGATCCGCGCCGTGCGCGACCTCGCAGCGGAGGCGCCGGCCTCGTTGAACGTCTTCATGAACTCGATGCGCATGCCTGACGTCCCTCAGCTGCCTGAGGAGATCCGGGGGAGAAGCTTCCTCGACGTGCAGGCGCTGTCCGTCGACGGCACCGCCGACGAGCTGATCGAGCGGGTGCGTCGCGCGGGCGCCGTGCGACGCGAGATCTCCGGCCCGACCTCTCAGGCCGCTCTCGCCGCCGCCTCCACCGAGCCGACCGAGCCGACCCCCGGCCGCGGGGCGTCGATGGCTCTCACGGCACTGGACGACGCGATGATCGATGCCCTGGTCGACTTCCGCGAGCTGCCGGAGCAGGCCCCGATCATGGGCATCGACATCCGGATGCTCGGCGGCGCGCTGAACGAGCCACGTCGAAGCGGCTTCGCATCCCTGGAATCCGTCGAGTGGCTGCTGCACGCCCTGGTCCCGGTGTTCCCCGGGGCGCCGAGCGAACCGGGCGACCGAAGCCTCGCGGGTTTCCGCGCTCTCCTGGGCCCCGCGGAGGCCGGCCGCATCGTGCCCACGTACCTCGAGCCCGGCCAGACGCTCGACCGCTGCGGCACCCCGGCCGAGATCGACAGGCTGCGGGCTGTCAGAGCCGTCGCCGATCCGGAGAAGCTGTTGCACGAGGGACGTCTTCCCCGCTGAGGGCTCGGTTCACGGCGGCTAGTCGCGGTTCCATCGATACTCCGTCTCCGGTCGTCCTCGGGTGCCGTAGCGGGCCGAGCGCACGATGACACCTTCCGCGACGAGGTGCTCGAGGTAGCGGCGCACCGACACGCGGGACATCCCGAGCCGCTCTGCCGCCTCGCTCGCCGAGAGCGGGCCGACGGTGCGCAGCGCAGCGCTGACCTTCTCCAACGACCCCGACGACAGCCCCTTCGGAAGCGCGATCGCGCCCGTCGCCCGTCCGAGCAGAGCGTCGATCTCGGACTGCGTCGCCGCGCCCTCCGTCGACCGTGCCTGGTCGTGATGCGTCCGGAACTGCGCCATCCGCTCGGCGAAGACGGCGAACGGAAACGGCTTCACCAGGTATTGGAAGACACCGAGCGTCGCCATCTGCCGCACGGTGTCGGCATCGCGGACGCCCGTGATGGCGATCACGTCGACGGATGCCGCGCGGGCGCGCAGCGCGCGGAGCACGTCGATGCCCGATCCGTCCGGCATCGTGATGTCGAGCAGCACGAGGTCGAAGCCGGTCGGGCCCTCGCGATCCAGGACCGCGCTCACGGCGGCGCGTGCCCCGCTGCACTCGCCGGAGACGACGAATCCGTCCAGGCGCGCCACGTAGTCGCGGTGCAGCTCCAGGGTCAGCGCGTCGTCGTCGACCAGCAACACGCGGATCACGATCCCTGCCTCCGAGTGCCGGTCGCCGCGGGGAGAACGACTCGGAATGTGGTCGGGTCGGTGCTCACGGTGACATCGCCTCCCGCTCCGGTCACCACCGAACGCACGAGTGCGAGGCCGACTCCGCGTCCCTGAGCACCGGCAGGCTTGGTCGAGAACCCCTGCGCGAAGATCTGCTCGCGCAAGGCCGGCGGAACACCGGGGCCGCTGTCCGACACCTCGAGCACGATCCCGCCGTCCGCGGCGGAATTCAGCGAGACCTCGACCCAGCGGTCGGCCGAGTCGGCGGCCGCATCCATGGCGTTGTCCACCAGGTTCCCGAGCACCGAGACGCTGTCGACGGTGGACAGCGGAGATCGAGGCGCGTCAGGGTCGAGGTGCAGCCGCCAGTCGATCCCGCGCTCCTTCGCCTGTGAGGCCTTCCCGAGCAGCAGTGCGCCGACGGCGGGATCGCCGTGCCGTCGTGCCGTGACCTGGTCGACGAGCGACTGGCTCTGCCGCGACGTCTCGGTGAGGATCTCGATCGCTTCGTCGCGCCGACCGAGCTCGAGCAGGGCGACGGCGGTGTGCATCCGATTCCCGTGCTCGTGGGTCTGTGCGCGCAGCGCCTCGCCGAGGGTGCGGATCGATTCGTACGACGACACCGCATCGCGCACCTGCCCGGGTGGAAGATCGCCCGCGATGCGTCGCGTGGCCCGTCGTGCGATCAGAGCGCCGCCGGCCCCGAGCGCGATCAGACCCGCCGTGATCCCGAGCGTGAGGGGGAGCCGTCGGACCAGCGTCTCGGTGATCGACTCGGTGGTCACTCCCGCCGCCACCCAGCCGATGAGTGCCCCGCCGGCGTCACGCACCGGCACGATCGTCCGGACGGATGGTCCGAGGGTGCCGGTGAACTCCTCTGTGAGGGCGCGAGGCTCGTCGGGGATCGTGCCCAGGTACTGACCGCCGATCTGCTCGGGGTCGGGGTGCGTCACGCGCGTCCCCTCCACGGTCATGACGGTGATGAAGTCGAGTCCGGCGTCGTCGACGACGTTGGTCGCGTACGGCTCGAGCAGTCGCGTGGCGCGCGCCTCGTCACCGGCACCCAGCGCCGATACCGCGTCGGGGGATGACGCGAGGGCGATGGCGGTGGCCGCCGTGACCCGCTCGGCCTCGGCTCGGATGGCGCGCTGCGCCTCGACCACGAGATAGACGGCGACGAGTGCGCCGATGACGACGGCTGCCACAAGGAGCACGGCGAAGACGCGGGAGGCGGCGCTGCGGCTTCCTGGCACAGGTGCCATCGCATCCCTCCGGTCGTCGGTGCTCGGTAGTGACCAATACGACCACAAATCGCGTCGCCGTGGGAAGTCGGCGACGGTGAGGGTGATCGGCGACGCGGAAGCCGCCGCACATGACACGACGACGTTCATGATCGAGGAGGAAACATGGCCATTACAACGGGTTTCAGTCTGCCGGGCTTCAACTGGCGGCGCGGCAAGCATTCCTGGGACCGGCACACCTGGCTGTACGTGTCGGTGATCATCGCCGTCGTGCTCGGTGCGCTGGTCGGGCTCATCTGGCCCGAGGTCGGTCAGAGCTTCGAGCCGATCGGCAAGGGGTTCGTCGCGCTGATCAAGATGATGATCGCGCCGATCATCTTCTGCACCATCGTGGTGGGGGTCGGATCCATCGCGAAAGCGGCCACCGTCGGGAAGATCGGCGGTCTGGCGCTGCTGTACTTCATGGTGATGTCGACCTTCGCCCTCGCGATCGGCCTGGTCGTCGGCAACATCATCCACCCGGGCGCGGGCCTGGACATGGCCGGCTCCTCGTATGAGGCGGAGGGCGAGGCGAAGACGACGCAGGAGTTCATCCTCGGCATCATCCCCGCGACATTCTTCTCGGCCTTCACGGGCGAGAGCGTGCTGCAGGTCCTGTTCATCGCGCTTCTCGTCGGCTTCGCGCTGCAGGGACTCGGCGAGCGGGGCGCCCCGATCATGGACGCGGTGAAGCAGCTTCAGAAGCTGGTGTTCCGCATTCTCGGCATGATCCTGTGGCTCGCGCCACTCGGTGCGTTCGGAGCCATCGCCGCAGTCGTCGGCAAGACGGGCGTCGCGGCGATCTGGAGCCTCGGCATCCTGATGATCGCCTTCTACATCACGTGCATCGTGTTCATCGTGGTGGTGCTGGGCGCCCTGCTCTTCGCGGTCACCCGGGTCAACATCTTCTCGCTGATCAAGTATCTGGCCCGCGAGTACCTGCTGATCGTCGGGACGTCCTCCTCGGAGTCCGCGCTGCCTCGCCTGATCGCGAAGATGGAGCACGTCGGCGTTTCCAAGCCCGTCGTCGGCATCACTGTTCCGACCGGCTACTCGTTCAACCTCGACGGCACGGCGATCTACCTGACGATGGCGTCGCTCTTCATCGCGACGGGCATGGGGCAGCCGATGTCGATCGGCGAGCAGATCGGCCTGCTGGTCTTCATGATCATCGCGAGCAAGGGAGCAGCCGGAGTCACCGGAGCGGGACTCGCAACCCTGGCCGGCGGCCTTCAGGCCTACCGCCCCGACCTGGTCGACGGCGTTGGCGTGATCGTCGGGATCGACCGCTTCATGTCGGAGGGCCGCGCCCTGACGAACTTCACCGGCAACGCGGTGGCCACACTCCTCATCGGCACCTGGACGAAGCAGATCGACCGCGATCGCGTCGGCCGGGTGCTCAGCGGAGAGCTTCCCTTCGACGAGTCGCTGATGGACGGCGTAGACGGACACGGGATGTCCGACGCACCGCACGCTGCAGGAGTGCAGGAGCTCAGCGAATCGGCGGTCGCGGAGATGACGGCGAAGGAGCAGCGGGCGAGGGATCGCGCAGCGCAGGTCTGAATCACGCAGAACCTGGAGCGAAAAAGAGGATGCGGGAGCCGGACGATACCGGCTCCCGCATCCGTGTGGTCAACCGCTCTTGCGTCGGAACTCGCGCCGCGTCTGCGGGGCAGCCGCGCCGTGCACGGCGGAATCGCCGTCGAGGTGCGACTCGCCCTGCCGGTGGTGCGCGTTCTTCTTCTCGAGCGCTTCCTTGAACTTGCGCTTCATCTCCTCGGAGGAGGTGGCGCCTTCTTCGGTGCTCATGCCCCGAGCCTAGAGCACGCCCGCTGTGAGGGGGAGATCAGCGCCGCGCTCGGCGGATGACCGCATCGATCAGGACCCCCACCGCGACGGCGACGGCGATCGACACGGGTACGGCCACGAGGGGCCCGCCGGGGATGATCGTCGCGATGACCGCGCCCATGGCAGCCTGGTACGCGGCCCATGCCGTCGCGGCGAGGGTGACGAGCGCCAGATAGCGCGGGGGATGGATGCGGGATGCTCCGGCGACCAGGTTGACGGCGAGCCGGGCGAAGGGGACGAAGCGGGCGGTGAAGAGCACGGTGGCCGTTCCGCCGTCGAGCCGGCGCTGCGCCCAGGCGAGCGCCTGCTGCACGCGAGGGGTGCGCATCCATCTCCAGCGCTCGGTGCCGACGGCCCGTCCGATCAGATAGCAGCAGGCGTCACCGAGCGCGGCCGCGACGGCGGCGCAGACGATGACAGCCCACAGGGGAGGGGCACCGTTCGAGACGGCGAATGCGCCGAGTGCCGTCACGGCGATCTCCCCAGGCACCACCACGAAGAAGGCGTCGCCCAGCACCAGCACGCTCATCAGGACGAGACTCCAGGGACCCGTGAGCGATTCGGCGAGCAGGTCGGTCGGCACGGAGAACACTGTGTACGGCCGCGGTGAACAGGAACCAAAGACCGGATAGCCGGTGACCTGCGGTCCAGCATCCGGTGAACATCTGGTGGCGAAGGCCGTTTTCGGAGAGCGGGTGCGCGCGGTGACGTCATCCTGAGGGTGTGAGAGTAGCGATCGTCACGGAGTCCTTCCTTCCGCACATGAACGGCGTCACCGGATCGGTGCTGCAGATCCTGCGGCACCTCGAGCACCGGGGACACGAGGCGCACGTCCTCGCACCGGCCGCGGCCGGGATTCCCGGCGAGGTGAGCGGAGCGCTCGTCGAGGCGATCCCGAGCCTCGCCCTGCCCGGCTACCGGAACGTGCGGGTCGGCACGTCGACGGCGCACCGGGTCGCCGCCTCTCTGCGCAGGTTCGAGCCCGACGTCGTGCACCTCGCGTCCCCCTTCGCCCTCGGGTGGCGCGGCGTGCTGGCGGCGGAGCGCCTCGACGTGGCCTCGGTCGCTGCCTACCAGACCGATGTGGCGGCCTACACCGAGCGCTATCGGGTCGCCGCGACGACCGGCATCGCCCAGACGCACATCGCGCGGCTGCACCGCCGCGCGACCCTGACGCTCGCGCCTTCGGCGGAGTCCGCACAGCAACTCGCGTCGCTCGGCGTGGACCGCGTCCGACGCTGGGGCAGGGGAGTGGATGCCGAGCGCTTCCAGCCGTCCCGCCGCAACGGTGCCCTGCGGGCGGAATGGGGAGCGGAGGTCGTGATCGGCTACGTCGGACGCCTGGCTCCGGAGAAGCAGGTCGAGGATCTCGCCGTCCTCCGCGACATCCCCGGGACGCGCCTCGTGATCGTCGGCGACGGGCCGAGCCGGCCGCGGCTCGAGAGCCTGTTCCCCGAGGCGCTGTTCCTCGGCCACCTCGACGGCGAGGCGCTCGCCGCGGCCATGGCCTCCTTCGACGTGTTCGTGCACCCGGGCGAGAGCGAGACCTTCGGGCAGACCCTGCAGGAGGCGCATGCGAGCGGCGTGCCCGTGGTGGCTACCGGGCGAGGCGGACCGCTCGACCTCGTCCGCATGGGGATCGACGGCTGGCTGTACCGGCCGGGAGACCTCGAGGATCTGCGGATGCGCGTGGCCGACCTCGCGGGTGACACGCGCAAGCGGCGGGCGTTCGGAGAGGCGGGGCGCGAAGCCGTGCAGGGACGCAGTTGGGCGAGCGTGTGCGGTCAGCTCCTCGAGCACTTCGATGATGCCCGCTCCCTGCGTCGGGCCGACGGGGCCGCGCGCGCTCGCCGCCTGGTGCGCCCGGAGCCCACGGCCCCGATCGCCGCACCTCGCTGGGATCGCTACGTCGCGCTCGGCGACTCGCTCACCGAGGGCCTCTGCGACCCCGCACCGGATGGAGCGCTGCGCGGGTGGGCCGATCGACTGGCGCTGCTGCTGGCCGCGCGCGGTGGAGTCCACTACGCGAACCTCGCCATCCGGTCCAAGCGTGTGAGCGACGTGTGTGGATCTCAGCTGGACCGGGCGCTCGAACTGCGCCCGGATCTCGTGTCGATCCTCGTCGGCGCGAACGACCTGGTGAAGCACCGCGTCGACGTCGGGGCCCTGGCGGCACGGCTCGAGACGGCGGTGCATCGACTGCGCGAGACCGGGGCGGATGTCGTGCTGCTGACGCCGTTCCTGCCCCGCAGGCGTGCGGCATCGATCTACACGAGGCGGTTCAGCGCCTTCGCGACCGCGCTGGCCGGGATCGCGGCACGCACGGGCGCGATCCTGATCGACACGGACCTCTATCCCGAACTCCCGGATCGACCCCACTGGGGGGAAGACCTGGTGCACCTCAGCAGTCGCGGACACCGATTTCTCGCCTATCGAGCCGGTGAGGTGCTCGGTGTCCCTCATGCGGACGCGCTCGGTGCACTCGATGCCGCTCTCCACGAGCACGAATCGATCAGCGCCGGAGCCTGGTGGCGTCGTCACGCCCTGCCCTGGGTCTGGCGACGACTGCACGGGCGGGCCGCCGGAGACGGAAGAGTCGCGAAGCACCACGACTACGTCTACCTCCGCGGCTCGCAGACCCGGCAGCGCCAACCCGCTCAGAAGTGAGGCGAGGGCGAGCGCCCCGACAGGTCAGCGTCTGCCCATGCCGTGGTACTGCCACCCGGCCGCGCGCCAGGCCGCCGCATCCAGGCAGTTGCGCCCGTCGATGATGACCCGTCCCCGCACCAGTCCACCGGCGAGGACCGGGGAGAGGTCCCGGCGGTACTCGTCCCATTCGGTCACGACGACGACCGCGTCCGCCTCGCGCAGCGCGTCGTCCCGCTCTCTCGCATAGCCGAGCTGCGGGTGGGCGGCCTGCGCGTTGTCGATCGCGGCCGGATCCGTCACCACCACGTCCGCGCCCAGTCCGCGCAGGCGGACGGCGACATCGAGGGCGGGGGAGTCGCGGATGTCATCGCTGAAGGGCTTGAACGCCGCTCCGAGGACGGCGATCCGGCGGCCGAAGACGAGACCGCCGAGCGCATCGACGACGAGTTGCACGGCGCGGTCGCGACGGCGGAGGTTGATGGAGTCGACCTCACGCAGGAACCCCACCGACTCGCTGCGGCCGAGCTCTTCGGCGCGTGCGGCGAAGGCGCGGATGTCCTTCGGCAGGCAGCCCCCGCCGAAGCCGATGCCCGATCCGAGGTAGCGCCGTCCGATGCGGGTGTCATATCCGAGGGCGTCGGCGAGCAGGGTGACGTCGGCGCCGGAGGCCTCGGCGATCTCGGCCATCGCGTTGATGAAAGAGATCTTGGTGGCGAGGAAGGCGTTGGCGGCGCCCTTGACCAGCTCGGCGGTGGCGAGGTCGGTGACGAGGAACGGTGTTCCCGCGTCGACAGCGGATCGATAGACCGAACGGAGCACCTCCACCGCCCGGTCGCCGTCCTCGCCGGCTGCGGCGCCGACCACGAGGCGGTCGGGCGTGAGCGTGTCGTGGACGGCCCAGCCCTCGCGCAGGAACTCCGGATTCCAGACGAGCGTCGCTCCGGTGCCGTCGATCTGCTCGGCGAGTCGAGCGGCCGTGCCCACCGGCACGGTGGACTTCCCCGCCAGCACGTCGCCGGGGCGGAGGTGCGGGACGAGCGCGTCGACGGCCGCGTCGACATAGCGGAGGTCTGCGGCATGCCCGCCCGGGATCTGCGGAGTGCCGACGGCGAGGAAATGAACCTCGGACCCGGCAGCATCCTCCAGTCGCGTGCTGAACGTCAGTCGACCCGATGCCAGGCCGTCGGCGAGCAGTTCCTCGAGTCGAGGCTCGAAGAACGGCGCCGTTCCCGCTGCCAACGCCGCGACCTTCCGCTCGTCGACGTCGATACCGATCACGTCGTGTCCGATGGAGGCCATGGCGGCGGCGTGCACGGCACCGAGGTACCCGCAGCCGATCACTGACAAGCGCATGGCACCAGCAGAGCGGATGCCGCTCACGTCGCGGCATCCGTCGGGTGAACGGGCCGTGGCCGGGGCATGTCCGATCCGCGTCGCGCGCAGCGACAAGGGTTTCCCGGGTTCACGCTGGTAGGGTGGACGAGGTTGACTTCGGTCGATCGCACAATTTCATATCGACTCACGGAGCGAGCGGCGGAGAAGCTGGTCCCCTGTGGTGGGTTCCTCGGCAGGAGATGCCGGGTGGCTTTCTACTGGTGGCCAGCGCAGGCGATAGTCGCGGGAATGCCCGCGCGCCCGAACCCTGCTGTTCCGCTCCTCTTGAATGCGCTCGCGCGTCACATGGATTCGCGAGTCTAAACAAAGAAGGAGAGACCTCTTGGAAGGTCCTGAAATCACCGCCACCGAGGCCGTTCTCGACAACGGCCGCTTCGGCACCCGCACCATCCGCTTCGAGACCGGCCGCCTCGCGCAGCAGGCTCAGGGCGCAGTCGCCGCGTACCTCGACGGCGAGACCATGCTCCTCTCGGCCACCAGCGCAGGCAAGCACCCGCGTGAAGGCTTCGACTTCTTCCCGCTGACTGTCGACGTCGAGGAGCGCTCCTACGCCGCCGGCAAGATCCCCGGCTCGTTCTTCCGTCGTGAGGGTCGTCCCTCCACCGAGGCGATCCTCGTCTGCCGTCTGATCGACCGCCCCCTGCGTCCGTCGTTCGTCGACGGTCTCCGCAACGAGGTCCAGGTCGTCATCACCGTGCTGTCGATCGCTCCCGGCGAGTACTACGACGCACTGGCGATCAACGCGGCTTCCGCCTCGACGCAGATCTCCGGTCTGCCGTTCTCCGGCCCCGTCGCCGGTGTGCGCCTCGCGTTCATCCCCGGTCACGGCGAGCACGCCGACCAGTGGGTGGCGTTCCCGAACGCCGAGCAGGTCGGCGAGGCTGTGTTCGACCTGATCGTCGCCGGTCGCGTCGTCACCAAGTCCGATGGCTCGGAAGACGTCGCGATCATGATGGTCGAGGCTGAGGCCACCGAGGGCAGCTGGAACCTGATCAAGGCCGGCGCCACCAAGCCGAACGAGGAGATCGTGGCCCAGGGCCTCGAGGCCTCGAAGCCCTTCATCGCTCAGCTGGTCAAGGCTCAGGCCGAGCTCGCGGCGACCGCCTCGAAGGAGCCGGGCGTCTACCCGGTCTTCCCGGCGTACAGCCAGGAGGTCTACGACTTCGTCGCCGGCCGTTCCTACGACGACCTCGTCGGCGTGTACCAGATCGCCGACAAGACCGAGCGCCAGAGCGCCGACGACGCGATCAAGGACCGCGTCCGGGCACAGCTCATCGAGGCGACCGAGTCGAACGAGCTGCCTGCCGGCGCTCCGCTCGAGTTCTCCGCGGCGTACAAGTCCGTCACGAAGAAGATCGTCCGCGGTCGCATCCTCACCGAGGGCTCCCGCATCGACGGCCGCGGCCTGGCGGACATCCGTCCGCTCGACGCCGAGGTTCAGGTCATCCCGCGCGTGCACGGCTCCGCGATCTTCCAGCGCGGCGAGACCCAGATCATGGGCATCACCACGCTGAACATGCTCAAGATGGAGCAGCAGATCGACTCGCTGTCGCCCACGACGAGCAAGCGCTACATGCACCACTACAACTTCCCGCCCTACTCGACCGGTGAGACCGGCCGCGTGGGCTCGCCGAAGCGTCGTGAGATCGGGCACGGCTTCCTCGCCGAGCGCGCCCTCGTGCCGGTGCTGCCGAGCCGCGAGGAGTTCCCCTACGCGATCCGTCAGGTGTCCGAGGCGCTGAGCTCCAACGGCTCGACGTCGATGGGTTCCGTCTGCGCCTCGACCCTCTCGCTGCTGAACGCCGGTGTGCCGCTGCGCGCTCCGGTCGCCGGCATCGCGATGGGTCTCGTGTCCGACGAGGTCGACGGTGAGACCCGCTACGCGGCGCTGACCGACATCCTGGGTGCGGAGGACGCTCTCGGCGACATGGACTTCAAGGTCGCCGGTACGGGTGAGTTCATCACCGCGATCCAGCTGGACACCAAGCTCGACGGCATCCCGACGTCGGTTCTCGCCGGTGCGCTGACTCAGGCGCGCGACGCGCGTCTGACGATCCTCAACGTCCTGAACTCCGCGATCGACGCTCCTGACGAGATGGCGCCGACCGCGCCGCGCGTCATCAGCGTGCAGATCCCGGTCGACAAGATCGGCGAGCTGATCGGCCCGAAGGGCAAGACGATCAACTCGATCCAGGACACGACCGGCGCGCAGATCTCCATCGAGGAGGACGGCACCGTCTACATCGGCGCGACCGACGGCCCCTCGGCCGAGGCCGCCCGTGCCCAGGTCAACGCGATCGCGAACCCGACCAACCCGGAGATCGGCGAGCAGTTCCTCGGAACCGTCGTGAAGATCGCCACGTTCGGTGCCTTCGTCTCGCTGCTTCCGGGCAAGGACGGACTGCTTCACGTCACCGAGGTGCGCAAGCTCGCCGGTGGCAAGCGCGTCGAGAACGTCGAAGACGTCCTCTCGGTCGGCCAGAAGGTCCTCGTGAAGATCACGAAGATCGATGACCGCGGCAAGCTGTCGCTCGAGCCCGTCCTCGACGACGCTCCGGCAGAAGCAGCGCCTGCTGCGGATGTCGACGCCGAGTAGGCTTCACCGCTCGAACCGGAGCCCGGGTCCATCCGCACAGGATGGGCCCGGGCTCCGTCGTTCTCGGCGTAACCGAAACGTTATGGGAAGTTTTCGCGCCGTTCCCTGGATTGGTCGGGACGTTCGCCGCTGTCGCTTACCCTCGAAGTACGCACCGGGGGGTGCATTTCAGGCAGTGACGCAGGTCGGAACGCACCGATCGACGCGGGGGTGAGAGAATGCGGTTGTTCAGCGTAGGCGCAGGGGCGTCGGACGAGCGCGCCCGAACGGGCAGCGAGCACCCGTCGGCCCCTATCCCGATCGTCGGTCCGGGAATAGGAGAGGGCATCCGCGTCCCTCTCGGCGAGACCGGCTTCGAGACCTTCCCCCTCGTGCTGGGCGCGGCCGAGTTCGGCTGGAACGTCGACCTCGAGACCAGTCACGGCATCCTCGATCGCTACGTCGAGTTCGGCGGGAATGCCATCCACACCGCGGACGGCTTCTCCGGTGGGCGCAGCGAGCACATCATCGGCCAGTGGCTGCGATCGCGCGGGCACCGCGACAGAGCCGTGCTCAGCGTGCGCATCGGCGCCCACGCCGACAATCCCGGCCTCGGCTCCGTGAACCTCGTCCGGGCCGTGGAGGGGTCGTTGACGCGCCTCGGAGTCGAACGCATCGATGTGCTCTACCTCGATGCCACGCTCGATGCGACGACCAACCTCGAAGACACGCTCGCCACGGTCGAATGGCTGAAGGATGCCGGCAAGATCGGCTCCGTCGGAGCCTTCGGCCTCGCGCCGGAGCGCCTGGTGGAGGCACGCATCCTCGCCTCGGCCGGCTACCCGCGCATCGAGGTCATCGATGCGCCCTACAACCTTCTCCGACGGCAGCCCTTCGAAGGCGACCTGCGGCTGGTGGCCGGGGCGCAGAACCTGGCCGTGACGCCGTCGCACGCACTGGAGCACGGGTTCCTCTCCGGCCGTCACCGCAGCAAGGCGCTGACGTCGCAAGGCGTCCGGGGTGAGCAGCTGAGGGGCCACCTGAACCGCCGCGGCATCAAGATCCTCCGCGCGCTCGATCAGGTCGCCGCCGAGCTCGCCGTCCCGGTGGCAGCGGTGTCGATCGCGTGGCTGCTCGCGCAGCGCACGGTCGCGGCGCCCATCGTGAACACGTTCGCGACCGACCATGTCGACGAACTCATGCAGGGAGCGGGAGTCTCGCTCTCGCGGACCCAGGTCGCCGAGCTCACGCGCGCGGGCAACTGAGCATCAGGCACCCGTGACATAGGGTGGAAGAGAGGCCCGGCGGATGCTGGCGATGAAGCGAGCGAGTTTGTGACGCACTACATATATCTGGTCAGACACGGTGAACATCAGGATGCAGAGCACGGTCTCGCCGACGGACCCCTTTCGCCGCGCGGGCAGCGTCAGGCCGAATTGATCGCCGACCGGTTGTCCGGTCTACCGCTCGATGCGGTCTGGCATTCGCCCCTGCTGCGCGCGAACGAGACAGCCCGCGCGATCGCCGGCCGGCTGCCGTCGGTCGACCCCGAGCCGACCGCGCTGCTCTTCGACTGCGTCCCCACCGGGATGACGGAAGAGACGCCGGCCGCGTTCGAGCCGTTCTTCGGATCGATCTCCGACGCCGAGATCGATGCCGGCCGCGCCCAGATGGCGGATGCCGTCAACGAGTTCCTCATCCGCAAGAACGGAGAGGTGCACGAGGTGCTCATCACGCACAACTTCGTCATCTCCTGGTTCGTCCGCGAGGTGCTCGGCGCACCGGAGTGGCGCTGGATGACGCTCAATCAGGCGCACTGCGGACTGACGATCATCGCTCAGAAGCAGGGTCGGCCCTGGACGCTGCTCAACCACAACGACACCGGTCATCTGCCGGTCGAGCTGCGCACCGGCATCCCGGACCCGATGCCCGTCTGACAGCCCCGCGCGCCCCGGACGGAAGCCGTTGCCCGCTCCCTAGACTGAAAGCATGACCTCGCAGGTAGCACTCGTCGGCGGAACCGGAAAGCTCGGCACGATCATCCACGCGGTGATCGACGAGCTCGAGGGCTTCGAGGTGAGCCGCGTGCTGACATCGTCGAGCGACCTCGCGGATCTGTCCGGCGCGGACCTCGTCGTGGATGCGTCGACGCCTCAGGTGAGCGTCGACGTCGTGCGCGCCGCGATCGAAAGCGGCATGAACGTGCTCGTCGCGACCTCCGGCTGGTCCGCCGAGCGCATTGCTCTGGTGCGACCCCTCGTCGAGGCAGCGGGCACCGGTGTCGTCTTCATCCCCAACTTCTCGCTCGGCTCGGTGCTGGGCTCGGCCCTGGCGGCGGCGGCGGCGCCGTTCTTCGGCTCGGCCGAGATCGTCGAAGCCCATCACGAGCGCAAGGTCGACTCTCCCAGCGGCACCGCGGTGCGCACGGCGGAGCTGATCGCCGCCGCGCGTGCGGAGCAGGGGCCGGTCAGCGCGCCCCACGCCGATCAGCGTGCCCGAGGTCAGCAGGTCGGCAGCGTCCCGATCCATTCACTGCGCCGGCCGGGAGTGATCGCCAAGCAGGAGGTGATCCTGTCCGGGCCCGGCGAGTCCCTCACTTTCACACATGACACCATCGATCCGGCTCTGGCGTACGCTCCGGGTATCCGGCTCGCCGTCCCGTACGCGCTCACCGCCTCCGGTGTGATCGTCGGGCTCGAGAACATGATCGACATCGGCATCCGCTCGTGATGTCACGGATCGGCGTCGGCCTGATGGCCGCGGCGCTCCTCGTGTATCTCGCCGTCGCGATCTGGCTGGCGGTCATGTTCATCGCGGTGGGTTCACCGGTGTCGATCGGCATGGGGATCACACTGATCGTGCTCACGCCCATCGGAGCGTGGGCGCTGCTGCGTGAGATGCAGTTCGGGTTCGCCGCCGATCGCCTCGGTCGAACGCTCGACGCAGAGGGCGGGATGCCGCCGGTCGAGACCGAGCTCACTCCGAGCGGCCGCATCGCCCGCGCCGACGCCGATCCGCTGATCGCTCGGTACACGGCCGAGGCGGAGGCGCCCGGCGCGGACTGGCGCACCCGCTACCGGTTGGGCGTGGTGCAGGATGCTGCCGGGCGCCGCAAAGACGCGAGGGCCAGCATCCGGGAAGCCATCCGACTCGCCCGTGCCGCCCGTTCGCGCGAGTGACCGGGCGAGCGCGTGATCAGGCCAGCGTGGCTTCGAGGGTGATCTCGATGCCCGCGAGCGCCTGAGAGACCGGGCAGCCCGTCTTCGCCTCTGCGGCGATCTCCTGGAACTTCTCCGGCGAGAGACCGGGGACGACGGCGTTGACGTTGAGGTGGCTGCCGGTGATGCCGACGCCCGGCTTGAATGTCACGGACGCGCTGGTGTTCACCCGCTCCGGGGGAGTGCCGTTCTCGGCGAGGGCGTGTGAGAGGGCCATGCTGAAGCACGAGGAGTGTGCGGCGGCGATGAGTTCCTCCGGCGTCGTCGTCGTGTCGCTGCCTTCGCTGCGCGCCTTCCAGTTGAGCGGGAAGGTGCCGAGGTTCGACGACGAGAACGCGACCGTGCCGGATCCCTCCATGAGCGATCCGGTCCAGGTGCTGGCGGCTTCGCTGGTGACAGGCATGATTCCTCCGGTTCTCGCGCTGCGGAGAGGCCGCGACGCGTCCCGGCCAGCCTAGCGAGAGGTCGCGGGCGAAGGAACAGCGCTCAGGATGCGGCGGCGGTCCGGCCCACGATCCCCACGCGCTGGAGCAGGAGGTAGAGCTGGCAGCCGAGGCAGAAGGCGAAGGCGGCGTTCAGGAACGCGGCGATGAACGCCGCGGCCGTGGCGATCGGCAGAGCCCAGGGGACGCCGGCGAGGTGCAGGACGAGCCCGATCCCGACGACGAAGAGTCCGACGCCCTGTGAGAACCGCGGAGGTCGCGGATCCTCGAGTTCTGCCGGAGCAGCGAGGCGGGGGCGGACCAGCCGGCGGAACAGCACGCCCCACGGTGCGGTCGCCGGCGAGGCGACGCTCCAGAGGAACAGCAGCGCGATGACGACGGTGAGCAGGAAGCCGGGGTCGAGGGCGCGCTGCAGGAGAGGAGCTGCCTGGAGACCTGCGGTCGAGATGCCGACCAACGCCAGGAAGGTGGCCGCCAACAGCAGCACGGCGGTGATCGTCGCGGCGAACCGCGGCGCACGCGGGTCGATGCCTGCGGGAGTGGTCATGGATGCTCCGATCTTCGCGCCTCAGACGGCAGCGACGGCTTCGGTGAGGGCGTGCCGCTGAGGCACCCCGTGGAATCGGGCACGGACGGCTCCGGAGTCGTCGACGACGAACGTCGTCGGCGTCTGCAGCACCTTGTAGCGTGCCGACAGGTCGGGCCTGTGCGTCAGGTCGATCTCGAGCAGACGGAGGCCCTCGTGATCGGATGCGTAGGCTCCGAGCATGCGACGCACCTGCGGGCAGCGCGCGCACGTCTCGGTGCTGAACTGCACGAGGGTCGCCCGCGAACCCAGCTCCGTCGCGCCGGCATCCGTCGGATCGAAGCGCAGCGCGCCACCGGCTCGCCGACGCCCGTCCCGGCGGCGCAGCACGACGCCGATGATCGTGGCGAGCGCGAGGAGCGCTGCCGCGATTCCCAAGGCGAGCGCTGGCGACATGGATCGAGAGTACGGCGCGCGACGCATGCCGAAGGCCGATGTTTCCGACCATGACGGACGGCGCGCGAGCGTGCAGGCATCCGCCCGGCCGTGGCGGTGGGAAGGTATCGTGGCAGTCATGAGTGCAGCCGTCCCGACGCCGTATGAAGACCTGCTCCGCGACGTGCTGGAGACCGGCACACACAAGTCGGATCGCACTGGAACCGGCACGACGAGTGTCTTCGGACGACAGATCCGATTCGACCTGTCGAAGGGGTTCCCCCTGATCACGACCAAGCGGGTGCATTTCAAGTCGATCGCCTATGAACTGCTCTGGTTCCTGCGCGGAGACTCCAACGTCGGGTGGCTGCAGGAGAACGGCGTCACCATCTGGGACGAATGGGCGGATGCCTCCGGCGACCTGGGGCCGGTGTACGGCGTGCAATGGCGCTCGTGGCCCACACCCGACGGGGAGAGCATCGATCAGCTCTCCGACGTGATCGAACAGATCCGGCAGACCCCTGACTCGCGCCGGTTGATCGTCTCGGCCTGGAACCCCGCCGACATCCCCGACATGGCCCTCGCACCCTGCCACGCGCTCTTCCAGTTCTATGTCGCGGACGGCAAGCTCTCCTGCCAGCTCTACCAGCGCAGCGCCGACATGTTCCTCGGCGTGCCCTTCAACATCGCCTCCTACGCGCTGTTGACGATGATGGTCGCACAGCAGGTCGGCCTCGAGCCCGGCGACTTCGTCTGGACCGGCGGCGACTGCCACATCTACGACAATCACCTCGAGCAGGTGCATGAGCAGCTGAGTCGCGAGCCGTTCGACTACCCGACGCTTCGCATCGCCCGCACCCCGGAGTCGATCCTCGACTACCGCTACGAGGACTTCGTGGTGGAGGACTATCAGCACCACGCGCCGATCCGGGCGGCGGTGGCAGTGTGAGTGACGTCCCGGTGGGCACGATGCTGGTCGGGCTCATCTGGGCCGAGGCGAACGGCGGAGTGATCGGTGCCGAGGGCGGAATGCCCTGGTACGTGCCCGAGGATCTCGCGCACTTCAAGGAGATCACGCTGGGTGCTCCGGTGGTGATGGGGCGCAAGACCTGGGACTCGCTGCCCGAGCGGTTCCGGCCCCTCGAAGGTCGCGAGAACATCGTGATCACCCGCCAGCAGGATTGGAGCGCGGAGGGTGCACGCCGCGCGGCGACCGTCGCGGAGGCGGTCCGTGGCCTGGATCGCGTCTGGATCATCGGCGGGGCGGAGATCTTCCGTCAGGTGATCGCCGATGCCGACAGGCTCGAGGTCACCGAAATCGATCTGTCCGTCGACGGTGACGCGTACGCTCCACCCAAGGCGGGCTGGCGACTCGTCGACGAGGGGGAGTGGCAGACCTCTCGCACCGGCATCCGCTACCGATTCCTGGGATACGCGCGCTGATGCCCACCGCACTGATCACGGGAGCGAGCGCCGGCCTCGGGGCCGAGTTCGCGCGCCAGCTCGCGCGCCGTCGGGCCGACCTGATCCTGGTGGCGCGCACGGAGGAGACCCTCGACGCCCTGGCAGCTGACCTGCGAAGCGAGCACGGCGTCGCCGTGGAGGTCCTCGTGGCCGATCTCGCCGAGGACGCCGGTGTAGAGAGGGTCGCGGCACGCCTGCGCGACCCCGCCGACCCGGTGGACCTGCTGGTCAACAATGCCGGCTTCGGTCTGCCGCTGCAGTTCGCCGACAACGACATCGCCGACGAGGTGCGGCACCTGCGGGTGCACGTCGAAGCCTCGATGCGGCTCATGCACGCCGCGCTGCAGTCGATGCGCGGCCGGGGTGGTCGCATCATCAACGTGGCCTCGGTCGCAGGCTTCATCTCGCGTTCGACCTACTCCGCATGCAAGGCCTGGCTGATCGGATTCAGCCGATGGGCGAACGCCGAGTACTCTCGCGACGGCGTCTCCGTCACCGCGCTGTGCCCCGGATTCACGCACACCTCCTTCCATGAGCGCATGGGCCTTCCCGTGGGCGAAGAGGGCGTGCCCCGTTTCATGTGGCTGAACGCCCGCGACGTGGTCCGCGAAGGGTTGCGAGATGCGGCGCGGGGCAGGTCCGTGTCGATCCCGTCGCTGCGGTATAAGGCGCTCGTGGCGCTGACCCGCGTCCTGCCGAGCTCCCTCACCTCGGGCGTCGCCCGACGCGGCCGCGTCTGATCGCGAGGACGAACGATGGGGTGGTTCCGCAGGCGGAAGCAGGATCCGCAGGATGCGAACGAGTTGCTGCGGCAGTACAACGAGGCAGAAGCCGCGCGGATCGCCGCCCTCACCCGTGGGTCCGCGGTGCCCGCGGAGACACCCGCGTTCGTGAGCGCCATCGGGGGAGGGGCCGAACTCTCCGTCGAGGACGTCTTCATGATCACGGGACGCGGCCAGGTGGCGACGGGCACGGTGACCGCGGGGACGATCCGGGTCGACGACGACGTCACGGTCCTGCGGGCCGGGGCTCCGATCGCTGGCACGTCGATCACCGGGATCGAGATGTTCCGCAAGCATGCGAACGAGGCATCGGCCGGCACCATGGTCGGCGTGCTGCTGCGCGACAGGATCGACGTGAGCCGAGGCGACGTCATCCGGGTGACCGCGTCAGCGTGAGCATCATCCGAACCGATACGCTGGTGGCATGACGCACTCGGGCAACCCCTTCGGACAGGTTCTCGTCGCGCTCGTCACTCCGATGACGGCCGACGGCGAAGTCGATTGGCCCGCCGTCGAGAAGCACATCGATGACGTGATCACCGCGGGCGCGGACGGCATCGTCGTGACGGGAACTACCGGCGAGACCTCGACCCTGACAGACCCCGAGAAGCTCAAGCTCGTCGAGGTCGGGAAGTCCGTGGCCGCAGGACGCGCCAAGATCATCACCGGTGGCGGATCCAACGAGACCGCCCATGCGATCGAGCTGTACAAGGCCAGCGAGAAGGCCGGCGCCGACGGCATCATGATCGTGACCCCGTACTACAACAAGCCGACCCAGGCCGGCATCCTGACCCACTTCCGCATGGTGGCCGACGCGACCGATCTGCCGGTGATCCTCTACGACATCCCCGGGCGCACGGGCGTGCCGATCAAGTACGAGACGATCCTGCGTCTCGCGAAGCACCCCAACATCCTCGCGGTGAAAGATGCTAAGGGCGACTTCTCCGAGGTGAGCCGCGTGCTCAACCAGACCGACCTCATGTACTTCTCCGGTGACGACGCCAATGCGCTGCCGCATCTCGCGATCGGCGCCACGGGCCTGATCGGCGTCACCGCGAACGTGGCGCCCGGCCCGTACCGCACCATCATCGATGCGGTGAACAACGGTGACCTCGCCACGGCCACGGCGGAGCACAAGCGGCTCGAGCCGCTCGTGCGCGCCGTCATGACCCACGTGCCCGGCACCGTCGCAGCGAAATACATCCTGCACGGTCTCGGCCGTATCTCGAGCCCGCGCGTGCGCCTGCCCCTGGTCGGCCCGGAGGAGTGGGAGGCCGCGCTCATCGAGGACGAGCTCGACCTCGTCAAGAACGTGCCCGGCGCCGATTTCTCGAACTTCCGACCCGACCGCAACGCGGCCGCGGGTGGTGCCCTGCCGAAGGTGCACGGCACGACGCGCTGAGGCGCGTCGCCATGAACGAACGGACGCGCACAGTGTCCGACTGAGGAGACAGCATGTCCATCCCCCTGTCAGAACCGTCCGCTCTCGACGAAGGAACGCTCCGGGTCATCCCGATCGGCGGTCTCGGCGAGATCGGCCGGAACATGACCATGTTCGAGTACGACGGCAAGATCCTGATCGTCGACTGCGGCGTGCTCTTCCCCGAGGAGCACCAGCCGGGCGTCGACCTGATCCTTCCCGACTTCGAGCCGATCCGCGATCGCCTCGACGACATCGTCGGCGTGGTGCTCACACACGGGCACGAAGACCACATCGGTGCGGTCCCGTACCTGCTGCGGCTGAAGAGCGACATCCCGCTGATCGGCTCTGGCCTCACGCTCGCGCTCGTCGAGGCGAAGCTCAAGGAACACCGCATCAAGGCGTTCACCCTCACGGTCACCGAGGGCCAGCAGGAGCGGGTCGGGCCGTTCGACCTCGAGTTCGTCGCGGTGAACCACTCGATCCCGGATGCCCTCGCCGTCGCCATCCGCACGCCTGCCGGTATGGTCCTCGCGACCGGCGACTTCAAGATGGACCAGCTGCCGCTGGACGGCCGCATCACCGATCTCCGCGCCTTCGCCCGTCTCGGCGAGGAGGGCGTCGACCTGTTCCTGGTCGACTCCACGAACGCCGACGTCCCGGGGTTCACGCCCACCGAGCGCTCCATCGGACCGGTGCTCGACCAGGTCATCGCCAAGGCTCCCCGCCGGGTCATCGTCGCGAGCTTCTCGAGCCACGTCCATCGTGTCCAGCAGGTCATCGACGCGGCATACGCCAACGGCCGCCGTGTGGCCTTCCTCGGTCGCAGCATGGTCCGCAACATGACGATCGCCGAGCAGCTGGGCTACCTGAAGGTGCCGTCCGGCGTGCTGATCGACTACAAGAAGGCGCGCGACCTGCCCGACGACCAGATCGTCTACATGTCGACCGGATCCCAGGGCGAGCCGATGGCCGTCCTCAGCCGCATGGCCAACCTCGACCACGCGATCGAGGTGAGCGAGGGGGACACCGTGATCCTCGCCTCCAGCCTGATCCCCGGCAATGAGAACGCCGTCTACCGGGTGATCGACGGGCTCACGAAGCTGGGTGCGAACGTCGTGCACAAGGCGAACGCGAAGGTGCACGTCTCCGGGCACGCCGCCGCGGGCGAGCTCATCTACTGCTACAACATCCTGAAGCCGAAGAACGTGCTGCCGGTTCACGGCGAGTACCGCCACCTCATCGCCAACGCGAAGCTCGCCCAGGACACCGGGATCCCGGCGTCGAACACGATCATCGCCTCCAACGGCACCGTGATCGACCTGAAGAACGGCGTCGCGAATGTCGTCGGCCAGTTGGATCTCGGCTTCGTCTACGTCGACGGCTCCACGGTCGGCGAGATCACCGACGCCGACCTCAAGGATCGTCGGATCCTCGCAGAAGAGGGTTTCATCTCGATCATCGTCGTGGTGGATGCCACAACGGGGCAGATCATCTCCGGCCCCGAGATCCACGCCCGAGGAGTCGCGGAGGACGATTCGGTGTTCGATGACGTGACGCCGAAGATCGTGGCCGCCCTCAAGGAGGCCTCGGGCAACGGCGTCCGCGACACCCATGCCCTCTCGCAGGTGATCCGCCGCACGATCGGCCGTTGGGTGAACCAGCGTCTTCGCCGCCGCCCGATGATCGTTCCCCTCGTCATCGAAGCCTGAGCCCTGCCGGGAACGGGCGGCCGCACTCACGGCCGCCCGACATCCGGTCGTAACAGCCGCCGTCTAGGCTCGCGTCATGTCCACGGGCTTCACCCTTCGTCCGGCCGCCCAGCCCGACGCCGTCTTTCTCGGTGACATGCTCGTCGAGGCCGCGAACTGGCGCGCCGGCGGAGTGCGGCCCCGCCACGAGGTGCTGACCTCCGCTGATCATCGCCGGTACATCGCAGGCTGGAAGCGCGGGGCCGACGACGGGCTGATCGCGATCGGACACGATGGCATTCCGATCGGCGCCGCCTGGTACCGGATGCTGCCGCAGAACGAGCCGGGTCTCGGATTCGTCGGCGCGGCGGTGCCCGAGCTCATCCTCGGCGTCCACCCGCTCTGGCGCGCCCGAGGCGTGGGGAGGTCGCTTCTGCGCGGCGTCGTGCAGCTGGCCGGCGCGCAGGGGCATGCGCGGATCAGCCTGAGCGTGGAACGGGACAACTTCGCGCGGAACCTCTACCGGGCCGAGGGGTTCAGCATCTCGGCACAGGGTCTGCTCCGCGACACGATGGTGCGACGTACCGCCTGATGGGTCGATCCGGATCACCGGAAAGCCGCGTCATTACGCGGAAGTGTCGGCGGTTCCGCGTAACGTGAGGGCATGGCCAGGAGTACCACGAAGACTGAGAGCGCGTCGAAGAGCGCGTCGTCGCGCCCCAAGCGGCAGACGGCTCCCAAGGCCCAGCCCGCGCCCAAGAAGTACATCGACGAGCAGGACAAGCCTCCCCTCGCGGCTCGGGCGTGGACCGGATTGGCGCACGGCGTCGGCGGGCTGTTCCGTGCCTTCGGGCCGGAGACCCTCGAGAAGGACGACCGCCGAGACGGCTTCCCGTTCTTCCTCGTGCTGCTCGCCGTCGCAGGTGCGGTCAACGAGTGGTTCTTCATCGGCAACGAGGTCGCCGCCAACATCAGCGCCTACACGGTCGGTCTCTTCGTGGGCCGCGTCGCCTTCATCATGCCGGTGCTGCTCCTGCTGCTCGCCGGTTGGTTGTTCCGGCACCCCTCGTCCGTCCACGACAACGGGCGCATCGGGATCGGCTTCGGCATGTTCGTCCTCGCCCTCGCGGGGATCTTCCATGTTGCCGGTCCGCGGCCGCACCCGAATCAGGGGATGCCCGCCCTCAGCGAGTCCGGGGGCCTCCTCGGGTGGCTGGTCGGTCAGCCGCTGACGTATCTGACCGACATCCCCGCCTACGTGGTGCTGTCGCTGCTCGCGGCGCTCAGCGTCCTGATCCTCACCAAGACGCCGCCGAACCGCATCGGCGCGCGTCTCGGCGATCTGTACGCGTGGATGTTCGACGCCGAGCGGGTGGAGAAGCCGGCGAAGGATGCCGCGGCGATCGACGACGCCGACAAGGTCGACGACCCCGATGTGCTGCCCTGGTGGCGACGCAACAAGACCGGCCGCGAGGAAGACCCCGACGAGGGCACTCTCGGTTCGGATGACATCACCGCGCTGCTCACGACCTCGGATCCGACGCCCGCTTACGACCAGGCCGTGGTGGTGGAGAACCCGTACGATGCGGCGACGGAGGTGCTCTCCGATGTGCGTTCGGTGACTGACTCGCTCGCCGAGCAGCAGGCCACGGCGCTTCTCGACGATGAGTCCGACACCGGCGAGATGCCGGAGCTCCCGGGCCTGGACGGGTTCGGGACGGAGGGACCGGGGGAGCGCGGGCCTCAGGCGCCCGTGGCGCCGTACATCCTGCCCTCGCCGGGACTGCTGGTCGAAGGACCCGCTCCGGTCGTGCGTTCCGAGGCGACGGACAAGGTGATCGAACAGATCACGAGTGTCCTCTCGCAGTTCAAGGTCGACGCGAAGGTCACGGGCTTCTCGCGGGGCCCGACGGTCACACAGTACGAGGTCGAGGTCGGTCACGGCGTCAAGGTCGAGAAGATCCTGCAGCTCAGCAACAACTTCGCCTACGCCGTCGCCTCGAACGATGTTCGCATCCTCTCGCCGATCCCCGGGAAGAGTGCGATCGGCATCGAGATCCCGAACGCCGACAAGGAGATGGTGGCGCTCGGCGACGTGCTGCGCTCGCCCGCGGCGCAGAAGAGCACGCATCCGATGACGATCGGCGTCGGCAAGGACGTCGGCGGCAACATCGTGATCGCCAACCTGGCCAAGATGCCGCACCTGCTCGTCGCCGGTTCGACCGGCTCCGGTAAGTCCAGCTTCGTGAACTCGATGATCACGAGCCTTCTCATGCGCGCGCGGCCCGCCGACGTGCGCATGGTCCTGATCGACCCGAAGCGGGTGGAGCTCACGAGCTATGCCGGCGTCCCTCATCTGATCACGCCCATCATCACGAACCCGAAGAAGGCCGCCGAGGCGCTGCAGTGGGTCGTGAAGGAGATGGACATGCGGTACGACGACCTCGCGTCGTTCGGCTACCGGCACATCGACGACTTCAACCGTGCGGTTCGTGCGGGTGAGGTCGAGCTTCCTGTGGGCAGCGAACGCGTGCTCAAGCCGTACCCGTACCTGCTCGTGGTCGTGGATGAGCTCGCCGACCTGATGATGGTCGCCCCGCGCGACGTCGAGGACTCGATCGTCCGCATCACGCAGCTCGCGCGAGCATCCGGCATCCACCTCGTCCTCGCCACGCAGCGGCCCAGCGTCGATGTCGTGACCGGGCTGATCAAGGCGAACGTCCCCTCCCGCCTCGCCTTCGCGGTGACCAGCGTCACCGACAGCCGCGTCATCCTCGACAGTCCCGGCGCTGACAAGCTGATCGGCCAGGGTGACGCCCTGTTCTCGCCGATGGGCTCTTCGAAGCCCTTCCGGCTGCAGGGCGCCTGGGTTGACGAGAAGGAGATCGACGCGGTCGTCAAGCACGTCACGCGCCAGGCTCGCCCCGACTACCGTCCCGATGTGCAGGAGGCCCTCGAGCCGACGAAGAGGAAGGAAGTCGACGAGGACATCGGCGACGACCTCGAGCTGCTGCTCGCTGCGGCCGAACTCATCGTGTCGTCGCAATTCGGGTCCACCTCGATGCTGCAGCGCAAGCTCCGCGTGGGCTTCGCCAAAGCCGGACGACTGATGGATCTGCTGGAATCCCGCGAGATCGTCGGCCCGTCCGAGGGCTCCAAGGCCCGAGATGTGCTGGCCACCGCGGAGCAGCTGCCTCAGGTGATGGCCAAGCTGCGCGGCGACGACGTGCCGGCGGCCCCGACGGCGCCATCGATGCCGAGTGCCTCCGCGGCGACCCCGCATGACCCGGTGGAAGCCCAGTTCCGTGATCTTCCCGTCGTCGAGGCTGAGGGCGATGAAGACGCCTGGGGCCTGACGGGGCGCGACTGATGGCGATCCCTCGGCAGCTGCCCAACGCCATCACCATCGCACGGATCCCGCTCGCGGTCGTCTTCTTCGTGCTGCTCATGCTCGGCGGAACGTACGGGCTGCCGGAAGAGGGGCTGCGTTGGGCCGCCGGCATCCTGTTCATCGTCGCGATCTCGACCGACTGGATCGACGGCTATCTGGCTCGCAAGTACGACATCGTCAGCGAGTTCGGCAAGCTGTGGGATCCCATCGCCGACAAGCTGCTCACCGGTGCGGGATTCATCGGCCTCGCGAGCCTCGGGGAACTCCAGTGGTGGATCGTCGCGATCATCCTCGCGCGCGAGTGGGGTATCACGGTCCATCGCCTCATGGTGGCCAGCGAACACGTGGTCGCGGCTGCGTGGATGGGCAAGATCAAGACCGCCGTCCAGGCTGTGGCTCTCGGATGGGCGCTGCTTCCGCTGCACGTCTTCATCGGCCTCGGACCGTGGACGCTGATCACCGCCGTTCTCATGATCATCGTTCTGATCCTCACCGTCGTGAGCGGTATCGACTACGTGATCGCGCAGGTGCGCGGCTCGCGGCAGAAGGCGTGACCGTCACGCCGGCGGCGCGGGTGCTGTCCGCACTCCGCAGCCGAGGGTGGACGCTGGGCGTCGCGGAGTCCCTCACCGGCGGCTCAGTCTGTGCCGAACTCGTGTCGGTTCCCGGGGCATCGGATGTGCTGCTCGGGGGAGTCGTGGCCTACTCGACCCCCGTCAAACACACTCTGCTCGGCGTCGACGACGAGCTGCTGGCACAGCACGGTCCCGTGCACTCCGGCGTGGCCCTGCAGATGGCACAGGGCGTGCGGCGGGCTGTGCGCGTCGACGGCAGGGCGGCAGACGTCGGGATCTCCACCACGGGGATCGCCGGCCCGGACTCGCCCGACGGACAGCCGGTCGGAACGGTCCACCTCGGTCTCGTCACCCCTGAGGGGACTTGGACACGAGAGCTCCACCTCGACGGCGACCGGGCGCATATCCGCGATGAGTCGGTCACAGCCGTGCTCTCTGCGCTCCTCGACGTGATCGGGGAATAGTGGCCGGCACGGCGCGGTTATCCTCGATGTGCTCACATTCAAACCACAGAGTGCAGGGGTAGATTCTGTGCCAGCCAGGGGCGTTAGACTGGCTTTCTCACTGAGGGAGACCTCGGGGTATCGAACGGGGAGGAGGTTCCGATGATTCTTGTACGACAGGAAATCGGCGATGTGCTGAGGGACTTCCGCCTGCAGAAGGGGCGCACGCTCCGGCAGGTCGCAAGCAAGGCTTCCGTCGCGCTGGGCTACCTCAGCGAGGTCGAGCGGGGGCAGAAGGAAGCATCGAGCGAGATCCTCGCGTCGGTCGCGGACGCCCTCGACGTGCCCATCTCCACGATCATGCGCGAGGTCGGCGACCGAATCTCCGTGCTCGAGGGCATTCAGGTGTTCCCCGACGTGGTCCCCGACGATCTGGTCGCATCGATCGAGCCCGAGCTCTCGCTGCACTGACGTCCAGCACGCTCAGGAGACAGTATGCGTCGCAGTGAATTCCTCCGCGCCGTCGAGACGGAGTTCCAGGGGCGCGCGGCGTCGCTGATCAACGACCTCGTCTTGTCCGATCTGGGCAATCGCACGTCGGTCGAGGCGCTGTCCGACGGCGAACCGCCGCGCGACATCTGGCTCGCGCTCTGCACGGAGATGGATGTTCCGGAGAACCGCCGTCACGGCGCAGGCCGTCAGGAGCCGCGGCGGCGCTGACCGCTCATCCACGTTCGAGGTGTGCCGGTTTTCGCTCAGCGAATCGCGGCGTGTCGTCGAAGATGTGTTCGAAGAGCGCGTAGTGTTCTGCACAAGTGGTCACTGAGGTTCGTTCCGCACAATCCGATCGACTGTCCGACTCAATGTCGGTGGTTGCTCCTACGGTGAAGAACAGGCCGAAGAGCCATACGCCTTGTCGGAGAGTTGCTCCCAATCGGAAGCGCCGCGGCAGCCTACAGGCGGCACCACGCGAGCAGAAGGAGCAGACCATGCCATCACCCGCCGACCGCGAGAAGTCCCTCGAGACAGCACTCGCCCAGATCGACCGCCAGTTCGGCAAGGGCTCCGTCATGCGGCTGGGCAGCGATGATCGTGCCCCCGTCGCGGTCATCCCGACCGGCTCCATCGCCCTCGACGTCGCCCTCGGCGTCGGCGGCCTTCCGCGTGGCCGCATCGTGGAGATCTACGGCCCGGAGTCCTCCGGTAAGACGACGCTCACCCTGCACGCCATCGCCAACGCACAGCGCGCCGGCGGCATCGCCGCGTTCATCGATGCCGAGCACGCGCTCGACCCCGACTACGCGGCCAAGCTCGGCGTCGACATCGATGCTCTGCTCGTCTCGCAGCCCGACACCGGTGAGCAGGCTCTCGAGATCGCCGACATGCTCGTGCGTTCCGGAGCGATCGACCTCATCGTCATCGACTCGGTGGCGGCTCTCGTGCCTCGTGCCGAGATCGAGGGCGAGATGGGTGACTCGCACGTGGGTCTGCAGGCGCGCCTCATGTCGCAGGCGCTGCGAAAGCTCACCGGCGGGCTGAACCAGACCAACACCACCATGATCTTCATCAACCAGCTGCGCGAGAAGATCGGCGTGTTCTTCGGTTCTCCCGAGACCACCGCCGGCGGTAAGGCTCTGAAGTTCTACGCCTCGGTGCGACTCGACATCCGCCGGATCGAGACGCTGAAGGACGGCACCGACGCGGTGGGTAACCGCACCAGGGTCAAGGTCGTCAAGAACAAGATGGCTCCGCCCTTCAAGCAGGCCGAGTTCGACATCCTCTACGGCATCGGCATCTCCCGCGAGGGCAGCCTGATCGACTTCGGCGTCGAGCACAGCATCGTGAAGAAGTCCGGTTCGTGGTACACCTACGACGGCGATCAGCTCGGACAGGGCAAGGAGAACGCGCGCACGTTCCTGCTCAACAATCCGGATATCGCTCTGGCCATCGAGACCCAGATCAAGCAGAAGCTCGGTATCGGCGGAGCAATCGCCGCACCGGAAGCGACTGACGAGCTGGCCGAGCGTCGTCCGGCCTGATGAACGACACACGTGGGGGCGATTCGGAACGGATCGCCCCCATCATCCCTCTCTTCGGCAAGAAGGCGTCCTCGACTGACGCGCCGTCCCGGCTGGCCCCTCCCGCTGATGACACGGATCGCGCGAAGGAGACGGATCACGCGGAGAAGGTCGTACCCCGACGCACCGGCGACTCGGGTCTGTGGCGGTCGGCGTGGGACACCGCGAACTCGAACGGCGCCGAGGACTCGGGCGATGCCGGCACTCCGAGCGAGCGTCATCCCGCTCGAGGCGCGGCAGCGCGGGCGGCTGCGTCGGCGCAGGCCGCCTCAGAGCCGTCGACGACCGAGAGGTCCGCGTCGAAGAGCATCGCTCCGCGGTTGCGCGCACTGCGCGGAACGCAGGACGAGGGAGTCGACGCCGAGCAGGGTCCGTCTCGCGAAGAACTCCGCGCGGTGGCCGAGGAGGCGTTGCTGCGCAAGCTCAGGTCCAAGTCGCTCTCGATCTCAGAGGCCCGCCTGGTTCTGCGAGGGCATCACCTCGATTCCTCCCAGATCGATGACGTGATCGATGACTTCTGCCGCCGCAGCTATCTCGACGACGCGGTGCTCGCTGAGCTGCTCGTGTCGTCGGGTGTGGAGCGCAAAGGACAGGGCCGGGTGGCACTGTCGCGAGCACTGTCGTTGCGTGGCATACCCCGCGACGTGATCGACGCAGCGCTCGACGACCTGCCCGACGACGACTCGGAACGTGCGCTGGAGTTCGCCCGCTCGAAGGCGCAGTCCATGAGCCGGCTCGACAACGACACCGCTGTGCGCCGCCTCATCGGCCAGCTCTCGCGCCGCGGGTACAACGGGTCCGTGGCGATGAACGCGGCGAAGACGGCGTTACGCGAGGTGGCGACGGGCGGTCGCTCCTCGGGCGTCCGCTTCGTCGATTCCGACTGAGCCGCGCCGCTCCGACGTCTCCCATCCGCTCGTACAATGGGATCATCATGACTATCCCTCGTAGCGAACCGACGATCATCGCGGCATCGTCGGCGGCCGTCGACGTCGACGGCCGGCAGCGGTCCTATGAAGTACGCACCTTCGGCTGTCAGATGAACGTCCACGATTCCGAGCGTCTGTCGGGATCCCTGGAGAGTGCCGGGTACACCCGAGCCGCCGACGGGGCTGAGGCGGATGTCGTCATCATCAACACCTGCGCGGTTCGCGACAACGCGGCCGGGAAGCTCTACGGGACGCTCGGACACCTCGCCTCCGTGAAGCGCCGCAAGGAAGGCATGCAGATCGCCGTGGGCGGCTGCCTCGCGCAGATGGACAAGCAGGCTGTGCTCGACAAGGCGCCCTGGGTCGACGTGGTATTCGGCACCCACAACATGGGGTCGCTCCCCGGGTTGCTCGAGCGTGCACGGCACAACGGCGACGCGGAGCTCGAGATCCTCGAGTCGCTCGAGGTGTTCCCTTCGACCCTCCCGACGAAGCGCGACTCGGCCCACAGCGGATGGGTGTCGATCTCGGTCGGCTGCAACAACACCTGCACGTTCTGCATCGTCCCGAGCCTGCGCGGCAAGGAGAAGGATCGACGCCCCGGCGACATCCTGAACGAGATCCGCCTGCTCGTCGACGACGGTGCGATCGAAGTCACTCTGCTCGGACAGAACGTCAACTCCTACGGCGTCGAGTTCGGTGACCGGCAGGCCTTCGGCAAGCTGCTGCGCGCCGCCGGAGAGATCGACGGCCTGGAGCGCATCCGGTTCACGAGCCCGCACCCCGCGGCCTTCACCGACGACGTCATCGATGCCATGGCGGAGACGCCGAACGTGATGCCTCAGTTGCACATGCCTCTGCAATCGGGCAGCGATCGCATCCTCAAGGCGATGCGCCGGTCCTACCGCAGTGAGCGATTCCTCGGCATCCTCGACAGAGTTCGCGACCGCATGCCGCATGCGGCGATCACGACCGACATCATCGTCGGGTTCCCGGGCGAGACCGATGCGGACTTCGAGGACACCATGCGTGTGGTCGAGCAAGCGCGTTTCTCCAGCGCGTTCACGTTCCAGTACTCGATTCGCGAAGGCACGCCGGCCGCGACAATGGAGGATCAGGTTCCGAAGGAGGTCGTGCAGGAGCGCTACAACCGGCTGCTCGCCCTCCAGGAGCGCATCTCCCTGGAGGAGAACCAGAAGCAGGTCGGTCGACAGGTCGAGGTGCTGGTGTCGACCGGTGAAGGCAAGAAGGACGCCGAGACCCACCGTCTCACCGGCCGCGGCGAGGACAACCGTCTGGTCCACTTCGAGGTCACCCCCGGTTCCGATCTTCCCCGTCCTGGCGATGTGGTGACCGTGACGATCACGCACGGTGCCCCGTTCCATCTGCTCGCGGATGACCCCACGGGGCAGCCGCTGCGAATCCGCCGCACTCGCGGGGGAGACGCCTGGGACCGCGGGCAGGCGGAATCCTGCGCAGTGCCAGCGCCCAGCGCGGACGGCGGGCCCCGGGCTGTCTCGCTCGGTCTCCCGACTCTCCGCGTCGGCGTGTGACGCGACCGGCCCGGCTCTGGGCGATCGTCGGCGCGACCGGCACAGGCAAGAGCGATCTCGCGCTGGAGCTGGCCGCGACGCTGCGAGCCCAGGGGAATCCGTCGGAGATCGTGAACGCCGACGCCATGCAGCTCTACCGGGGCATGGACATCGGCACGGCAAAGCTCCCCGAGGCGAAACGGCGCGGGATCCCGCACCACCTTCTCGACGTGCGGGAGGTGGACCAGGATGCCGCCGTCGCCTGGTACCAGCCGCGAGCTCGATCGGCGGTCGCAGCGATCCATGAGCGCGGCGGTGACGCGATCCTCGTCGGCGGGTCCGGCCTCTACGTGTCGAGCGTCCTCTACGAATTCCACTTCCCGCCCCGGGACCCTGCGGTCCGCGAGCGTCTCGAGCGCGATTTGGAATCCGATGGCCCCGCCGCTCTGCTCGAAAGGCTTCGCGTGGCCGATCCGGTGGCCGCTGCGCGTGTCGACCCTCACAACGGCCGACGCATCGTGCGGGCACTGGAGGTCCTCGAGCAGGGGAGCGCGACGCACGGTGCCGCGCTGCCCGAGCGACCGGTGCTGTGGCATCCGCACACCCGGATCATCGGGCTCCACGTCGATCGGCCGGTGCTCGTCGAGCGGCTCGACGCGCGGGTCAGGCGGATGTGGGACGACGGGTTGGTCGACGAGGTGGCCGGTCTCCGCGAGCGAGGGCTGGAGCGCGGGGCCACGGCGGGACGCGCCATCGGGTACGCGCAGGCCCTCGGACAGCTCGACGGACGGCTCACCGAGACCGAGGCCATCGCAGAGACGCAGGCGCTCACTCGGCGGTACGCGCGGCGTCAGGTGTCGTGGTTCAAGCGCTACGCCGAGATCGAGTGGCTCGACGCGCCCGGCGACGCGGGTTCGCTCCTCGGGACCGGGGACAGCGGCGAGTGATGTCGGTGGCTGGTGCCACTGTGAGGGGATGACGACCCACTACTTCACCGCCTCCAGCCTCGACGGGTTCATCGCCACCGCCGAGCATTCGCTCGATTGGCTGCTCAGACAGGACATCGACCACGACGGCCCCATGGCCTACCAGGGGTTCGAGAAGAACATCGGAGCGCTGGCGATGGGCGCCTCGACCTACGAGTGGGTGATGCGCCACGAGGAAGGGCGGTGGGGCTACGTTCAGCCGACCTGGGTGTTCACGCACCGCGAGCTTCAGGTTCCCGAGGGAGCCGATGTCCGGCTGACGCAGCACGATGTGCGCAGCGTGCACACCGAGATGGTGGAGGCCGCCGGCGACAAGGATCTGTGGATCGTCGGTGGCGGTGACCTCGCGGGGCAGTTCGCAGATGCGGGTCTGCTCGACGAGGTGTGGGTGCAGTATGCGCCGGTGACGCTCGGTTCGGGTGCTCCTCTGCTGCCGCGCGCGCTCGACCTCGAGCTGCTCGAGGTGGCCCGCAACCGCAGCTTCCTGTGTGGTCGATACCGGGTGAGGTACGACGGAGACGCGCGTGCCGAGCAGCCGGTCGGCACTCCCTAGACTGGGCTCATGGTCGCATTCACCAAGGGGCAAGGCACGGGCAACGACTTCATCATCATCGCCGATCCGGACGGTGAGCTCGAGCTGTCGGTGGAGCAGGTGGCTGTGCTCTGCGACCGGAACTTCGGGATCGGCGCCGACGGCATTCTGCGTGTGGTGCGTTCTTCTTCGATCGATGTCGGCGCGGCCGCACTCGCGGAAGAGCCCGACGCGGAGTGGTTCATGGACTACCGGAATGCTGACGGCTCGATCGCCGAGATGTGCGGCAACGGCATCCGCGTGTTCGCTCACTTCCTGGTCAGGTCGGGGCTCGCGACGATCGAACAGGGCTCCACGCTCCCCATCGGCACGCGGGCCGGCGTCCGAGATGTCACCAGGAGCGCGACCGGCTACCAGGTCGATCTCGGCCGGTGGAAGCTGTCGGGTGATGATCCCCTCGTGCGCGTCGACGGCTTGACGGTCACCCGTCCGGGGCTGGGGATCGACGTCGGCAACCCGCACGTCGTCGTCGCCCTCGCGTCGGAGGCCGAGCTCGCGGCGGTGGAGCTCCACCGCGCCCCCGATCTGGATCCTCTGCTCCCGGCCGGCGCGAACGTCGAGTTCGTCGTTCCAGGGGAGCCTCTGGTCCGGGATGGCATCGGACACGTGCGCATGCGCGTGTTCGAGCGCGGCGTGGGGGAGACCCTCAGCTGCGGCACGGGGGTGGCAGCGACTGCCCTGGCCGTGCGGTTCTGGGCTGGCGAGCAGGCGCCGAACAACTGGCAGGTCGAGGTGCCGGGAGGCACGCTGAGCGTGCGCATGTTCCCCGCCGAAGACGGCGAGCACGTCGCGCTGGCCGGGCCCGCTCAGTTGGTCTTCCAGGGCGAGGTCGATCTCGTCAGCTGAGCGCGATGGGTTCCGTCTGCGGGGTGCCGTGCTTGCGGACCTTGAGGATGCGATAGCCCTTGCCGGTCGCGGTGCGGAACACGCTGTATCCCGGGTGGAAGGTCGCTCCGATCCACCGCTGCAGCGAGTCTGCGCCGAGATTCCGCTGCACGACGAGCCACGCATCGCTGCGGTCGTCGAGGCGAGGGATCCAGCGTTCGAGCAGTCCGTGCAGCTCGTTCTTCCCCACCCGGATCGGCGGGTTGGAGCGGATTGTACGGAACGTGACATCCTCGGGAACATCATCGGGCAGCGATGCGTTGATATTGGTGAGGCCGAGGGAAGCCGCGTTGCGGCGAACGAGATCCAGAGCCCGCTCATTCACGTCGACGGCCCAGACCGTCGCGTGCGGAGCAGCAAGGGCCATCGAGAGGCTGATCGGCCCCCAGCCGCTGCCGAGGTCGAGAAGATGACCTCCCGGGGGCACCGGGGGCATGTTGGCGAGAAGCACTGCGGTGCCGGCATCCAATCGATCCGGGCTGAAGACGCCACCGGCGGTGGTGACATCCAGCTCACGGCCTGCGAGCGACACACGGATCGAACGCAGATTCTCGGGGCTTGCCGGGGCCGCAGTGAAGTAGTGGTCGGACCCCATACGGTGAGCGTACCGGACACCCCGGGCTAAGGTTAAGGCTCGCAACGAAAGCAGAGATCAGGAACGGATGACGGAGACCACGATCCCCTCCATGGATGACGAAGCAGTCGACCGCGTGCTCGCGAACGCAGAGAAGCGTTCGGAGGTGCGCGTCTTCGGTGCAGCTCAGGCATTGCAGGATTCGTCGACGGCGGCGCACTCGACCACAGACGGCAACCAATGGGACCTCGAGGATCGCCACGCGCTTCGCCGTGTCGGGGGTCTCTCCACGGAGCTCGAAGACGTCACTGAGGTCGAGTACCGCCAGCTGCGTCTCGAGAACGTGGTGCTCGTGGGCGTGTATCCGCAGGGTGCGCAGGAAGACGCCGAGAACTCGCTGCGGGAGCTCGCTGCTCTCGCCGAGACGGCGGGTGCCGTCGTCCTCGACGGCGTGCTGCAGCGTCGTCCTCATCCGGATGCTGCCACGTACCTCGGGCGAGGCAAGGCTCAGGAACTCAAGGACATCGTCGCTGCCGTCGGCGCCGACACGGTGATCGCCGACACGGAACTCGCCCCGAGCCAGCGCCGTGCCCTGGAAGACGTCGTGAAGGTCAAGGTCATCGACCGCACGACCGTGATCCTCGACATCTTCAGTCAGCACGCGAAGAGTCGCGAGGGAAAGGCGCAGGTCGAGCTCGCGCAGCTCGAGTACCTTCTTCCCCGCCTCCGCGGCTGGGGTGATTCGATGAGCCGTCAGGCCGGTGGACAGGTCGGTGCCGGCGGTGCCGGCATGGGATCCCGTGGTCCCGGTGAGACGAAGATCGAACTCGATCGCCGCCGCATCCGCACCAAGATGGCGCTGCTTCGTCGGCAGATCCGCGACTTCGGTCCGGCGCGGGAGGCCAAGCGCGCCGAGCGCAAGCGCAACACGATCCCCTCGGTCGCGATCGCGGGGTACACGAACGCCGGCAAGTCGAGTCTGCTCAACGCCCTCACCAGCGCCGGTGTGCTCGTCGAGAATGCTCTGTTCGCCACCCTGGATGCCACCGTGCGTCGTTCCGAGACGACAGACGGCCGCGTGTACACCTTCACCGACACGGTGGGCTTCGTACGCAATCTGCCTCATCAGCTCGTGGAGGCCTTCCGCTCGACGCTCGAGGAGGTCGGCGAGGCCGACGTCGTGCTGCACGTGGTCGACGCCTCACACCCCGATCCTGCCGGGCAGCTGAAGACCGTCCGCGATGTGCTGGGCGATGTCGGTGTCCGGGACATGCCGGAGATCGTGGTCTTCAACAAGGCCGATCTCATCGGTGACGACGAGCGTCTGGTGCTGCGCGGTCTGGAGCCGCGCGCGCAGTTCGTGTCGTCGCGATCCGGCGAGGGCATCGCCGAGCTCCGCGCCGCGATCGAGGAGGCGCTGCCGAAGCCCGCCATCGAGGTCCACGCCGTCATTCCCTACGATCGCGGCGACCTGGTCGCGGCGATCCATGAGACGGGGATGCTGCTCTCGGTCGAGCACCGCGAGGCCGGAACGGCCGTGCATGCTCGGGTGTCCGAGCGTCTGGCGGCCGAGTTGGCGCCGTTTACCGGCTGACCTCGATCCGGCCCGCTCAGCGCGCGAGGAAGCGAGCCTCCACGGTCGCAGCGATGACGATCTCGTCGGGCTCGTACTCCATGGCGGGCGCGGCGTCCGCCGAGAAGGCGCCGACTCGGGACTTCATCATGGCGACAGCGGGTGCCGGCTGTCCCGAGGAGATGAGTCCGACGTCCGCGATCTCCAGCGGCGTGACCTCACCCAGCCCTAGCGCACTCGCGTATGCCTGGGCGCGTGAGACCGCGACGCCGACAGCCGCCGCGGCGACCTCGCTCTCGACGCGCGCGATGGTGCGGGGAGTGAGGTGCCAGTTCACCCACCCGACCTCGACTCCGTCCCAGAGGGAGATGTCCGACACCCAGATCGAGAGCTCGGATGCCTCGGAGAAAGTCGCGGTGAAGTCGATGCTCGCGTAGTACACCGGGGCGAGCCGCTTGCCGTCGTTGTTCCACGGCCGTTCTGCTCGCACGGAGAGACGCTTGCTGGTCCAGTCGACCACGGTCCCGGCATCCGTGCGTTCGGCGATGCTGTTGCGCACCGGTTCGGCGAGGTTCATGACGTGCTCGACCACGGAGGTACGCTCCGGTCCCTCTGCATGCACGCTGACGAGGATAGTGGCGCGCTCGGGCGCGATGCGCGCCTCGTGCTCGCCGCGGACGGTGACCGTGACTTCGCTCATGCGGCGACTCTACGCCAGCAGACCCGGCAGCCGGGAATGGCGGACGTGCCGCCGACGTTGTAAGCTGTGATGCTCGGGCCATCAACGTCCGGGTAAAAAACTCCACAGTGCGACAGCGGCTCCTTCGAGAGAAGGATCACGGGGCTGATCGGTTTCGACAGCGCCTGTATATCCACGAGAAGCGGGCCGAGGATGCAGAGTTATCTCGTAAACGCTCTCTGCAAAAAAATAGTTGCCGAAACCAAGCGCAACGACTTCGCCCTCGCTGCATAAGCGAGCCCGATAGTCCGTCAGACCGTGTGTGATTCCGTCACGGACCCTGGCGTCATCTAGGAATCTTGCTGTGCGACGGCGTCTGGACGTCGCACGGGACTCTTCCCAGGCTGGGCTCGTCGACTTAGGTGTCTGTGACAAAGGTCGGAGCCGAGTAGAACGTCTTTACAGACTGCGCCCGGAGAAGGCGTGGATTTTCAGCGTTGGACGGGGGTTCGATTCCCCCCAGCTCCACCAGGTCGCTGTCGCAAATCAAGAGGCCCGTCTCTCCGGTGATCACCGGAGAGACGGGCCTTTTGCATCCTGCCCGGTGTCTTCGTGAGCGAGATCGAGAACCCACTCGTTGATCGCCAACTGCTGTTCGCGAAACACCTCGGTGGTTGAGCCGACGAGGCGGAAACCGGCGCGGCGGCACACCGCGTTGGAGGCGGGATTGTCTGCCCCGGGGAATGCGACCAGGAAGCGACGGCCATCGTCGTGCGCGCGCAGGTCCTCGATGAGAAGGGCGAGTCCCTGAGCGGCGATGCCCTGACCCTGCGCCTCCGGCAGCACGAACCAGCCCGTCTCCCACGCCGGCTCGCCGTGCCAGCTGACCTTCCAGTAGCCGATCGAGCCCACGGGGTCCGTGCCCAGAAGAACCACGAACATCCGTGCCTCGCCGGTCTTGAGGTAGCGAAGGTACCGCGTGTGACGATCGTCGATCTGCTGAGGCGACTCGGGACCGTTCAGATGCGAGGTCATCGCCGGCGTGTTCGCCCGGTGGAGCAGGGGCAGATCGTCGTCCTGCCACAGGCGCAGCGAGAGAGTTGTCATGTGTCGAGGGTGCCACGCGAGGAGCCGAGCGGAGTCCCGAACTCGCTAGCCGGTCCACTCGATGAGAACGAGGCCCTGCTTGGTGTCCGCGAGCTTCACCCATCCGTCACCGAAGAGATACGTCATGCCGTAGCCATCGTCGTCGGTACCCATCGAGTACCGCGGGTCCTCGGTGAAGTACGTGCCCTCGGGCCCGTCCTCGCGTCGCCATCCTCCCTCGAGAAGTGCTGATTGGGCGCTGGACGCATCGTCGGAGGTGATCTGCGACCACCCGTAGAGCTGGCCGTGATCGGAGCCGACGGAGTAGTCGGCCCAGAAGCAGAGCAGCCCCTCGGTGAGCTCCACGTCGCCGACGACGAAGTCCTTCGGTTTGGCCGTCCAGCCCGCGCCGGTCAACGCCTCGACCGTGCCCGTGGAGATCATGGACTCGCACGAGATCTCTGCTGCGGGTGCCGTCGGCGTCGGGGTGACCGGGGGCTCTACACCGTTACCGGAAGTCGGGGCCGTCGATGCCGCGGGGGGAGTCTCGAGCGGCTCCGCAGGGGCGGCGCAGGAGGTCAGGCACGCCACGACCAGCAGTCCGCCGATGACGGCGGAAAGGGTGCGAGTGGTCATCGCGGGCCTCGGGGTTCGGTCAGTCGTGCAGGAAGCTGAGGAAGTCGTCGTGAAGGATGCCGTTGGTGGCAAGCGTCGAGCGCGCGGAGATCGTCTCGTCGCCGTCGAAGGAGGTCATCCTTCCGCCGGCCTCCCGCACGATCGGGACTGCCGCTGCGATGTCATACTCCTTCACATCGAACTCCGCGACCATGTCGAGGCGTCCTTCTGCGAGAAGCATGTAGGCGAAGACGTCGCCGTACGCGCGATCGCGCCAGACGCGTCCCGCCAGTGCGAGCAGCGTGTCGAGGTGGCCGGCATCCGACCACTGGGCGATGCTCTGGAAGCTCACGCTCGCATCGTCCAGCGACGCCACCGACGAGGTCTTCAGCGGTCGAGGTTCGCCGTCGGTGGCCGTCCACGCCCCGGAACCTGCCGACGCCCACCAGCGCCGTTGGAGGGCCGGCATGCTGACGACGCCGACCTGCGGTACCCCGTCGATCGCGAGGGCGATCATCGTGCCCCAGAGCGGAACTCCGCGGAGGTAGTTCGCGGTACCGTCGATCGGGTCGATGATCCACTGCCGATGCGTGCTGCCCTGGGCGCCGTACTCCTCGCCGAAGATCCCGTCGTCGGGTCGCTCCGTCTCGAGGATGCTGCGAATCGCACGCTCTGTCGCGAGGTCGGCATCCGTGACGTGCGAGTTGTCGGCCTTCGTCGAGATCTCGAGGTCGGCGGAGTCGAAGCGCGCGAGTGACTCGGCATCTGCGGCGTCGGCCAGGCGAAGGGCGAGCTCGAGGTCGCGGCGCAGAGAGTCGGCGGGGAGGGAGGCTGTCACGCTCCAAGAATAGTCGCTGGGACCGGCGGGCCAGAGGGTCCTTCGGCCACCCTTACCTCGTGTGACGACGGGCCACGCCCGGGGTCGCGTCGATTTCGCATGGGACCGATCGGCTGGTAATGTAATTCCTCGGTCGGGGTCATCCCAGACCACGCACCTCTAGCTCAATCGGCAGAGCAACTGACTCTTAATCAGTGGGTTCTCGGTTCAAGTCCGAGGGGGTGCACGAAAATCCCCTGATCTCTCGCCAGATCGGGGGATTTTTGCTTGCTGCTGATGAATGCCCAGTCAGGATGCAGTCAGGATGCGCTCGCCCATCCCGCTAGTCAGGACGGCTCAGGATTCGCCTTCTTCGAGGCCTTTCGGAGCGCTCGATCTCGCGCCTTCGTCATCTTCGCAGTAACCTCGTCCATGCGGTCCGGGAACAACTTCGCATAGGTGTTGAGCGTCTCCTTGGCGTCGGCATGGCCCAACATCTTCTGGACCATGAGCACATCGGCCCCGGCCGCGATTGCGAGCGACGCTGCGGTGTGCCGTAGCCCCTTCGGGGTGAGCCCCGTGGGGGACTTCGCCGCCTCGGTCGCCTTCTTCCACTGCCGGTTGCGCCAGTTCGCGGTGCTCTCGTGCTTGCCCTCACGGTTCACGAACAACGGGGCCGCCTTGGGGCGCTTGGCGATCTGCGCGCGAAGGTCATCCACGAGGTGCGGGGGGATGGGTACCTCGCGGATGCCCGCGCGGGTCTTGGGCGTCTTGCCGATGATGGGAGCGCGCTTGCCATTGACCGTGAATGTCTTCGAGATCGAGATGCGGCGACGAGCCAGATCAACGTCTCCGACGTCGAGCGCGAACGCCTCACCGGGGCGCAGGCCGACGTTGCCCATGATGCCGACGAGGAGGGCATCCTGTGCGGTCGCGGTGATTCGCATCGACTCGATCAGCTTCTCCAGCTCGGTGTAGGTCAGGAAGATCACGGGTTCAGACTCGATGCGCGGCGTCTCGACTCCCGACGCGGGATTGCGTCTGATCCAGCCCTCCTGGACGGCGAACCTCAGCCCGGCGATGAACGGCACGAGAACGGCGTCGATGGTCGCAGGCTTCAAGGGCCGCTGCGCGCCTCTCACGCCCTCTCTGCGGGGCGCTGAGCCGTCTTGGAGGGCAGAGACCCACGTGTCCACGTCGGTGCGTCTGACGGCGCTCAGGCGAGTGCTTCCCCATCGAGGCAGGACGTAGTTCTCGATGCGGTCGCGGTAGGTGCTGCGGCTCGCCTCGCCGGGATTCTTCTTCGAGTTCATCCAGGCTTCGACGGCGTCGGCCACGGTCATCGCGGCGACCTCGGGGGAGGTGTAGCTGTTCTCTCGAAGGGAGTTCTCCACGAACGTCTTGTGTGCTTCGGCCTGAGGTTTCTTCGGGAAGCTCTGGGACCGCTCGTGGTTGGTGTCGGGATCGATCCAGACGACACGCCAGCGCTGGCCAGTGCCGTAGCCCGGCTTCTTCTCACCCTTCCGCTCTCCGTTGGAGTAAAGCCAGGTGTCAGCGATCCAAACTTTCGTGCTCATCCTTGCTCTCTCGCGCATCGGGGGCGTATCACGGATATGACGAACAATAACGGGGGCTCCCGACTACTCACGCCGCGCGAGGTCTCCACCTATCTCGGTCGGTCGGTTCCTGCGCTTGCCCAGCTCCGATATCGGGGGACTGGTCCGCGCTTCATCCACGCGGGTGGGCGCATCCGCTACCGGCAGTCCGATGTCGATGCGTGGCTCCGAGCTGGAGAGCGCGATGCGACCTAACACGGACGGCATGGACACGCCCGCCGACCTCGACGAGATGATCGCGAACGGGGAGATCGAGATCGACCCCGAGGCACGGATGCATGCGCGCATGCGTCATCTGTGGAAACTCGCTGATGTCGCCTTCCGGCAGGACCCGGAGTACGCCATCGAGATCGCAAAGGCTGCATCCGCCGCGGTGATACTGGAGGCGGAGCGCCAGGCCGGGGCCACGTCGCTCTCTGCCGAGGAGAAGAAGCGCCGGGAGCGCAGGCGCGTTCAACATCACGAGTCGTACCTGCGGCGCAAGGCTGCTATTGCTGCCGCTGCTGCGTCCCAGGAAGGCGACGAAGCGAATCCGTAAAGCATGAATCAGCGCGCGTGAGGCGACCTGGCTCGCCGCTACGACGGGGAGCCACGGAGTCTATTCGTGAATGCCACAGCCTTTTCCACCAGTTGGTAACCGATGAAGTGCGAGACCCGAAGGTCCTCTCCCTCGGACTCCCGATGGTGCACTGACACGATGCCGTCGTCGACGGTCACTAGTATCCACAGCGGACCATCACCGACATACTCAAACGTGTTCGCTTCGCAGACCCAATCGCGGTCGATTAGCTCGTCGAGATGGCGGATGAGCACGTCGCGATCTTGCTGCGTCGGGCCTACGGGGTGCTCATCGGTGGGCATGGCTTCGCTTGGGGTTCGTGTGCCCGCGTCAGCGAGCTATCAGAGTGGGCGGTGGCCCCGGCAGGTCTGGGGAACCCTCGGGGCCACCTGCCGGTGTTGCTGGGGACTTCACCGGCCCGGTAGATCGCTGCTTTCTGCGATCTAGGCGTCAACATACCGAAATGAGCGATATATCGGTACCCCTTTCACTCCTCGCGCGTGTCGGCATAAGGTCGGTCGCTGCGGATGGGGTCGCGCGTCTGGGGACGGCGCGGCTGAGCCTCCGCAACACTGGCGGCCTGTCGCGGCGTGAAGGGATGCGGCGGCAGGCCGCTGGACACGTGCGCCGATTCTTGTACACCGTCTTCATCTAGACGCACGCGGAGAGCAGAGGCTACTCTTCGTCCCAGAGCGGCAGTGATGCGGTTCCTGGGGACTCACCGCATCCAAGCTCTACCCTTCCGCCGTGCGGGTCTCTGGGGAAACTCGCGCGGCGGAAGGCAGTAACTTATCGTCGTCGGCCAGCGGCAGCGGTTCAGGTCGGCGAGAGTGAACTCACGCCTTCATGGTCGGCGAGCTGAATGGCATTGCCCCAGACCCAGCACCGAAACGTCTGTCCCTCGGCTCGAAACTCGATTCCTGCGGCGGTCGGCGTCGAACGCACGAGCCTCGCGTCCACCCGGACGGCCTCAGCTCCGAATCGAACCCACGCTCGCACTGTTCGCTGTAGTGCATGTGGGTAGATGGTGACTGGCGTCTCCCTCAGCGCCAGTTCTCGATCCGAGAGCGACTGGAGCGGCCCACGCTTCGCGGCTGCAATGACCGCGGCGCGCTGAGCGCGAATGTCGTTCGAGTACTTCAGTCGATCCCCTGCACCCACACGCCGCACCTCACCTTCCCGGCATGTTCGAGGGTAGCAAGATTCGAACATCTGTTCTATGGTCTTAACCCATGAGCACGCCGACAGTCGACCACGCCGCAACCCTCTGGATGACGGACGACGTCCCTACTCGGATGGTCTTTGCGGGCCGACGCTGGCGCGTCTCGGACACTCCGACGCGGCTGAGGCACTCGTCGTGGTCAGTGACTCCCGGCGAAGCTCATCATGGCCTGTATGGCTGGCGATTTCAGGGGACCGACGAAGACGGGGTGACGTTCGTTTTCGACGTCTACAAGGGCGAGGATGGCTGGCACGTTCACAAGACCTATCAGTGATTCGCAAGTATCGCTGCGAGTTTCTTCAGGGGTGTGGCACCTGCAGATCAGGAAGACGTGGATCGTCTAACTCGAACGTGAGATGTCCCCGTTCTGCGGCGTCGATGCACACGGCTGCGTCGATGCGTCGGATGCATGCGAGGTCCAAGAAGTCAATTGCCTCAGCCCTGGTGTACGAGGTGAACGAGCCCGCTGTGGGGCGGGCCTGCAAGCCAACGATCCAGTCCTCCGCGTCCGCGCACTCATCGAGGGTGGCAAGGATAGCGGTCTCGTTCTCGCCCGTCTCCTGCTCGGCGGCGACCATTGCGTCGTCACATGCGGGTGTGACCGCGGGGATCGCACTGCAACCCCGCCAGTCCGGCAATGGACAGCAAGAACAGTGCAACGGCGACCGCAGCTCGTCTCATCTCATCAGTATGGCTGCTGGACTGGCACCCCAGCAGGGACGAGCACACAGCCCAGATGCCGCGCCCAAGTCGCGAAGCGGCACCATCTCTTGCCGCAGTTCTAGCTGCGCCGCTTCGCAGAAGGCGAAGCGATCACAACGGTGGAGACTGCGCGAACGTCACAAGGATCAGTGGCAGAGCCAGGTTCTGGTGTACGGCCAGTATGCTCCAGGGACGCGGGTGCATCGGTTCGGGCCGGATGTTGGTCGCAGTGGGTTGGCCGGGCCTGGGTAGCATGCTCGCATACGCATGGAGGGGCGAAGATGCCGACTGTTCCACCAATCACGCTTGTCTCGACGATGATCCACGAAGTCCCGCGGGGGAAATTCATTGACGGCGGTGCGAGGGTTGTGCTGTCTCAGGACCCAACGACTCTCAATCCTCAGACGGATCGGTTTATCCGTGAGGAGATGCTTCAGCCATCCTTCGCGAAGGGTCGCGAGATCGTCTACAACACCGACCTAGGAAGCCCAATCCCGGACTTGGCTCGCTCGGTTCTGCTCGATCACTCTCAACTTGAGACAGCCTCGCAGAGCATGGCGGAACACCTTCATGCATCGCAGGGCGGGTCAGCTTCAGCGGGCGTCTTCCTCTGCTCGCTCGCCCGCGCGGACTCCATTGATCGTTTGGTGATAATGAAGGCCGAACACCAAGAAGGCGTTCGTCTGAGACAGTCGGTCGATGCGGACGGCGTGATTTCTTTCGAGGTTGAGCACCTTGACGAACTGATCTTGGGACGCGCCGCCCAGGTGTACAAGATCGCACTTCTATGGATCAACCCAACGACCCAGCGTCTGATGGGTCTCATGGTCGACCGCCAGAACGGACAGGGCTACGCCGATTACTTCCTTGACGGGTACCTCGGGTTCGAACTGGTGCACCAGGCCGAGAAGCTGACGGAAGATTTTGTAAAGAGCGTGGGTCGCTTCCTCAAGTCCCCCTCACTTTCCGATGAGAAGAAGCTTCGCTACGGGGGCGCAGTTGCGGCGGTACTCGAGAGTCCCACACCGAACTTGAACGTCTCGGGCTTCGTTCGTGACTTCATCGACCGGGAGGACCGGGACGAACTGAGAGCGTTGATACCGCATCAGGTGCTTGCCAACGAATTTCGCAAGGACACGACACTCGTGTCAAGCTCCATCGGAGGGCTGCGGGTACGCACGGGGCATGGGGTGATCGTCCAGGCAAGCTCCAGCGCAATAGATGCGGGCATCGTCGAAGTCACCGAAACCAGTATCGTCATCAATGACAACCCCGAGAGCTACGACCTCTCGAAGGGGCCGCGGTGACGGATAAGAGCGCCGCGCAGACTTCTCCGGCGAAGATTTACACGGACTCACTCCCGATGTTGACGGAAGCAGATAGGGCGTACCGAAAACAAGTCCGAGAGATCGTCGGCCCCGTGGCGGGCGAGCACTACGTCACGTCGCGCGTGAAGGCCGCCCGGAGCTTGATACGCAAACTGAGCAAGACACCCGGCGTGGTCCGTGAGTGGGAATCGATCACCGACAAGGTGGGAGTCCGGGTCATCTGCTCCACTAAGCGAGACTGCAAGGCCGCGCGCCGCGCATTGGAGGCATACGGCTGGGCCAGTTGCGTCACAGAGGTGAAGTCAGGGGATGTCGACAGGCTCTTCTACGCCGGTACGCACGTGACGGTTGATGACGGTGTCTCGAAGGATGCGGTCGGGGGGCCGATCCTGTGCGAGGTTCAGATACGTACTCGCTCGCAGGATGCTTGGTCGGTGGTCTCGCATAAGCTCCTGTACAAGGGGCTTATCACACCGCCTCGCCGCATCACCCGCGTGATCCACCGTCTCACTGCTGTTGTTGAAATCTTCGATGATGAAGTTCAGCGGATGTTCAAGAAGAGGGAGTCATTGCCTGCATACGAGCTAGCTAGAGCCGTCGAGTATCTGGATGACCAGTACGAGGCGCTTCTCAGCGAGCCAGGCGGAGCTCCGACCGATCTAGACATCATCACAATCCTGTGGGAGGCCTACGCAGAGGACGAGAAGCCGCGCTTCGTCGAACTGATTGATAGTTATCTGAACGAAGCAACGAGTCTCGCCACACAGTTGCGCGCGCATCAACCAGGTGCTGATTCTTACATCGACAGTCGCGACTGGTTGTCGACTCAGCCTGAAGTGCTCGCGGTCCTGGAGCGGGCAACTCATCGCGAGAGTCTCCTTTTGGACGCGATCCGAGACACCGACCTTGAGGACATCGTGCGAAAAACATGCGACTCCTTCAACATCGTTCTCACGGAGTAGCGCGGATATCTAGTCTCGGTTAGATCAACGGCCGCTGTCCTCGGCCCACTGGCTCAGCACGGCGCGCGCCTTCAGTGCCGCGTAGGCGAGATCACAGCGGCCAGCGCCGATGAAGTGGTCCCGAGGTGAATCGGCGGGTTCGGCAAGCATCCAGCCGGAGAAGGTGCGATTGCCCAGGCGGTAGTGTTCCTGCCACCACAAGAAGGGGCGCGTCTGCTCCAGCTCGGCGTGGCCGGTGAAGTTCTCAAAATGGACATCGAAGTCCTGCGCGTCGGCCAGGTATACCTCCACGTCATCGAGGCTCATCTCGTGGCCCGTGAGTCCGTGTCCGGCGACGGCGGTGTTGTTCCCATCAGCGATGTGGAAGAGGCCGTGACCGATGGCGCGGGGGTCGCGGCTCCGGGATTTGTGCAGGCTCAGCCCCTGGCGCTGAGCTGCGCGGCGAAGTCGGATTTCCCGGGTCTTGTCGTTAGTGTCCATGGTCGGGTTCCTTCCAGGTAGTCCCCGTATTTCGGAGCGCACCTATCCGTGTTACGCCTGGCGCAACTGGGAGGTAAACCCTTGCTCCGAATTTGTCGGAGGATCGCGATATGGTGCCTGCATGGTCGATCCAATTGCCACTGCTGCCGTGGGCGCGGTCGGAGAACTTAGCAAGTCGGCGGGCGGTCTTCTCAACAAGTGGCTAGGCCCAGTCGCAGAGGAGTCGGCGCAGAATCTGGTCAAACGGTACCGACGCCGAGTGGAACGCATCGCCCAGCGTGGCGAGAAGAAGACTAACTTGGAGAGCCCCGGTGCCGTGCCGCTTCGGGTCGCTGCCGCGGTGTTCGAGAAAGCTCAGTGGTCCGATGATGAGTTCGTCGCTGAGTACCTGAGCGGCGTCCTCGCCTCTGGCCGGTCCAATGACGGCGAAAACGACGCGGGAGTTTCATGGGCGGCTCTCGTCGGGCGAATGTCTGCCGACCAACTGAGGCTGCACTATGTGTTGTACAGCGGTGTTCGCGCGCGAGTCATCGCTGACGGCCTACACACGTTGTGGGATTGGACTACCCGACACTTCGTGGTTGACGTCGAAGGCCTGTTCGATTCATTGGATTGGCCGCTGAAGGAGGACGCTCACCTCCACCGCCTGTATGAGGCTGCGTACGGGCTAGAACGAGAAGACTGCCTAACCGAGATGTCGCATGGAGACGGGGATTACCTGAGCAGGGTAGTCAGCTACACCAAGGGAAGAGCCTTCGATGCGCAACGCGCGTTCTTCGTTTTTCGCGTCACCGCAACCGGCATCAAGTTGTTCTTGAATGGACACGGGTACGGACAGAAGTGGTACTCAGCGATAGAAGATTCCGATCTGGAGTTCACCAGCCACTTCGACGCTGGAACCACGTCAGCCGCCACAGTGAGCTTCGTGGACTCTGTCCCGAGGGTCGCGCAGACACCAACCGTCCAGGACATCAGCGCGTCTACGCCGTAGGCCGCAGAGGGCTCCACGCACGTTATCCGGGGAGCGTCCGGATAACTATCGAACAACGGGTCAAACGACCGGAATCTCACGGTAGAGCGCGGCGCGAGAAACACCCACGCGCTTGGCCACCTGCACGCGGGAGATGCCGGAGGCGAGGAGGGCTCGCGCGGTTTCGATCTTCTCGGCATCCATCGATTTCGGGCGTCCAAGTTGACGGCCACGGGCGCGAGCTGCATCGCGTGCGGCCTCTGCGCGCTCCAGGATAAGTGCGCGCTCATACTCGGCCAAGCTGGCGAAGATACCGGCGAGCATCCGACCCGTGGGGGTTGTGAGGTCGATTCCCTCACGCAGGGAGCGAAGCTCGATGCCCTCCGAAACAATCCAATCGAGGAGCTTCACCATTTCTGAAAGTGAGCGCCCCAGCCGGTCGAGAGCGACGACGACGAGCGTGTCTCCCGAACGCAGGAGCTTGCGAAGGTCAGACAGTCCGTCCCGGTCCCATTTGGCTCCCGAGATGACGTCGCCATAGATGTTGTCGGCGGGCACACCCGCGGCGAGGAGCGCATCCATCTGCTGATCGACCGTCTGGCGACGGGTGCTGACGCGGACGTAGCCGTAGGTGCGGGAGGTGCTGGAAGTGGTCATACTCTCATTATGTCCGATCCTGGCACATTGACGCAAGCGGACAGCCAGCATTCCGGACATACTTCTGAGACAGATTCGAGCTGCCGTATGGGGCGAACGGTGCCTTGCCGTGCGACTGTTCGTTATCAGGACATCGGACACTCAACCGTGATCACTGACGAATAGCAGACTCCCGTGGTCGGACACCCCTCCGCGCTCCCGCCCAGTAGCCCACGATGGCATGTCGAGGAGCTGCGACGGCGTATGCCTCGCACTGCGCCAGGATCGGGCACGACTCGCACACTGGCCGGAGAGCGCGGTTCGCTGCATCACTGCGCCCGTCGTCCACGAACCTGAGGTCATCTGCACACATCGGCTCATGAACAAGGAGCGCCGTCTTCAGCTCGGCCCACCTGTCCGATGCGGCGCTCATCGGTCACAACCCGAAGTAGGCCCGACGCGCGTCGCGGAGGGCGTATGCGGGGACACCGATGAGTTCGAGGACGCCTCGCTGCACGGCGATGAGAATCTGAACTCGGCCCTCTTCCGTGCTGCCGTCGAGATGAGCGAGGAGGGCGTAGTGGTGCCCGCTTGCGGCGACGGCTGTGGCGATGGCCACCTCCGGGGGCAGGCGCACCTGATGCGCTCCCAACTGAAGCCATGGTCCCGCCGTGCTCTTGAACCTCGGAGTCACGAGCTGCGGCCCCGGCTCGGCACCGGCTCGCATGAGGCCGTCGATGGCCTCCTGCATCGTCGTGGCGTCCTGCGGGCGCTGCGGTGCCGTGCGCGGCGCAGGACGCGCTGGGGGAGCCGCTCGGGGTGCGGGCGACGCTGCGGCCTGCGGAGGCTGCTGAGGGGCGTGTGGGGCCTGTGGTCGAGGATTCACGCCCGACGTTCTGAACGCTCCGATTGTTCTCGCGTGCTTGGTCTTCACGATGTCTCCTTGAAGGGGGCCGACCCCCCGCGTTGATTTCCGTTCAGCCAACTCTTTTAGTTGGGCGGGGGGCCGGGGTCTTAGAGTCCGGCCCCCTCCGCCGAACGATGACAACGAGACGGAGGAGGCCGGGGTGCCGCCGTCGCTCACAACTCAGGCGGCGGACCCGCGCGAGGAGACTGAGGAGCAACCCGCGCGGTGGCATGGGGTTAGGGCGGCGACGGGAGATGATCGCCGCGGAGGAGACGGGCGAAGCTCGCGAGGTCCAGGACCACGTAGGCACCCGAGATGTCGCGGTCAGCGCGCCACTGAACGAACCCGTAGGCGGGCACGTCCCGGAGGATTGCACCGCGCTGCACAGAGTCCAGGGACTCGCTCAGACGGTGGCGAAGCTTGCTGCTCACGTCGACATCAACGCCCGAGATGCTGAGGTCAGGTACGAGAGCGACTTCCTCGCTGAGCGAGTCCGAGATGCTGACGGCCTGGCGCTTCGTGACGGCCTGGATGCCTTGGGAGTCCAGGTAGCTGGCGACGAGGTCGCGGAGAGCTCTGTGCACGCTGCGAGAGGCGTTTCCAGGTGCGCCGCTCATCGTCGCACCTTTACTCCGGGCTCGACTGCGTCGTAGGACCATTTGAGTCTGAGGCCCTGCGCATCCAGCTCAGCGCGCTGTTGCTCCGCGAGCTTGATCGATGGGTCCGGCGTCGAATTCAGAATCGTGCTCGTGGTCGGCGCGGGTCCGTGCTTGCGCTCAACCTGGTCCAGCGCGGCCCGCCGACGAACGGGGTCTGCCTCACGATGTGCGGCCTGCCGAGCGTTCTCGCGCTGCTCGCGCCAGGTCGGCGTGCCGCGCTCGGGAACCATGTCGGAGGGTGCGGGTCCAGGGGCGAACAGAACACACCCGTGTGCGGCGATCTGAGCATCAGCATCGTGCACGAGCGCGGGACCGCGGTATCGCCCTCCGGCGTCTCGGTTTCCCTCGATCATGTCGGCGGTGACCGTGATGTTCGTGCCTCGGTCGAGCACGGCTCCACGCGACGTGAAGCTCGTGCCGGTGCTGATCGTCGTGCCGCTGACGAGACAATGGATCGTCGTGCCGGGAACAGGAAGACGGAGCTGGGCTTCTGCGGGGGCTGTTGCCACCGCCTCGCGTTCGGCCAGCTCGGCACGGAGACGATGCAGGCGCTGCCGTGGGGACTCGATGATGTCGGTCATGGTCGATTCTCGATTCTCGATTCGGGGTACTGCTCGCGAATGTCGGCGGCGATGGCCGAGCGATGCATCCGGTCCAGCTCGGCGGCGACGGGCTCGGCTGCGGCGGCGTCGTGGCGTGCCAGTCGGATGACGGCTGCGGCGATGTCACGGAACATCGAGCGGAGTGCGATCTCCTGCTCGCTGGTCTCGCCGTTTGCGGTGAGGATGCCCAGGGCACGGAGTTCGGAGTCACCGGCCTTCAACACCGCTGCACGGTCTCCTGCGTCTGCGGCTTCCAGCGCTGCTGTGCGGGCTCGACCGGCGATGTCAGAGACTCGGGCGAGCACGGTCGTATGGTCGAGGCCCAGCACCCGTTCAGCCTGTTCCTGGAGCTGCTGGGGAAGGTGCCCGCTGCGGAGGTGGTGTGAGATGGACTCTCGCCCTGGTGCCCAGCTCTGCTCGGCAATTCGGGAAATGGGGGTACCCGCGGCAAGTGCCGTCTCCAGCGCGGTGCGCTGCTCGGAGCTGAGTGCACACACTGCGCAGGGCCTGCCGACACGGCGGGGCGATGCAGTCGCGACGGCTGAACGTTCCATACCAAGGATATCGGCCATCGGTCACTAGACCGTGTTGAGGGACCGACAGCTCAGGGATTTAGTGCAGTACGCGCTAACGGCTGCGGAGCGCTCGCCGCATTCGATCAATGGTGCTCTGCGAGACATCGAGGGCGATGGACTGCTGCGCCTTGGTCTGCCCGTCGAGTGCTACGAGAGCATCGAGGTCTTCATCGGAGTAGGCCGGTTCGGAGGGTCGAGACTTCCGTCCTCCTGCGGCACCCCACTCTCTCGTTTTTCGAATCCAGTCCGGAGACCAGTCACGGAGCACTGCTTCTGCTGCTGCGGGGGCCATCATCTCAACGTCGCTCATGCTGATGCCGTGCCCGCGGTTGCTGTAGTAGGTGTCGTACGTCTTTGCCCGCTCGAAGACTCGGCGTTCGAACATGGCCGCGAGGTCGGCGTGAGACGGAGGTGCGTATCCAGCGCCGTCGAGGTCGTTCAGCGTCCTGAAGCCCCACTTGGCCAGGTATGTCCAGATGTCGCCCTGGTAGCTCGCGCCCTTGCGGATCACGTTGCCGTCAGCGTCGGTGCGACTCTTCGCGTACATCGGTCGCAGAGGAGGGAACCGCAGAATCTTTCGCTGTGACCGTCCAGCCGTTCGCGCTCTCGTCGCCATCGAGGAGAAGGTCCAGAGCGTGCCCTCGTCGGTCGGTCTCTCCTTGGGGGGTAGAACGGGGTTCGTTGACGCGCTATACGCACTAACGCCCGGCTCGTGTGCGGGCACCTTATTTGACGCGGAGTTCGCGCTAACCCCACGCTGCATCTCTGCGAGCGTCAGCTTTCTAGGCGCGTACGCGCTAACCGAGAATCGAGGGTCGTCAGAGCGGTAGAGGAGGGGCACCCGTCGAGGAGTGCGACGTGGAGCGTCGGCGGGTAGCATCGACATCGGAAATCCTTCGTTGCCGCCTCGTGTCTGCCAGGACCGGGGCGGCATTTCCATGTCTGCCCCTGGACGGGTTCAGGGTGAGAGTACCCGCACAGATGCGCCCTGTCTACATCATGTAAATACGCGCTAACCGGGCATTTATTTCTGCGAGTTACGCACTAACCGTGACTCAGTGTCATTGGACGGTCACGACAATCGCCGCGATTGCGGCTCCTAGCGAAGCCACGGCGACGATGAGCGAGCTGATGGATATCCACCTGGAGAACTTCTGCGCCGACTCCGCCGAGACTTGCGACGCCTTCGCGAGGTCGAGCTGGGTCTCCATTGCATCCACGAGGCGCTGGATGTGCTCATCAGTGGATTCGGCTGCGCGGGCCGCGCGCCGGGCCGTGTCGTGCGCGGCTGACCGCTGCTGCGCGTCGTACATCGCCTGAGTGAAAGGGACTTGGTTGCTCATGTCCAGACCCTAGCGTGATGGCTCCATTGCGCTCGCCGCGTTTTAGTCAGGATGTAGTCAGGATGCATCCGGGAAGTTCCGTGATTGGGCGTCGCGACTCAGTTTCAGAATCGGGCCGTTGAACAGGGTTTTCTACAGATATCCACACGCGGACATTCACACGCGATCACACTCGATTCCACCTCTGGTCGAACAGTGGGTTCTCGGTTCAAGTCCGAGGGGGTGCACGGATCAGCCTCGGAGACTCTCGCCAGTCTTCGGGGCTTTTCTGCTTTCCGCGCGTCAGTCGGAGCGCATCCGGTCGAGCGAGTACTCGGGTGTGGCGTACATCCCGCCCTGCCGCTGGTCGGCGGGAAGCGGGTCGTGGCTTCCGTGAGCGGCGGCGTCGTCGGACGGTTCGAAGCCCGCTGCTCGCGCAGCCTCGAGGCTCCACCAGCGCTCGGTGTTGTTCGAGACGGCGTAGAACACCGTGTGCGCCTGCGGGGTGGTCATCGCGGCGTCGAAGGCGCGGAGTGCATCGCCAGGGCTGAGCCAGGTGCGCATCTCGCGCGCTGAGCCCGGAGCAGGTTCGTACGTACCGATTCGCAGAGCGATCGTGCTCAGGTCGAACTTGTCCGTGTAGAGCCGGCAGAGCGCCTCACCGGCGACCTTGGATACCCCGTAGAACCCGTCGGGGCGGGGAGGCATTGCTTCGTCCACCAGCGTCTCGGTCGGGTAGGACCCGGTCAGGCGGTTACTACTGGCGTACACGACGCGGCCGACTCCGGCGCGGCGCGCCGCCTCGAGCACGTGGTACGTGCCGACGATGTTGACCTCGGCGAGGTCGTGGAAGTCCGCCTCGTCGGCGATTCCGGCCAGATGGACCACGCCCTCACATCCTTCGAAGGCGCTCTCCAGACCGGTCAGATCGCCGATGTCGCAGCGGACGAGGCGTTCCGACCGGCCCACTCGGGTGATCTCCGAGACATCGATCGATACGAGTTCGACCGATGTCTCGGCGAGGTGCGCGCGGAGCGCACGTCCGATCGTCCCAGCGGCTCCCGTGACGGCCCAGCGGCGTGTGTGCGTGTCATCCATGAGACCGACGCTAACGGAAGACGCAACTGGCTCTGATCGCCGGAGTCCGTGAAGACGTCACCATCCCCATCCTTCGCCCAGCTGAGCTGATTTCGATGAAGGTGCGTGCTCGTGCCATGCGATACCGTGATCGCGGAGGGAGGATGATGCGTCGACTCAGTCGAGTGGTGACGGCCGCAGCGGGTGCGCTGGCGATCGCCCTCAGTCTCGTCTCCTGCGCGGGTGCAGCGGAGAAGACCGTGGACCACACAGCCGAATCCGTCGTTCTCACGCCGGGCGAAGCGCTCATCGTCGACTTCGGCGAGGTCAACGCCACCGTCGGCCAGGAGTGGTCGATCACCGAGGAACCTGATGCGGCTGTGCTCGCGCCGGGGGAGAAGCGGTCGACGTATCTCGGGGAGCCCGGCGAGACCGGAGCGCCGAGCGAACTCAGCTACCGATTCGCTCCGGCGGGCGAGGGCACGACCGTGATCGAGTTCGAGTTCCTCTTCCGCGGGTCGGTGCCTGAGGACCCCGATGATCGGAAGACAGCGAAGATCGAAGTGACGGTGAAGTGATGGCGGCGGTCACCGGTGAGGATGCCCCGGCGATCCTTGATGGGGTCACACGACAGGGATGACCTGACCGCCGGTGATCCGACGCAGCTCGTCGAACGTCAGCGGCATCACCGTGTGCGGGTGGCCGGCTGCTGCCCAGGTCTCCTCGAGTTCCCCGAGCGATTCGTCGATGTAGGTCGGCAAAGGTGTCGGATGCCCGACGGGGGCGACTCCGCCGATGGCCTGACCCGTGGAAGAGCGGACGACGGATGCCGGCGCCATCGCGATCTCGGTCGCGCCGATACCGTGTGCGAGGACGGAGAGGTCTGCGCGGTGCCCGCCGCTGGTCATGACGAGCACCGGCGAACCGTCGGCGAGGAAGACCAGGCTGTTCGCGATCGCCGCGACGTCGCATCCGATCGCTGCCGCTGCCTCGGCCGCTGTGCGAGCGGAATCGGGGAGCACGCGGATCTGCGCTGACAAGCCGGCATCCGACAGGTGGCGGTGTACGACGCGGCTGCGCTCCGGAAGGTGGGACAGGTCAGTCATGGCCCCACCGTACCGAAGCGGCGTGCCGGGTTCCTCAGGCGGCGTCGCCGATCAGGATGGCCTCGGCGTCTTCGGCGGTGGCATCCGCTGGTTCGTCATCGATGTGCGCCAGCACGCGACGCCCGAGGAAGACGGTGACGGCAGCGAGCAGAACGGATGCTGCGGCGAAGACATACGGCACCGTCGCGTTGAAGGCGTGCCACAGCAGCGCCGCGATGGGAGGCGCCATCGCGCCGCCGAGGAAGCGCACGGCGGAGTATGCCGACGACGCCACCGAGCGGGGGAGATCCGTCGCTTCCATCACGGCCTCGGTGAGCACGGTGTTCATGACGCCGAGCAGCAGCCCGCCGATGACGATGCACGCGACGAGCGCTCCCGCGTTTCCGACAACGAGCCCGGCCGCGACGAGATCGACCGCGAGCAGTGGCAGCACGATGAGGAGGATGCGTGTGCGCGGCATCCGACGCATCAGGACGGGCGCGACCCAGACGCTGGTGACCGCGAGCGCGACGCCCCAGCCGAAGAAGGTGAATCCGATGCCGAGCGCGCCGAACCCGAGGGGGAACGGCGAGAACGCCAGCAGCACGAAGAAGCCGATGTTGTAGAACAGCGCAGCGACCGCGAGGATCGCGAGTGCCGGGCGGCGCAGTGCCGTGAACGGCGCGGAGAATCGCACGGGCACCCGCTTCTCACCGGGACCGCGCAGGAGCACCAGCACGGCGAGGAATGCGATCGCCATCAGCACGACCACGCCGAAGAAGGGACCACGCCAGCTCTGCTCGCCGAGGAGGCCGCCGAGCAGCGGTCCGATCGCGATGCCGAGCCCGAGCGCGGCCTCGTACAGGATGATGGCTGCGCTGCTGCCGCCGGATGCCGCGCCGACGATCGTCGCCAGGGCCGTGGAGATGAAGAGAGCATTGCCGAGGCCCCAACCGGCACGGAAGCCGATGACCGCGTCGACGCTGCCGCTCAGCGCGCACAGGAGCGAGAAGGCGACGATGAGGGCGAGTCCGATGAGCAGTGTGGCCTTGGCGCCGATCCGGCTCGAGATCCAGCTGGTGACGAGCATGGCCAGACCGGTCACGAGCAGGTAGCTGGTGAACAGCAGTTCGGTCTCGACGGGCGACGCTTCGAGCGACTCGGCGATGGCCGGCAGGATGGGGTCGACGAGTCCGATTCCCATGAACGCGACGACGCAGGCGAAGGCGACGGCCCATACCTGCGCAGGCTGCTTCCATACCGAGGGGCGGGCGGGGGCGTTCACCGTGATTCTCCAGTCTTCTCGTGGTTCTTCTAGTCAGCGGCGCGCAGCGCGAGGATCTCTGCAGCGCGGGTCAGGGCGGCCCAGTCGTCTTCGCTCAGGTCCGCGAAGTGCGGAGCCAGCGTTTCCCGGAACTCGACGCGCCATGCAGCGATGGCCGCGGTGCCGGCCGGGGTGATGTCGACGACGATCGCCCGCGAATCGTCGGGATCGGGGGAGCGGAGGACCAGGCCCTCGCGCTCCAGACCCCCGATGAGCCTGGTCATGCCCGGCTGCGTCGTGCGGGCGGATACTGCCAGCGCGCCCACTCGCTGCGGGCCTGCCTGCTCCAGCAGGCTGAGGACGCGCCACTGGGCTGCAGGTGCGTCGTTCCCGGCATCCTGCGCCGCGATGCGGCCGAGCGCATAACCCGAGAGCACCAGGGATCCGATGACATCCGATCGATTCATACCAATCAGTATATACCTGATGGTATGTACTGCGATTATCGGCGAGCGCTGGCGATCCGCGCCGAGAGCTGGTGCGCATGGGAGAGCAGAATGCGACCGAGTTCGGCGGTGCGCTCATGACCGAAGCGGAACTCGACCCCGGTCAGACTCAGTGCCCACTCCGGCCGACCCGACCGATCGAACACCGCAGCCCCCATGCCCCAGCTGCCCTCGACGATCAGGCCCGGGTTGATCGCATACCCGCGCTCCTTCGTCTCAGCGAGGCGTGTGCGCAGCGGGCTCTCGCCGTGTGCGCGCCCCCAGGCGCTCACGAGCTCCGGGTGGCGCTCCAGGTAGGCATCCACATCGTGGTCAGGCAGGAACGCCAGGATCGCCAGGCCCGCACTCGCGACACCGAGGGGGAACCGCACGCCCTCGCTGAGGACAAAGGACCGGATCGGGAACGAGCCCTCCTCGCGCAGCAGGCAGACCGTCTCGTCGGCGCGGCGCACCGAGAAGAACGCGCTCTCCTCGGTCTTGACCGCCAGCGACCGCACGATGTCCCGCGCGAGAGCCGTCACGTCGTACCGCGCCGCCGCAACCGTTCCCATGAGGAAGAGCTCCGGCCCCGGCATCCACCGAGTGCTCTCGGCGTCCCGGTCGACGAGCCCCTCCGCCTTCAGCGCGCTGAGCAGGCGATGCGCCGTCGAGCGCGAGAGGTCCGCGGATCTCGCCAGCTCCTGCAGCGTGGAGCCGTCGGCTCCCGCCGCGGTCACCAGACGCAGTAGGCGCGCCGCCCGGGCGATGGCCTGAGTGCCGGGCACGGCGAGCGGCTGCTGTTCCATGATGTGGACGCTATCCGCTGGTTCGACCACATCGCAAGACCGGGGTTCCCTTCCGGACCTCGGCGGGCGGATGCTGGAGAGGTCCGCGTATCCGAAGGAGCAGGCGTGATCGACAAGCAATGGGAATCCGCGACGGCAGCTGTCGCCGACATCGAAGATGGATCGTCTCTCGCCGTCGGCGGTTTCGGGCTCTCCGGCAACCCGATCGCTCTCATCGAAGCCCTGCTCGCGCAGGGCACGAGAGAACTCAGCATCGTCAGCAACAACTGTGGTGTGGACGACTGGGGCCTCGGCATCCTGCTGGGCGCGCAACGCATCCGCAAGATGACGTCGTCGTACGTCGGCGAGAACAAGGAGTTCGAGCGGCAGTTCCTCTCCGGGGAGCTCGAGCTGGAACTCACTCCGCAGGGAACCCTCGCCGAGAAGCTGCGTGCCGGAGGCTCGGGCATCGGCGCGTTCTTCACCCAGACCGGCGTCGGAACCCAGGTCGCCGAGGGCGGGTTGCCCCGTCGATACAACCCCGACGGCTCGGTCGCCGTGGCATCGTCGGCGAAGGACGTCCGCAGCTTCGACGTGCACGGCGTGCCCAAGGACTTCGTGCTGGAGGAGGCGATCACGACCGACTTCGCGCTCGTTCATGCCGCGATCGGCGACCGGCACGGCAACCTCGTCTTCAACAAGGCGGCCCGCAACTTCAACCCGCTGGCCGCGATGGCGGGCCGCGTCTGCATCGCGCAGGTGGAACGCCTGGTGGAGCCGGGGGAGCTCGACCCCGACCACATCCACCTGCCGGGCGTCTTCGTGCACCGCATCGTCGAGGTCGGCACCGACATCCCCAAGCGCATCGAACGGCGCACGGTCTCGCAACCGGCAGACGCCGCGGAAGGAGCCTGACATGGCGCTCACCCGAGACCAGATGGCGGCCCGTGCTGCCGCCGAGCTGCAGGACGGCGCCTACGCGAACCTCGGCATCGGCCTGCCCACACTGGTGCCGAACCACGTGCCGGCGGGCGTGACCGTCGTGCTGCAGTCGGAGAACGGCATCCTCGGCGTCGGGCCGTACCCGCGCGAAGAGGCGGTCGACCCCGACCTGATCAATGCGGGCAAGGAGACCGTCACCACGCTCCCGGGCTCGGCGTTCTTCGACTCCGCGCTGAGCTTCGGAATGATCCGGGGCGGCAAGATCGACGCGGCCATCCTCGGCGCCATGCAGGTCTCGGCGACCGGAGACCTGGCCAACTGGATGATCCCGGGCAAGATGGTCAAGGGGCCCGGTGGCGCCATGGATCTCGTGCACGGCGCCGGCCGGGTGATCGTGCTGATGGAGCACGTCGCCAAAGACGGAACCCCGAAGATCGTCGACGCCTGCACGCTCCCGCTGACCGGCCGAGGTGTGGTCGACCGCATCATCACCGACCTCGCCGTGATCGATGTCACCGATCAGGGTTTGGTGCTCGTCGAGACCGCACCGGGGGTCACCGTCGAGGAGGTCGTCGCGGCGACAGAACCCCCGCTCCTCATCTCCGACTCCCTCACCACCGGAAGGACCGAACAACATGGCTGAGAACGACATCGTCATCGTCGCCGCCGCCCGCACCCCGCAGGGCCGCCTGAAGGGGCAGCTCGCCGCTTTCACCGCGCCGCAGCTGGGGTCGTTCGCCATCCGCGGCGCGCTGGAGCAGGCATCGGTGGACCCGGAGGACGTCGACGCGGTCATCGTCGGCCAGGTGCTCGCCGCGGGATCGGGCCAGAACGCGGCTCGTCAGGCCGCGATCGGTGCCGGTATCGGCTGGGACGTCCCGGCTCACTCGGTCAACAAGGTGTGCCTCTCCGGACTCACCGCCGTCATCGACGCGGCACGGATGATCCGCACGGGCGATGCCGAGGTCGTGGTCGCGGCCGGCATGGAGTCGATGACGCGCGCTCCGCACCTGCTGATGGGCTCCCGAGACGGATGGGCCTACGGCACCGTCGAGGTGCTCGACCACATGGCGTACGACGGGTTGACGGATGCGTACGACCGGGAGAGCATGGGCGCCTCGACCGAGCGGCACAACGCGCGCTACGAGCTCACCCGAGAAGCCCAGGACACGGTGGCGGCCCTCTCGCACCAGCGGGCGGCGGCCGCCCAGACCGCGGGCGTCTTCGATGCGGAGATCGTCGCGATCGAGGTGCCCCAGCGGCGCGGCGAGCCGGTGCAGGTGACGCGCGACGAGGGCGTCCGCCCCGAGTCGACCGTCGAGACTCTCGCCGGTCTGCGCGCGGCCTTCGCCGAGGGCGGGTCGATCACGGCGGGGAACTCCTCGCCGATCTCCGACGGAGCGTCCGCGGTGATCGTCACCACGCGTGGCACGGCGCAGTCGAAGGGCTGGCCCGTGCTGGTCACCGTCGGCGCGAGCGGACAGACCGCCGGGCCCGACAACTCCCTGCAGGCGCAGCCGGCACGGGCGATCGAGCAGGCGTGCGCCAAGCAGGGCATCTCACCGGCGGATCTCGATCTGGTCGAGATCAACGAGGCGTTCGGCGCAGTGGTCGCGCGGTCCCAGACGGAACTCGGCCTCGACAGCGAGATCGTGAACATCCACGGCGGCGGCATCGCTATCGGGCACCCGATCGGAGCATCCGGCAACCGCCTCGTCGTGCACGTCGCCCACGAACTCGCCCGCCGCGGCGAAGGGACGGCTGTGGTCGCGCTGTGCGGAGGCGGCGGTCAGGGCGAAGCCCTCATCCTGACGCGCTGATCCCGAAGTGCTCAGGGCCCGACCAGAGCGACGCTCAGCTGCGTCGGTCCTGCGCGTGGTCCTGGGCGTCGGCCAGTGCCTTCTGCGACCGGAACTGCAGACGCTGCGCCTTCTTCGACTTTTTGACCGACTGCGGGGAGTCGGCGTCGACGAGCACGCCGCGCCGCGAACGGTTCATGTCGACGACGGCTCCGACGGCAAGAGCCATCGTGATGCCCCAGCTCACCCAGGAGAGCGCCGAGCGCCAGGTGATCGGTTCTTGGCGAGTGCCACGCAGCAGCGAGACCCCGGCCGAGATCGCTGCGATGAGTCCGGTGCTGAAGAGGTAGCGCATTCCCCTACGGTACCCGGCGGCGTCGGATGCGGCACCGAGCCTTGACAACCCGGTCCTGATCCTGTCAGGGGTCCTGCTCCTGTTCAGGCTGAACCGATACCATGGGGGCGTCGCGGTCCATCCGCGGCCGCACCACCGTGTATCTACCGGCCGCGGGCATTCCTGCGGACAGCGGCGGCACCCGAGATCGCGTCTTCGACGCGCGAGAGCCATGACACACGCTTCCTCACAGACACCCGAACACGCGGCCTCCCGTTCCGACGAGACGAGCCTGCTCCGTCTCGCGGGTCTCCCGTACTTCCTCATCGCCTTCATCGCCCGGCTGCCGTTCGCGATGATGGTCGTCGGCGTCCTCACCGTGGTGGTGGCCGCCCGCGGCTCGCTCTCGTTGGGCGGCCTCACGTCTGCGGCGGTCGGCCTCGGCACCGCCTGCTTCGGGCCGCTCCTGGGCGCGGCGGCCGACCGGTTCGGACAGCGCGGGGTCCTCTCCGTGCTCGCGCTCGCCAACGGAGCGATGCTGGTGCTCTTCACGGTCGTCGTCTACGGCTCCGGCGCAAACGCCTTCGTGCTGCTCGCCGCCGTCGGCATCGGTGCGACCGCACCGCAGGTCGCGCCGCTGTCCCGCTCGCGACTGGTCACGATGATCCGGGAGAGGATGCCGGAGGCCACCCGCACCCGCACCCTCTCGGGGACCATGGCCTACGAGTCCGCGGCAGACGAGACCGTTTTCGTGTTCGGGCCCTTCATCGTCGGCATCCTCGCCTCGGCTCTCGCGCCGTGGGCTCCGCTCGTGGGCGCCGCCGTGCTCACCGTCGTGTTCGTCGGCGCGTTCGCGCTGCATCCGAGCGGGCGGCACGTGTCCCAGGAGCGCGACTCCGACGGCAAGGCGCCCTCGACCGTCTCCGACCTCTTCCGACCGCAGCTGCTCATCGTCGTGCTCGGCATCCTGGGCGTGGGGATCTTCTTCGGGACGATGCTCACCGCGCTCACCTCGTTCATGGCAGACCTCGGGGCGCCCGAGCAGGCCGGCCTCCTCTACGGGGTGATGGGAGTCGGATCGGCGATCCTGGCCCTCGGCGTCGCGTGGCTTCCTCCGCGCTTCTCGCTCCGCGCGCGATGGGTGGTCTTCTCGGGAATCCTTCTCGCCGGCACCCTGCTCCTCGTCTTCGTCGACTCTCCCGGCACGATGATGGTCGCGCTGGGGATCATGGGCATCGGCATCGGGCCGACCCTGGTCACGCAGTACAGCTTCGGCGCGGCTCGCAGCCCGCTCGGGCGCTCGGCCACGGTGATGACGATGCTCGGCTCCGGTGTCGTCGTCGGACAGTCCATCGGCGCCGCCGTGACCGGTGCGATCGCCGAGCAGATCGGCACCGCTCCGGCACTCCTGCTCCCGATCCTGGCCGCGACCGTCACCTTCGCGGCCGGGCTGGCCAACTGGTTCCTCAGCAGGCCCGGCCCTCGGCTGTCGCCCGCCACCGCCTGAGGACTGGCGAACAGAACGCCGCAACCTCGATAGCCTGGACACCATCCAACCCCTGGCGTGAGGAGTCATCATGGCTGCCGCAGATTTCGTCGTGGTCGCCAACCGGCTGCCCGTCGATCGCATCGCAGGACCCGAGGGCGAAGAGGTGTGGCGCACCTCTCCCGGAGGGCTGGTCGCCGCGCTCGAACCCGTGATGAAGAGCGTCAACGGGGCCTGGGTCGGCTGGCCGGGGCAGCCCGACCTCCAGCTCAAGCCGTTCACCTCCGGCGGCATCCGCCTGATCCCGATCGCCCTGAGCGAGCAGGAGATCGCGGAGTACTACGAGGGATTCTCCAACGACACCATCTGGCCGCTCTACCACGACGTCATCGCCCCGCCGCAGTATCACCGGGAATGGTGGGACGCCTACGTCGCGGTCAACCGTCGCTTCGCCGACGCCGCAGCCGCTGCCGTCGCCGAGGGCGGGACGGTGTGGGTGCACGACTACCAGCTGCAGCTCGTGCCTCAGATGGTCCGGGCTCTGCGGCCCGACGTGACGATCGGCTACTTCCACCACATCCCGTTCCCCGCACACGGGCTGTACGCCCAGCTGCCCTGGCGCGGTCAGGTGCTGCGGGGTCTGCTCGGAGCCGATGTGATCGGCTTCCAGCGGGCGACGGACGCCACGAACTTCCTCAACGCCGTACGTCGCCGCCTCAAGTACGAGATCAAGTCGTCGTTCGTCACGGTGCCGTCGGGCAACGGCGAGATCGACGAGCGCGGCGAGTCGCATCGCGCGCTGGTGAAGGCGTTCCCGATCTCGATCGACACCGCGCCCTACCTGGAGCTCGCGGCACGGCCCGACATCCAGGCGCGCGCCGCCGAGATCCGCGAGAACCTCGGCAACCCGAAGCACATCCTGCTCGGAGTGGACCGTCTCGACTACACCAAGGGGATCGGGCACCGTGTCAAGGCGTACGGCGAGCTGCTCAGTGACGGGCTGCTCTCGGTCGAGGACGTGACCCTGGTGCAGGTGGCCAGCCCCAGCCGCGAGCGGGTCGATGCCTATGCCAACCTGCGCGATGAGATCGAGCTCTCGGTGAGCCGGATCAACGGCGACTTCGACACCATGGGCCACACCGCGATCCGCTATCTCCACCAGGGTTACCCCCGCGAGGAGATGGTCGCGCTGTACCTCGCCGCCGACGTGATGCTGGTGACCGCACTGCGCGACGGCATGAACCTCGTCGCGAAGGAGTACGTCGCCACCCGGATCGACAACCGCGGGGTGCTGGTCCTGAGCGAGTTCGCCGGCGCCGCGGACGAGCTCGGCAGCGCGATCCTCGTGAACCCTCACGACATCGAGGGGCTCAAGGAGTCGATCATGCGCGCCGTCGAGATGCCGCCGAGGGAACAGGCGAGACGCATGCGGTCGTTGCGGCGCCGTGTGCTCGACAACGACGTGACCGCGTGGTCGGAGTCGTTCCTGACGGCCCTCGCCTCAGCGCGCGACGCCCGCTGACCGCACACGAGAACGGAAGAGCACGTGACCCGCAGCTGGACCCCCGGAACCCCCGACCCCGACCTGTCGGCGCTCGCCGCGACACCTCGGCTCGTCGTCTCGCTCGACTTCGACGGAACCGCGTCGCCTCTCGTGCCCGACCCGATGGCCGCACGAGCACTCCCCGCCGTCGCGACGCAGGTCGCAAGACTGGCGGCCCTCCCCGACACGGTCGTCGCCTACGTCTCCGGACGCAGCATGCACGATCTCCGCGTGATCACCGAGCACACGGACGATTCCGTGATCGCGCTCGCCGGATCCCACGGAGCCCAGTACTGGTTCCCGGGGGAGGGCGATGCCGCAGCGACGGGCGACGCCACCGACGACGGAGCGCGCGAAGAGCTGTGGGCGGCGGCGCGTCCCATCATCGAACGCTACGAGGGTGCCGAGTTCGAGCCCAAGACCTTCGGGATGGGCGTGCACACCCGCCGCGCCGACCGCGACACCGAGGTGCGCGTCTTCGCGGAGATCGACGCACTCGTCGCCGAGCGCTTCCCGCACTGGCGTCGCCGCGCCGGACACCGCGTCCTGGAGTTCTCCTCGCGGGTGGAGGGCAAGGACGCTGCGATGGCAGCGCTGCGCGACCACTTCGACGCGACCGGCATCCTCTTCGCCGGGGACGACGCCACCGACGAGGATGCGATGCGCGTGCTGCAGCCGGGCGACCTCGGGGTGCGCGTGGGTCCGGGGGAGAGCGCAGCCATCCTGCGTGTGGAGAACCCACAACAGATGGCCGAGCTTCTGGAGGCGCTCGCGGACGAGCGCGCCTCTCTGCGGGAATAGACTTCCGTCATGTCCTCGCATGATCCTTCTCACAGCGCGCCCATCGACATCAAGCCCCGCAGTCGCGTCGTCACCGACGGCATCGAGGCGACGACCTCCCGCGGAATGCTCCGTGCCGTCGGCATGGGCGACGCAGACTGGGAGAAGCCGCAGATCGGCATCGCCTCCAGCTGGAACGAGATCACCCCCTGCAACCTGAGCCTCGACCGGCTCGCGCAGGGCGCCAAGGAGGGCGTGCACGGCGGCGGTGGCTATCCGCTGCAGTTCGGCACGATCTCCGTCTCGGACGGCATCTCGATGGGCCACGAGGGAATGCACTTCTCGCTCGTGTCGCGCGAGGTCATCGCCGACTCGGTCGAGACCGTGATGATGGCCGAGCGGCTGGACGGATCCGTCCTCCTCGCCGGCTGCGACAAGTCGATCCCCGGGATGCTGATGGCCAGCGCCCGCCTCGACCTCTCGAGCGTCTTCCTGTACGCCGGTTCGATCGCCCCCGGCTGGGTGAAGCTCTCGGACGGCACCGAGAAGGACGTCACCATCATCGACTCGTTCGAAGCCGTCGGCGCGTGCCGCGCCGGGCTCATGAGCGAGGAGGACCTCAAGCGCATCGAGTGCGCGATCGCACCGGGCGAGGGTGCGTGCGGTGGCATGTACACCGCCAACACCATGGCATCCGTCGCCGAGGCGCTCGGCCTCAGCCTTCCCGGCTCCGCCGCGCCGCCCGCAGCGGATCGCCGTCGCGACTACTACGCGCACCGCTCCGGCGAGGCCGTCGTCAACCTGCTGCGCCAGGGGATCACGACCCGCGACATCCTCACCAAGGAGGCGTTCGAGAACGCGATCGCGCTGGCGATGGCTCTCGGCGGCTCGACGAACGTGGTGCTGCACCTGCTGGCGATCGCCCGCGAGGCCGACGTGGAGCTGAGCCTGCACGACTTCAACCGCATCGGTGACAAGGTTCCGCACGTGGCCGACATGAAGCCGTTCGGAAAGTACGTCATGAACGACGTCGACCGGCACGGCGGCATCCCGGTGATCATGAAGGCGATGCTCGACGAAGGTCTGCTGCACGGCGACGCGCTCACGGTCACCGGTAAGACGCTCGCCGAGAACCTCGCCGAGCTCGACCCGCAGCCGATCGACGGCACCGTGATCCACACGTTCGACAACCCGATCCACGCCACCGGCGGGCTCACGATCCTGCACGGCTCGATGGCGCCCGACGGAGCCGTCGTCAAGACGGCCGGCTTCGACGCGGCCGTTTTCGAGGGACCCGCGCGGGTCTTCGAGCGCGAGCGTGCGGCGATGGATGCCGTCGCCGAGGGCGAGATCGAGCCCGGCACCGTCATCGTCATCCGCTACGAGGGTCCGAAGGGCGGACCGGGCATGCGCGAGATGCTGGCGATCACGGCCGCCATCAAGGGCGCTGGCCTCGGAAAAGATGTACTACTCTTGACTGACGGACGATTCTCAGGCGGCACAACCGGCCTGTGCATCGGCCACATAGCACCCGAAGCGGTGGACGCAGGTCCCATCGCCTTCGTGCGCGATGGTGATCTGATACGGGTCGATATCGCAGCTCGCTCTCTCGACCTACTCGTCGACGACGCTGAGCTCGCCTCCCGCCGTTCTGGCTGGGAGCCGCTTCCCCCGCGCTACACCCGTGGAGTTCTTGCCAAGTACTCGCGACTCGTGCGTTCCGCTGCAGAAGGCGCGACGACCGGGTGATCCACGTCGGCCCGCTACTGACGAACTCTCAGATCATCAAGGAATGACATGACTGCTGACTCCGTTTCGGCCGTTCCACGGCCACCGTCCCCGAAGGCCTCCTCACCCGAGCTCACCGGCGCCGAGGCCGTCGTCCGGTCCCTCGGTCTTCTCGGTGTGACCGACGTCTTCGGCATCCCCGGCGGGACGATCATGCCGGTGTACGACCCGCTGCTCGACGACGAGACGGTGCGCCACATCCTCGTCCGTCACGAGCAGGGCGCGGGCCACGCTGCCGAGGGATACGCCTCCGCCAGTGGCCGCACCGGCGTCGCGATCGCGACATCGGGCCCCGGTGCGACCAACCTGGTCACGGCGATCGCCGATGCCTACATGGATTCGGTGCCGATCGTCGCCATCACCGGTCAGGTGTTCAGCCACCTGATGGGGACCGACGCGTTCCAGGAGGCCGACATCGTCGGCATCACCATGCCGATCACCAAGCACTCCTTCCTGGTGAAGGAGCCCTCCGAGATCCCCGGGGCCCTCGCCGCCGCCTTCGAGATCGCCTCCACGGGGCGCCCGGGGCCGGTGCTCGTGGACATCACCAAGGACGCGCAGCAGAAGTCGGCGCCGTTCATCTGGCCGCCGAAGGTCGATCTTCCGGGCTACCGTCCGGTCACCAAGGCCCACGGCAAGCAGATCCAGGCCGCAGCGGCCCTGCTCGCGGAGGCCAAGAAGCCGGTGCTGTACGTCGGCGGTGGCGTGGTCCGCGGTCGCGCGGCGGCCGAACTGCTGGCTCTCGCGGAGTCGACGAACGCGCCCGTGGTCACGACGCTCATGGCGCGGGGAGTGTTCCCCGACTCGCACCAGCAGCACCTGGGGATGCCGGGCATGCACGGCACCGTTCCGGCCGTGCTCGCCCTCCAGGAGTCCGACCTGATCGTCGCGCTCGGCGCACGGTTCGACGACCGCGTCACGGGGAAGGCCGCCGACTTCGCACCGAACGCGAAGGTCGTGCATGTCGACATCGATCCGGCCGAGATCTCGAAGATCCGGAACGCCGACGTGCCGATCGTCGGCGACGTGCGCGACGTGCTGATCGACCTGGACGCTGCGTTCCGCGGAGTCGTCGGCGGCACCCAGCCCGACATCGCCGAGTGGTGGTCGTACCTCGACGGACTGCGCGAGGAGTTCCCGCTCGGCTACACGCCCCCGGACGACGGTCTGCTGGCGCCGCAGTACGTGATCCAGCGGATCGGTGAGCTCACCGGTCCGGAGGGCGTCTACGTCGCCGGCGTCGGTCAGCACCAGATGTGGGCGGCGCAGTTCATCAAGTACGAGCGCCCGAACGCCTGGCTGAACTCGGGCGGTGCCGGAACCATGGGCTACTCGGTTCCCGCGGCGATGGGCGCGAAGGTCGCCGAGCCGGATCGCCCGGTGTGGGCGATCGACGGCGACGGCTGCTTCCAGATGACCAACCAGGAGCTCGCGACCTGCACGATCAACAACATCCCGATCAAGGTCGCGATCATCAACAACTCGTCGTTGGGCATGGTGCGCCAGTGGCAGACGCTGTTCTACGACGGACGCCACTCGAACACCGACCTCAACACCGGCCATGGCACCGTGCGCATCCCCGACTTCGTGAAGCTCGGTGAGGCTTACGGCTGCCTGGCGATCCGCGTGGAGAAGGCGGAGGAGGTGGATGCCGCGATCAAGCTCGCCCTCGAGACGAACGATCGTCCGGTGGTGATCGACTTCGTGGTGAGCGCCGATTCGATGGTGTGGCCGATGGTCCCGCAGGGAGTCAGCAACAGCTATGTCCAGTACGCGCGCGACCATGCGCCCACCTTCGACGAGGAGGACTGACCCATGTCGACCCATGTGCTGAGCCTGCTGGTGGAGGACCGTCCCGGTCTTCTCACCCGTGTCGCCGGGCTGTTCGCCCGTCGCAGCTTCAACATCGAGTCCCTCGCCGTGGGAGTCACCGAGGTTCCGGGCATCTCTCGGATCACGGTCGTCGTCGACGTGGAGGAGCAGCTTCCGCTCGAGCAGGTGACGAAGCAGCTGAACAAGCTGATCAACGTCATCAAGATCGTCGAGCTCGATGCGTCGTCGTCCGTGCAGCGCGAGCACATGCTCGTCAAGGTGCGCACCGACAACTCCACGCGATCGAACGTGATCGAGGTCGTGAACCTGTTCCGCGCGTCGGTCGTCGACTACGCGCCGGATGCGCTCGTCGTCGAGGTCACCGGAGACAAGGGCAAGGTCGAAGCCCTGCTCAAGGCCTTCGAGCCGTTCGGCATCAAGGAGATCGCCCAGTCGGGTCTCCTCGCGATCGGCCGCGGCGGCAAGAGCATCACCGAGCGCGTTCTGCGCGGCTGACACTTCCACACACTCGCCGGGCTCTCGACGAGAGTCCGACCTGCACACCACAAACAAGGAGAAACACACCGTGAGCACCGAGATCTTCTACGACGCCGACGCAGACCTGTCCCTGATCCAGGGCAAGAAGGTCGCGATCGTCGGTTACGGATCGCAGGGTCACGCCCACGCGCAGAACCTGCGCGACTCGGGTGTCGAGGTCGCCATCGCGCTCAAGGAGGGCTCCAAGTCCGCCGCGAAGGCCGAAGAGGCGGGCTTCGCCGTCAAGACCGTCGCCGAGGCCACCGAGTGGGCCGACCTGATCATGATCCTCGCGCCGGACCAGCACCAGCGCACCATCTACAGCGAGTCGATCGCGCCGAACCTGACCGCGGGCAAGACCCTCGCCTTCGCGCACGGCTTCAACATCCGCTTCGGCTACATCGACGCTCCCGAGGGCGTCGACGTCATCCTCGTCGCGCCGAAGGCTCCCGGCCACACGGTGCGCCGCGAGTTCGTCGCCGGTCGCGGCATCCCCGACATCATCGCCGTCGAGCGCGACGCGTCGGGTCACGCCTGGGACACCGCACTCTCGTACGCCAAGGCCATCGGCGGCACTCGCGCCGGCGTCATCAAGACGACCTTCACCGAAGAGACCGAGACCGACCTGTTCGGCGAGCAGGCCGTGCTCTGCGGTGGCGTCAGCCACCTCGTGCAGGCCGGCTTCGAGACCCTCACCGAGGCGGGCTACCAGCCGCAGATCGCCTACTTCGAGGTGCTCCACGAGCTCAAGCTCATCGTCGACCTGATGTGGGAGGGCGGCATCGCCAAGCAGCGCTGGTCGATCTCCGACACGGCCGAGTTCGGCGACTACGTCTCGGGCCCCCGCGTCATCGACGCCCGCGTCAAGGAGAGCATGCAGGGCGTCCTCGCGGACATCCAGTCCGGTGCCTTCGCCAAGCGCTTCATCGACGACCAGGACAACGGCGCTGAGGAGTTCCTCGCGCTGCGTGCCAAGGAAGAGCAGCACCCCATCGAGGTCACCGGCAAGGAGCTGCGCTCGCTCTTCGCCTGGAAGCAGACCGACGAGGACTACGTCGACGGCAGCGCTGCGCGCTGATCTGAGCTGATCCACCAAGAACGGGCACCCCTTCGGGGGTGCCCGTTCTTGTACATGGGGGAGGGACGTGGCCGCCAGCGAAGCCGCTCGTCCGCTTATTCGGCGGGCGCTTCCTCGATCTCGATCGGCGCATCCTCAGGATCCGCCCAGACGGGAGCGGGAAGCAACGTGTCGACCTGACCGGCCTGGATCGCCTTGAGGGCAGCGGTGATCTCCTCGTCGTTCTCGGGCACGGCCAGGTCGCAGGCGCGCAGCTCGGAGGCGAACTGCAGCGTGAGGCGGATCTTCCCGGCCTCGATCGCCTCGGCCGTCGTGCCGGTGCGGATCTCGCTGCCGGTCTGGATCGCCGAGACCTCATCGCACACGTGGTAGACCGCGCCGCCGTCGACCCACACGACCTCGTCCTGACCGAGAAGCTGGATGACCGCTGACTGGTCGGCGGTGTACTGCTCGACGGACGGCGGGTTCAACGTGGTGCCGAGGACGGCGGCGAGGGCGGCGAGGGCGATGCCGACGATCCCCGCGATGGTCTTCTGCCCTTTGTCCATGTCCTTGTTCAGGAAGACCAGGATGATGAGCGGCAGGAACGCGATCACGGCGATGATGGCACCGAGCTGATTCTGCACGAAGAAGCGGACCGTGTCGGATTTCCGCGCCGGGTCCAGACGGTTGGCCTTCTTCCACAGCACGGAGCCGGTGATCGACAGGGCTGCGATGACGACCAGCAAGACGAGAAGGGTGATGAACGCCCACTGCGGGAACTGCGCGGTGACGCCCTGTTCGCGCAGCAGGCCCGTGTCGGCGTCGCGGACGAGCGCGCCGTCCTCGCCGACGAAGACGCGCTGCCGCAGCACCCAGAAGATTCCGACGGCCTCTGCCGCGATGGCCAGGGCCCAGAGGACGGCGGCGACCCAGCGGAAGGTCGTGGCCTGCTTCTTCGCGTCGGCTGTCGGAGTCCACCCTGCGGGCGGTTCGCCGCCGGTGGTGCCCGTCTCGCTCGGGGTGGCGCGGTCCACCTTCTTGTTCTCAGCCACGACGACCTCTTCCCGTTGCCGAAGGCCCCCGTGGCCCGGATGCCACCGAGCATAGTGGACGGCGTGTCCTACTCTGGGGAGATGACTTCCGATTCCGACGACGCGCTCAGCTGGGACGGCGACGAGGCGACGACGACACCCAAGGACCCGGCCCTGCCCCAGGGATGGAACGCCGTCGGCAAGGGCAGCGGAGCGGTCGGCCGCGTCGAGGAGGACGGTACCGTCACGCCGGCCTCCGCCGAGCCGCACGCACCGCTGAGCACGGCGATGCTCCTCATCCTCGGTGTCGTGGGCGGCGTGTACCTGCTTTACACGATCGGCTGGGTGGTCGGGGGACTGCGTCTGAAGCCGCTCGCCTCCTTCCTCGTCGACGATGCGATGTTCCTGCCCTGGTTCGTCCTGGCCATCGCCGCCCCGGCGCTCTGGTTCCTCGCGAGCTGGGTGCTGACACGGGGCAAGGCAGGGTGGGTCCGCGTCGCGGTGCTCCTGGCGGGAGTCGTCCTCCTCGTGCCCTGGCCGTTCGTGACCGTGGGGGTGATCGGAGCATGAGCGACGTGCAGACGACCGAGACCTCGGCGGGCTCGCCGCGGTGGATCGTGGGCCTCGTGATCGGGCTGGCGGGACTCTTCTACGCCTACGCGGTGTGGAACGCCGTCGCGCATCTCATCACGATGGCGCAGGGCGGCCTCACGGGCACCGGATGGGCGGCCCTGCTCTTCGGCGTGGTGTTCCCCGCCATCGTGTTCGCGTTCGCGTACGCCATCGGTCGCCGCCGCAGGGTGGGCGAACTCGCGCTCACCTTCCTCGCCGGACTGGGGATCGTCGCCGTGTTCTGGATGAGTCTCATCGCGCTGAGTCTCACGCTGCCCAGCGCCTGACGTCGGGCTCGGCCACGGACGCGAGGCGTCACACGGCACGGAGCCCGGCGACCGCTCGGGTAGGGTTGAGGTGATCGCGCCCCCACGGTGTGCGGCGCATCGGCCCCTCCCGCCTGTCGTGCTGCCCCGAAGGATTCTCTGTGCCGAAGCCCGTTGTGCTCATCGCCGAAGTGCTCTCTCCCGCCACGATCGAGGCCCTCGGCCCCGACTTCGACGTTCGCAACGTCGACGGCACCGACCGGGAAGCGCTCTTCGCCGCGCTGGCGGATGCCGACGCCGTGCTCATCCGCTCGGCCACGCACATCGATGAGGAGGCGCTCGCCCACGCGCCGCAGTTGAAGGTCGTGGCGCGCGCCGGCGTCGGCCTCGACAACGTCGACATCAAGGCGGCCACCGCGGCGGGCGTGATGGTCGTCAACGCGCCGACGTCGAACATCGTCTCCGCCGCCGAGCTCACCGTCGGCCACATCCTCAGCCTCGCGCGTCGGATCCCCGCCGCGCACGCCTCTCTCTCGGCCGGACAGTGGAAGCGCAGCTCGTTCACGGGAGCCGAGCTCTTCGAGAAGACCGTCGGCATCGTCGGCCTCGGCCGCATCGGCGCTCTCGTCGCCGCACGTCTCGCCGCCTTCGACATGCGCGTCGTCGCGTACGACCCCTATGTCACCTCCGCTCGCGCCCAGCAGCTCGGCGTGCAGCTCCTCACCCTCGACGAGCTCGTGGCAGAAGCCGACTTCCTCACCATTCACATGCCGAAGACGCCGGAGACCACCGGCATGATCGGCGCCGAGCAGTTCAAGGCCATGAAGCCGACCGCTTTCGTCGTGAACGTCGCTCGCGGCGGGTTGATCGACGAGGCCGCTCTTCACGAGGCACTCGTCGCCGGTGAGATCGCCGGCGCCGGTCTCGACGTCTTCACGTCGGAGCCGCCGGCAGAGGGCGGCACCGCGCGCCCGCTGCTCGACCTTCCGAACGTGGTCGTGACCCCGCACCTGGGCGCGAGCACGGAAGAGGCGCAGGAGAAGGCCGGCGTCTCCGTCGCCCGCTCCGTGCGTCTGGCCCTCGGTGGCGACCTGGTCCCCGACGCGGTGAACGTCGCCGGCGGCGTGATCGACCCCTATGTCCGCCCCGGAATCTCGCTGGTCGAGAAGCTCGGTCAGATCTTCGCCGCTCTCGCGACATCGCCTCTCACGAGCCTCGACGTCGAGGTGCACGGCGAGCTGAACGAGTACGACGTCAGCGTGCTCAAGCTGGCCGCCCTCAAGGGCGTCTTCACGAACATCGTCAGCGAGACCGTGTCGTACGTGAACGCGCCGCTGCTCGCCGAGCAGCGCGGCATCGCCGTGCGCCTGCTCAAGGACGACGTCAGCGACGAGTACCGCAACCTCATCACCCTCACCGGCGCGCTCTCGGACGGTTCGCAGCTGTCGGTCTCCGGCACCCTCACCGGGCCGAAGCAGGCGGAGAAGCTCGTCGGCATCAACGATCACACCCTCGAACTGCCGATCGAGAAGCACCACGTCGTGATGCTGTACACCGACCGCCCGGGCATCGTGGCCGTGTACGGCCAGAAATTCGGCGAGGCGGGCATCAACATCGCGGGCATGCAGATCGCGCGTCAGGCGGCGGGCGCACAGGCGCTCAGCGTTCTCACGCTCGACTCGCCGGTCTCGGATGAGCTACTCGACGATGTGCGTGACGCGATCGACGCCGACCTGTTCCGTCAGATCGAGATCACCGAGATCTGAGCGGGGAGACTGCCGTCACGCAGTCGCCTTCAGGACCAGCGCGATCAACGCAGCCAGCTCTTCGCGGTGGGGGACCAGCCGCTCGGCTCCGTGCACGTCCAGCGAGTTGTTGAAGTAGAGGCCGTCGCTGAGCAGCATGACCAGGTCCAGGCTCGCCGCGTCGCGCACGTGCGGACGGATCGCCTCCTGCCAGCGGCGACGGTTGTTGCGCAGCCCCTCGGCGGCGGCGACCATTCCGCCCTGCGCGAGCCGTGAGGCCGCGATGAGCGCGCGATCGAGAGCTTCGTCCTCCATCACCGAGGTGCGCACGTAATAGGCGACTGGCCCTTCCTCTGCCGACGCCATGATCTCGAGGTCGGCGGTCGTCAGGGCGTCGAGCCGGTCCAGCAGGCCCGCCGCGAGTTCTTCCTTCGAGCCGAAGTGATACAGCAGTCCGCCCTTGGAGACGCCGGCCGCCTTGGCCGTGGCCTCGAGGGTGGCGGCGCGCTCTCCGTCGGCGATCACGATCGATTCGAAGGCGTCGAGCACCTTCTCGCGGGCGAGGGGAGGTCGAGGCATGTCTGTTACTATACCATCTGGACGGTTTACTAACGAGGCCGCCATGATCCTGAGAGGTGTTCCATGACCCGTACTGCGTCGATCCCGACGACAGAGACGGATGCTCCCCGCGTCGGAGCCCGCGGCTGGGCGGCGCTCGTCGTCCTCATGCTGCCGGTGCTGCTGGTGTCGGTGGACAACACGGTCCTGAGCTTCGCGCTGCCCGAGATCTCCATCGCACTCGCCCCCTCGGGAGCCGAGCAGCTGTGGATCATCGACGTGTATCCGCTGGTGCTCGCAGGACTGCTCGTCACCATGGGAACCCTCGGCGACCGCTTCGGACGGAAGCGGATGCTGCTGATCGGCGCGACCGGTTTCGCCGCGGTCTCGGTGCTGGCCGCTTTCGCGCCGACTGCCGGACTGCTGATCGCCGCACGGGCGCTGCTCGGCTTCTTCGGCGCCATGCTGATGCCGTCGACGCTCTCCCTGCTGCGCTCGATCTTCCAGAACCGCGACCAGCGCCGGATGGCCATCGCGGTCTGGGCCTCGGCGTTCTCGGCCGGAGCCGCTCTGGGCCCGATCGTCGGTGGATTCCTGCTCGAGCACTTCGCCTGGGGGTCCGTCTTCCTCCTCGCGGTGCCCGTGCTGATCCCGCTGCTGATCGCCGGTCCGCTGCTGGTACCGGAGAGCCGCGACCCGAAGCCCGGACGCATCGACCCCCTCAGCATCCTGCTCTCGATGGCGGCCATGATCCCGGTCGTCTACGCCATCAAGTCGCTCGCGGTCGACGGCCCGTCCGTCTCGGTCGGAGCCTGGGCGCTGCTCGGAATCGCGATGGGCGTGCTGTTCGTCCGCCGCCAGCTCCGCGCGGAGATCCCGATGCTCGACATGGCGCTGTTCCGCCGCGGCACGTTCTCCGGGGCGATCATGGTGAACCTGCTCAGCGTGGTGGCGCTCGTCGGCTTCCTCTACTTCGTGTCGCAGCACCTGCAGCTCGTGCTGGGACTCTCGCCCATGGTGGCCGGCTTCGCCCTCGTCCCCGGCATGGTCGCGATGATCGTCGCCGGCCTCGGGGTCGTCCCGATCTCGCGTCGCCTGCGGCCGCACATCCTCGTGCCCGGAGCGCTGCTGTTCTCGGTGGCGGGCTACCTGATCGTCGCGTTCACCACGCACGAGCACGGTGTGGCACCGCTGATCATCGCCTTCGTGGTGCTGGGCCTCGGTATCGGCGCCGCCGAGACGATCTCCAACGAGCTGATCCTGTCGAGTGCTCCGGTCGAGAAGGCGGGAGCTGCGAGTGCGGTCTCCGAGACAGCGTACGAGCTGGGTGCCGTGCTCGGCACGGCGATCCTCGGCGGCATCATCACCGCCTTCTACCGCGGGGCGCTGGTGCTGCCCGCCGGCCTGCCGGCGGATGTGGCGCATGCCGCCCGCGAGACTCTCGCCGGCGCCTACACGGCCGCAGAGCAGCTGCCCGCCCGGCTCGGCGATGCGCTGTGGGATGCCGCCGCCGCGGCCTTCGGCTCCGGCGTGATGGTGACCTCGCTGATCGGCGCTGCGCTGGTGGTCGTCGCCGGACTCATCGCCGCCGTCACACTGCGCAAGGCACCCACGCACTGACCGTTACGCTGGGAGGACCGGCCCGTTCGACACGTCGTCGAGCAGGGGCCGGTCCACCCGGTGCAAGGAGTGTCATGTCGCGTGTCGTGAAGCTGGCCGTCATCCCCGGTGACGGCATCGGACCCGAGGTCGTCGCCGAGGCCGAGAAGGTCCTCGACGCGGTGACCGCGCAGAGCGACGTCGTCTTCGAGAAGACCCGCTTCTCGCTCGGAGCCGCCCGCTTCCTCGAGACCGGTGACACCCTGACCGACGAAGACCTCGAGGCCATCTCCGCGCAGGACGCCATCCTCCTGGGTGCTGTCGGCGGAACGCCGGGAGATCCGCGCTTGAAGGACGCCAACATCGAGCGCGGGCTGCTGCTGAAGCTCCGCTTCACGCTGGACCACTACGTGAACCTTCGTCCCTCCAAGCTCTTCACCGGTGCGCCTGGGCCGCTCGCGAATCCGGGCGAGATCGACTTCGTCGTGGTGCGGGAGGGGACGGAGGGACCCTACGTCGGCAACGGCGGCGCGATCCGTAAGGGGACCCCGCACGAGATCGCCAACGAGACGTCCGTGAACACCGCCTTCGGCGTCGAGCGCGTGGTGCGCTACGCCTTCGACCTTGCCGAGCGACGCCGCAGGAAGCTCACGCTCGTGCACAAGACGAACGTGCTGGTGCACGCCGGCGGCATCTGGCAGCGCATCGTGAACGAGGTCGCGGCCGCGCACCCCGACGTCGCCGTCGACTACCTGCACGTGGATGCGGCGACGATCTTCCTGGTCACCGACCCCTCGCGGTTCGACGTGATCGTCACCGACAACCTGTTCGGCGACATCCTCACCGACCTGGCCGGTGCGGTGACCGGCGGCATCGGTCTCGCAGCATCCGGCAACATCAACCCGGACGGTGCGTTCCCCTCGATGTTCGAGCCGGTGCACGGCTCGGCGCCCGACATCGCCGGGCAGCAGAAGGCCGATCCGACGGCGGCGATCCTGTCGATCGCACTCCTGCTCGACCACCTGGGACTCTCCGCCGAATCCGCCCGCATCAGCGCGGCGGTCGAGGCGGATATCGCCGAGCGCAGCTCGGCACGCACGACGGCGGAGATCGGCTCCGCGATCACTGCCCGCCTCTGACCGGCGGGCGTAGGCTGAGACGGCGCGACGATGCGCCCACCCACAAGGAACGGATGACGATGATGACGACCATCGATGCAGAGGCTGCCGTGGCGCCGCTCGATTTCGCTGTGACCAAGAACCTCGCGGCCGCGACGCCCGCCCGCGTGGCCGAGGTGCACGAGAACCCCGGATTCGGAGTGGTCTTCACCGACCACATGGTCGACATCTGCTGGTCGGCCAAGGGCGGATGGCACCGCCCGCGCGTGCAGCCCTACGGTCCCATTCCGCTCGACCCCGCCGCATCCGTCCTGCACTACGGGCAGGAGATCTTCGAGGGCATCAAGGCGTACCGCCACGAGGACGGATCGATCCACACGTTCCGCCCCGACCGCAATGCGGCGCGCCTGCAGGCGAGTGCCCGGCGCCTCGCGCTGCCGGAGCTCCCCACCGACTACTTCATCCAGTCGCTGCGCGAGATCGTCGCCGTCGACGGCCGCTGGGTGCCCTCCGGTGCTGATCAGAGTCTCTACCTGCGGCCCTTCATGTTCGCCAAGGAGGCCTTCCTCGGAGTCCGGGCCGCGCAGAAGGTCGCGTACTACGTGATCGCCAGCCCTGCCGGGGCCTATTTCTCCGGCGGCGTGAAGCCGGTGCGCATCTGGCTCTCCGAGGACTACGCCCGCGCAGGCAAGGGTGGCACGGGCAAGGCGAAGACGGGCGGCAACTACGCGTCGAGCCTGCTCGCGCAGTCCGAGGCGAGCGCGAAGGGCTGCGACCAGGTCGTGTTCCTGAACGAGCACCGCAACGTCGAGGAGCTCGGCGGCATGAACGTCGTGTTCGTCTTCAAGGACGGCCGCGTCGTGACGCCCGAGTCGGACAGCATCCTCGAGGGCATCACGCGCGACTCGCTGCTGCAGCTCGCGGAGGACCGCGGCTACACGGTGGAGAAGCGTCCGATCTCGATCGACGAGTGGCGTGAGGGTGTGGCATCCGGCGACATCGTCGAGGTGTTCGCGTGTGGCACCGCCGCCGTCGTCACCCCGATCGGCGCACTCGTCGGCGAGGGATTCGACGAGCCGCAGCCGCAGGGCGAGCTCGCACTGTCGCTGCGCGAAGAGCTCACCGACATCCAGTACGGCCGCCGCGAGGACCGGCACGGCTGGCTGCTGCGTCTGGACGCCTGACGCCACACGGCGCTGGGTAGGCTGGATCGCATGAAGATCGCCCGGTTCAGCCACGACGACGCCATCAGCTACGGGATCATCGACGGGAGCGACCTCGTCGTGCTCGCCGGAGACCCGATGTTCACCGGATACGAGACCACCGGTGCTCGGGTTCCTCTGGCGGATGCCGCGCTGCTCGCACCCGTCATCCCGCGCTCGAAGGTCGTCTGCGTCGGCAAGAACTATCACGACCACGCGGCCGAGATGGGGGGAGTGGCACCGGAGGAGCCGCTGCTGTTCCTCAAGCCGAACACCGCTGTGGTCGGACCCGGCGATGCGATCGTGCGTCCGACCCTGTCCGAGCAGACCGAGTACGAGGGCGAGCTCGTCGTCGTCATCGGCAAGATCGCCAAGAACGTCAAGGCCGCGAACGCTCTCGACTACGTGCTCGGATACACGATCGGCAACGATGTGACCGCGCGCGACCTGCAGCGCAAGGACGGCCAGTGGGCGAGGGCGAAGGGTTTCGACACCTTCTGCCCGCTCGGACCCGTGATCGAGACGGACTTCGACCTTTCCTCCGCGACGATCGAGACCCGAGTCAACGGCGAGGTGCGCCAGCAGGCGCCGCTGACCGACATGATCCACTCGGTCCCGGCCATCATCGAGTACGCCTCCGCCGTGTTCACCCTCCTTCCCGGCGACGTGATCATGACGGGCACGCCGGCCGGTGTCGGCGCGTTCGGTGCGGGCGACGTCGTCGAAGTCGAGATCTCGGGGCTGGGGATCCTGCGCAACGTCGCACGCGACGCCGTATCGGCGTCATGACCGGCGTCGCCTTGACGGCGGCGCAGCAGTCGGCCGTACAGCGGCGCACCGTGCTGGTGCTCTCGTTCGGCCAGGTCCTCGGCGGCATCGCCTTCGGAGCGACGGTCTCACTCGGCGCACTGCTGGCCGCGGACATCTCAGGCAGTGATGCTCTGTCGGGACTCGCGACGGCATCCGTGACGCTCGGCGCCGCGGTGTGCGCCATCCCGCTGGCACGCTTGGCGGCGAGGGTCGGCCGTCGCCGGGCGCTGACCCTCGGGAACCTGTTCGCACTCGTCGGCATCGCGGTGGTGATCCTCGCGGCATCCGTGCGGGTCTTCCCGCTGCTGCTGGCCGGCATCCTGATGATCGGCGCGGGCAACGCCGGCAACCTGCAGTCGCGGTTCGCGGCGACCGACCTCGCCGCGCCGCAGCATCGCGGGCGGGATCTCTCGATCGTCGTCTGGTCGACCACCATCGGCGGCGTCGCGGGCCCGCTGCTGCTCGGACCGGGCGAGATCGTCGGCGCGGCGATCGGGATGCCGCCGCAGACGGGCTCCTACGTCTTCTCTTTCGTGGCGCAGTGCGCGGCACTCGTGCTCTACGTCGTCGCCCTGCGGCCCGACCCGCTGCTCGCGGCGCAGCGGCTGGCGAAGGCGGCGGCCACGGCGACCGGCGCTCGTATCGCCGACCGCCCCTTGGTGGCGCGCTACGCGATCTTCGCGGTGGCGGGATCCCACGTCGTGATGGCCTCCGTCATGGCGATGACTCCGGTGCACCTGTCGCACATGGCGCACGGCGCGCACGGGATGGCAGCCACACCCGCCGACGTGTCCGCCCTCGTGGGCATCACGATCGCGCTGCACGTCGGCGGCATGTACGCCCTGTCGCCGCTCTTCGGCGTGCTGGCCGACCGGTGGGGTCGCCTGCGGGTCGTCCTGCTCGGCCAGGTGCTGCTCGGCGGGGCGCTGGCGTTCGCTGTCTTCACCGGCACGGAGACCTGGGGCGTCATGGTCGCCCTGATCCTGCTCGGCCTGGGCTGGAGCGCGGCCACGGTCGCCGGTGCTGCCCTGCTCACCGAGGCCTCCGCGCCCGAGATCCGCACGCGGCGACAGGGGCGCAGCGACTCGCTGATGAGCCTGTCGGCGGCGGCCGGGTCGATCCTCGCCGGGGTGGTGCTGTCCAACTTCCAGTACGCGGGACTCGGCATCGCGGCATCCGTTCTGGTCATCGCGATCGTCGCGCTGTCGCCGCTAGGGCGGACGACGCGATGAAGCCGTGGGCGGGTGTCGGCGAGGCGTACGCCGCCTCTTACGCCTCGCTGTGTGAGGGCACCGGCGATGCGCTGGCAGCGACGCTCGGGTCGGGCGAGGGAAGGCGACTCCTGGACGTCGGTTCGGGCACGGGCACGCTCGCGGCACGGTTCGCGATCGAGGGCTGGTCGGTGACGGCGAGCGATCCCGAGCCCACCATGAGAGCCGTGGCCGAGCGTGAACATCCCGGCGTGCGCTTCGTCGACGGCGCGCTCCCTGACCTGCCTTTCCCGGATCACGACTTCGAAGCGGTGACGGCGAACTTCGTGCTGAATCACGTGGCGGATCCACGGGCGTCGGCGAGGGGCATGGCGCGGGTCGCGATGCCCGGCTCGCTCCTCGCGGCCACGATCTGGCTCGAGTCGCCGTCGTGGTTCTGGGTCGACGTCAGCGCTCGCGCGGGGCTCACGCCGAGCGCGGGGGAGCGCCTCCCCGCGGACAAGGAGTTCGAGCGCACGCCAGCAGGATTCGGCCGCATGCTGGCGGATGGGGGATGGGTCGCCACCGACGTCGCGGAGCTCTCCTGGACATGGCACGTGGCGCCTGCCGCGCTCTGGGCCTCCGCCGAGGGAGGCGTCGCGTCGGCCGGGCTGTTCTACCGCGGGCTCGACGAGTCCGACCGCCGACGGTTCCGTGCCGCGTTCGACGAACTCGTGGTGGAGCACGAGACGGACGGCATGATCGCACTCGAGCACACCGCGGCGGTGGCGATCGGCCGAGCACCCTGAGCCGCACGGCGTCGCATCCAGCTCGACATGAGCGACGGATGCGACGCCGAGCCGGGCCGCGCGGCTCAGGTGTACCAGGTGGGTTCCGGCACCTCGTTCAGGAGCACGTACTGCCCGACCTCCCTCTTCTTGTAAGCGATCGGGTCGTGCAGGCTGTGCGTGCGGAGATTGCGCCAGAAGATGTCGAGGCCGACGGAGTTCGCGGTCGCCCGTGCGCCGGTGAGTTCGTAGACCTTGGTCGCCACCTCGAGGCCGTCGTCGACGATGCGGAGCTTCCCCGCCGCGATCCGGACGGCGATCTCGCCGCGCCGCCGGGCCGTGAGCTCCTCCCGCGGTGCATGCAGCACGGCGCTGATCTCGGCGCCCGCGGCATCCAGCAGCGCCTCGTCCGCCCAGAGCTTGGACGCCAGCGTGCCGTACCCCTCGAGCAGATACCACTCGTCGGTCGCATGCTGCTTGTCGTCGCCGCCGAAGGGCCACGCCCGGGTGGTGGTGCGCGTGTAGGCGGATGCCGTCTCGAGGGCGCCCTGGGCGATGCCGAGGTAGAAGTTGGCGAAGACCAGCTGGATCGTTGGCACGTTCAGCGTGTTGTAGGTGAGCGGCTGGAAGACCCTGTCCACGAATCCGGCGGCGGACGCCCAGGGGACGCGCACATCGCGGATCTCGACCGACCCGGACTCGGTGAGCCGCTGACCCAGATTGTCCCAGTCGTCGGCGAAGACGATGCCCTCCTGTGCCGTCGGCACGATCGCGAAGATGTGCGTCTCCGTACCGTCGAGCACGCCCTCGAGCACAGTCAGATCGGAGATCTGGCCGCCGGTGGAGAATGACTTGCGTCCGGAGAAGACGAGCTCGTCGCCGTCTTCGCGGATGGTCAGGTCCGAGTCGCGCGGATTGACGGCCCCGCCGAACACGAGATTGTTCGCGGTGTAGAGCTCTTCGACCGCGGCGATCTGCTCGTCCGTCGCCACGAGCCGCGCCGCCCAGGCCCAGAGATAGTGGTAGCCGAGCACCTGGCCGATCGACCCGTCGCCTCGGGCTACGGTCCGGATCACCTTGTACGCGGTGTCCCAGGTCTCGCCCGCACCACCGTGCTCGCGCGGGCCGAGCAGGGTGACGAGTCCGGAATCCTTCAGCAGCTGCACCTCCGCATGCGGGGTCGCGTTGGCGCGGTCGCGCTCGACGGCGTCGACGGCGAGGATGTCGGCGACCTCCCCGGCCCGGTCGAGCCATCCGACGCTGGTTCGTGGTGCCGCCGCGTCGCTCCAGCGGTTGTTGATTCCTGTCGTCACTGCATCCGTGATGGTCATGTCGTCGCCTTCCGGTCGGGGTGTGTGCCGCAACGATAGAAGCGGGCGGCGGATCACGGCCGGCGGATTACCCCGGGTGAGGCTCTGTTTCTCCGGGTGTCTCCGTACGCGGTTCGTGACGGCGGCCACCGGCCCAGGGCGGCGTGGCATCGGCAACTAGAATCAGAGGGCTATGGCTACTCCTCACCCCCTCACCACGACTGCACGTGGTGCCGACGTCCGCGTCCGCTTCTGCCCCTCTCCGACCGGCTTGCCGCACGTCGGTCTGGTGCGCACCGCCCTGTTCAACTGGGCGTACGCCCGGCACAACGGCGGCAAGATGGTCTTCCGCATCGAAGACACCGACGCCGCGCGCGACAGCGAGGAGAGCTACCGCCAGCTGCTCGACGCGCTGACCTGGCTCAAGATCGACTGGGATGAGGGCGTCGAGGTCGGCGGGCCGCACGCCCCCTACCGGCAGTCCGAGCGCCACGACATCTACCGCGGCGTCATCGATAAGCTTCTCGCCTCCGGTGCGCTGTACGAGAGCTACTCCAACGCCGAGGAGATCGACGCGCGCAACGAGGCGAACGGTCGCGCCAAGCAGCTCGGCTACGACAACTTCGACCGCGAGCTGACCGACGCGCAGAAGGAGGCGTTCCGTGCCGAGGGGCGCCAGCCCGCGCTGCGCCTGCGCGTCCCAGACGAGGACCTCACCTACGTCGACCTCATCCGCGGCGAGGTCACCTTCCCCGCGGGATCATTCCCCGATTTCGTGGTCGTCCGCCCGAACGGCATCCCGCTCTACACCTTCGTGAACCCGGTCGACGATGCTCTGATGGGGATCACGCACGTGCTGCGCGGCGAAGACCTCATGCCCTCGACTGCACGTCAGCTCGCGCTGTACGCCGCGCTGATCGATGCCGGCGTCACGACCTTCGTGCCGCGCTTCGCGCACATGCCTCTCGTGCTGGGCGAGACCGGCAACAAGAAGCTCTCCAAGCGCGACCCGCAGGCCGATCTCTTCCTGCACCGCGACCGCGGGTTCATCCCGGAGGGGCTGCTGAACTACCTCGCTCTGCTCGGATGGTCGATCGGCCACGACCGCGACGTGTTCTCCCTCGAGGAGTTCACCGCCGCCTTCGACATCGAGAACGTGAACCCGAACCCGGCCCGCTTCGACCAGAAGAAGGCCGAGTCGATCAACGGCGACCACATCCGGATGCTGGCCGAGAAGGACTTCGCGGAGCGGACGGTTCCGTACCTCGCCGCCGCCGGGCTGTTCGACGAGCCCACGCGCGAACAGCTGGTGCAGGCCTTCCGCGTCGCACCCCTGGTACAGGAGCGCGTGCAGCTGCTGGGGGAGGTGCCCGGCATGGTCGGATTCCTCTTCACCGACGATGTCTCCTACGACGCGGACGCGCTCAAGGGTCTGCCGGCGAACGCCGCGGAGGTTCTCGACGCCTGCGCCGCGGCCCTCGAGCCGGTGACCGAGTTCACTCCGCAGAAGATCCAGGACGCCCTCGCACACGCCCTCGTCGAGAACCTCGAGCTGAAGCCGCGCATCGCCTACGGCCCGCCGCGCGTCGCCATCACCGGCCGCCGGGTCTCACCGCCGCTGTTCGAGTCGATGGAGCTGCTAGGGAAGGACGAGTCGCTGCGGCGCCTGCGAGGCCTGTCGGCCTTCCTGGAGAGCTGAGAATCGGCCACTGAGGACGACGCGCCCGGGTGGCCGTGCGGGACGGGCCATTTTGGTGTTCCGGCGCCGCTCGGGTAGGCTTGATTCTCGGTGCGAGACTCCGGTTTCGCCCTTGGGGTATGGTGTAATTGGCAACACGACGGTTTCTGGTTCCGTTATTCTTGGTTCGAGTCCAGGTACCCCAGCAAGATGAAAACCCCCGCTCAGGCGGGGGTTTCTTTTTGTATCAGCCCACACGTCCGGCGCTCCTGCCAGACTGGCGGGATGACTGCGAAGCGCATCCTCTTCATCGGCGGTACGGGCATCATCAGTGCGGGAAGCGTCTCGCGGGCCCTCGAAGCCGGTCACGACGTCAGCGTGCTGAACCGGGGCACGACCGGCATCCGCCCGCTGCCTTCCGGCGTCCGATCGATCGTCGCCGACATCCGCGATCCCGAATCGACGAGAGATGCGCTGCACAGCGCGGGCGGCGACTTCGACGTCGTCGCGGATTTCCTGTCCTTCACGCCCTCTCACGTGCAGGCGAACATCGACCGGTTCGACGGGCGGGTCGGGCAGTACGTGTTCATCAGCTCGGCCTCCGCCTACCAGACGCCGCCGACGCGCCTGCCGATCGTCGAATCGACCCCCTTGCGCAACCCCTATTGGCGGTACTCCCGCGACAAGATCGCGTGCGAGGACCTGCTGGTCGCCGCGTATCGAGAGAGCGGCTTCCCGACGACGATCGTGCGCCCGTCGCACACCTACGATGCGACCCTGATCCCCACGCTCGGGCAGTGGACCGACATCGCCCGCATGCGCGCGGGCAAGCCGGTCGTGGTGCATGGCGACGGCTCGACGCAGTGGACGATCACGCACACCCGCGACTTCGCCGTGGCGTTCGTCGGACTTCTGGGGCACCCCGATGCGGTCGGCGACGTCTTCCACATCACCGGCGACCATGCGCCCACCTGGGATCGGATCTACCGCTGGATCGGCGAAGCCGCCGGCGTCGAGCCCGAGCTCGTGCACGTCGCCTCCGACACGATCTCCACCGTGCATCCGGACTGGGCCGGCGGCTTGCTCGGCGACAAGACGCACTCGATGGTCTTCGACAACAGCAAGGTGAAGGCGCTCGTTCCGGAGTTCCGGACCACCGTGACCTTCGACGAGGGGGCGCAGGAGATCCTCGCCTGGTACGACGCACACCCCGAGCGGCAGGTCGTCGATGCCGAGCAGGATGCCGCGTTCGAGCGCATCCTCGCGCTGCCGCGCAGCTGAGGGACTGCTCGCGATCGTAAGCCAGCGCCGGTCCGGGCGGCCGGTGTGACGATGTCCGAGGCATCGGGCAGAATTCTCTGGTGACCGGCATGAAGACCTTCTGGATCGCGCTCCCCACCGAGGGGCGCTGGCTGCTCTCCACCGTGGCGATCCAGACGCTCGGGCGCGGCATGACTCTGCCGTTCACGATCATCTACTTCCACGAGGTGCGCGGTTTCGATCTCGGGGTGTCGGGCGCGCTGATGAGCCTGATCGCGATCACCGGGCTGGTCGTGACGGGTCCCGGCGGCACGCTCATCGACCGCCTCGGGGCACGGCGCGTGCTGATCGTCGGACTGCTCGCCATGATCGCCGGGTGCACTCTGCTCGCTACCGCCACGCATCCGGCGGTAGCCGCCGTCGCGGTGATGCTGATCGGCGTGAACTTCGGCGTCTCCTGGCCGGGTTTCAACGCGCTCATCGCGAGCGTGGTCGATGGAGAGGTCCGTCAGCAGTACTTCGGCGTCAACTTCGCCCTGGTGAACCTCGGCATCGGCGTCGGCGGCATCATCGGCGGCTTCTTCGTCGACGTGCACGATCCCACCACCTTCACGACGATCTTCCTCATCGACGCGGCAAGCAGCCTCATCCCGTTGGCGCTGCTGCTCGGACCTCTGCGCCGAGTGCGTACGCAGGCCGATGCCGACGGCGACGCGACCCCTTCCGGAGGCTACCGCGAGATCCTGCGGCGACCGGCCGTGCTCTGGCTGACGCTCCTCACCTTCTTCGCGGTGTTCATCGGCTACGGACAGCTGGAGGCCGGGTTCCCCGCCTTCGCCCGTCAGGTCGCCGAGGTGTCGACCCAGGTGGTGGGGCTCTCGTTCGCGGTGAACACAGCCGTGATCGTACTGCTGCAGTTCGCCGTGCTCCGACTCATCTCGGGCAAGCGGCGCACACGGGTCATGCAGGTCATGGCGCTTCTCTGGGCGCTGTCCTGGGTGGTGCTGGGCGCCACCGGCTTCCTGCCGGGATCGCTCACCGCCGCTATCGGCGTGATCGCGTTCATGGGCGTCTTCGCGTTCGGCGAGACGATGCTGCAGCCCACCGTTCCGGCGATCTACAACGACCTCGCCACTGACCGCACCCGCGGCCGCTACAACGCGATCAACTCGGCCGCCTTCCAGGGTGGCGCGATCACGGGCCCGCTCGTCGCCGGCGTGATGCTCGGCGAGGGGGTCGACGGTTGGTTCGTCGGCGTCATGGTCGCCGGCAGTGTCGCGGTCGGCGGGCTGGCGATCGTGCTGGAGAGGGTCGTCCCGCCGAAGGCGAACGGCGTGCCGGATAGCACGCCGGAGCGCGAGACGCCACTCCCTTCCGCCGGGGGAGACGCACCGGCAGCGTAGTGATCGAGCGGCTCGACCTTTCGCAGCGGCCGCGGAACCAGGAGGCACGACGCATGGCGGCATTGACCCGGGTGATCCCCGGCGAGGACCCCGGTTTCCGTCGCGTGCGATCGGGGCGCGGTTTCCGTTACGTCGATCAGACGAACTCGCCGGCACCCGACGCCGATCGCGAAAGAATCCACGACCTGGTCATCCCACCCGCGTGGACGGACGTCTGGATCTCGGCGGATCCGCTGGCGCACATCCAGGCGGTGGGGGTCGACGAGGCCGGCCGTAAGCAATACCTGTATCACCCGCTGTGGCGCGTGTCCCGCGATCGACGCAAGTTCGTGCGCTCTCTCGACCTGGCGGCCGCGCTGCCCGGGGCACGCGCTCAGGTCACGCGCGCGCTCCGCGATGAGGGGCAGACCAAGGAGCGCGCTCTCGCGGTCGCTTTCCGGCTGCTCGACGATGCGGCCATCCGCATCGGGTCCGAGCGCTACCTGGTCCGGCACGGCAGTCGCGGGCTGACGACTCTGCGCCGTCGTGACGTGCGCGTCGACGGTGCCTCCGTCGCGTTGTCCTTTCCCGCGAAGAGCGGGCGCACGGCCTCCATCGAGATCACCGACGCATCGCTCGCCGATGCTCTGACGGACTTCGCGGTCGGATCCCCGAAACAGTTCCTGCTCGCGTATCGGAAGGGTCGCAAACGGGTGCGGATCACGCCCGCAGAGGTCAACAACTACGTGCGCCACGTCACCGGAGCATCGTTCTCGGCGAAGGACTTCCGAACTCTGCACGGCACCATCGTCGCGGCTGATGCCCTCGCCCGGATCGGCCCTCTCGACGGCCGAGGAGACCGCGGGAAGGCGGAGCGTCTGGCGGTGCAGGCGACGGCGACCGCACTCGGAAACACGACCGCGGTCGCTCGCGGCAGCTACATCGACCCGAAGGTGTTCCGCCTCTACGCGCGGGGAGAGACCCTCGACATCTCCGTGTCGCCCGAGACCGCCATCCGACGTCTGTTGGGCGGACCGAAGAAGGCGCGGAAGGCCAGCCGCCGGTCTGCGTCCCGACAGGCTCGGTGAGACGAGGGGAACCGCGACGTCCGTGAGGTTTCCTCTGGAATGACAGGATAGAAGCATGGACACCGCCAACCTCAGCCGGGACGAGACTGCGGCGCGATCCGCGGCCGTCGCCCTGCGCAGCTTCCGTGTCGAACTCGATCTCACCGGAGCGCCCGAACGTGCGCGGACAGGTTTCCCCACCGCGACGACGCTCGAGTTCGAGTCCTCCACCGACACGACCTGGCTGGACTTCATCGGCGAGGAGGTGCGCCGGCTCGTCGTGAACGGCGTGGAGCAGGAGATCGTCTACGACGGCGCGCGGATCTCCCTCTCGGGACTGGCCGGAGCGAACGTGGTGCGGGTCGAGGCGATCGGCGCCTACAGCAGGTCGGGCGAGGGGCTGCACCGTTTCCACGATCCCGTGGACGACGCGACCTACCTCTACACCCAGTACGAGCCCGCCGACGCGCGGCGCGTGATGGCCTGCTTCGAGCAGCCCGACATGAAGGCTGCGTACACGTTCGTGATCGATGCGCCGTCGGGCTGGGAGGTGCTGTCCAACCAGGCGCCCGCACACACCGACCTCGGAGTGGGCGTGCAGCGGGTCGAGTTCGCGCCGACGCTCCCCATCTCGAGCTACATCACGGCGGTCGCCGCGGGCCCGTACGCGCGCGTCAGTGGCGATTGGCAGCGCGATGAGCAGCGCATCGAGCTCGGGGTCTTCGTGCGTCGCTCGCTGGCGCAGCATCTCGAGGCGGACGAGATCCTCGAGGTCACGCGCCAGGGCCTCGACTTCTTCACGGATGCTTTCGCCTACCCCTACCCGTGGGGCAAGTACGACCAGATCTTCGTTCCCGAGTACAACCTCGGCGCGATGGAGAACCCCGGACTCGTGACCTTCACGGAGGGCTACATCTCGCGCGGAGCCGCCACCGAGGCGCAGCGTGCCGGGCGGGCCAACACGATCCTGCACGAGATGGCACACATGTGGTTCGGCGACCTGGTCACGATGAAGTGGTGGGACGACCTGTGGCTCAAGGAGTCCTTCGCGGACTACATGGGTTCGCACGCCTCCGCCGTGGCCACCCGGTTCCATGACGCCTGGGTCACGTTCGCCGCGAAGCGCAAGGCGTGGGCGTATCAGCAGGATCAGCTGCCGACGACGCATCCGATCGTCGCCGACATCACCGACCTCGAGGCGGCGAAGCTGAACTTCGACGGGATCACCTACGCCAAGGGTGCGGCGGTGCTGAAGCAGCTCGTCGCCTTCGTCGGCGACGACGCCTTCTTCGAGGGTGCGCGACGGTACTTCGCGGCGAATGCCTTCGGCAACACCACGCTCGAGGACTTCCTCGTGCAGCTGAGCGCCGTCTCTGGGCGGGACATGAGTGACTGGTCGGCCGCCTGGCTGCAGACGTCAGGCATGTCGGTGCTGTGGATGGAGACGGATGCCGAAGGCCACCGCCTCCTGATGCAGAGCGACCCGCGCCCGCACCGACTCCGGATCGGCCTGTACGACCGCGTCGACGGTCGCATCGTGCGCCGGGAGCAATCGGAGCTCGACATCACGGGCGCGCGGACCCCACTGGAATCGGCCGACGCCGACCTCGTGCTGCTCAACGACGACGATCTCACCTATGCGAAGGCGCGCCTCGACGAGCGCTCACTGGCCACCGTGGAGGAGTCGCTCTCGGCGATCGAAGACCCGCTCGCGAGGGCGCTGGTGTGGTCGGCGCTCTGGAACGCCACGCGCGACGGTGAGCTCGACGCGACGCGATACCTCGCGATCGTCCGTGCGCACGCTCCGGCGGAGTCGAACATCGGCCTGATCTCCGGCGTCCTGGCGAATGCGGCGTTCACGCTGCGGCACTTCGTCGATCACGCACGTCGCGACGAGCAGCAGCGCGAGTGGACGCAGGCGACCTGGGCCGCACTCGAGGCCGCCGATGCCGGTAGCGACGCCCAGCTCTCGTGGGCGAGGGCTCTGGCGACGGCATCCATGTACGACGACGCGCGACACGCGGAGGTACGGGCCCTGCTCGACGGCGACGTGCCGGACGGTCTCGTCGTGGACCCCGATCTGCGCTGGGAACTCCTCACCGCACTCGTCACGACCGGTCATGCCGACGTGTACGACATCACGGCGGAGCAGGAGCGCGACGACACTGGGAGCGGACGCACCGCTGCGCGGCGCGCCCACGCTTCCCGCCCTGAGCAGGCCGTCCGCCGGGTCGCGTGGGAAGCGGCGTGGAACGACCTCTCGCTGAGCAACGACCACCTCGACGCCGAGATCGCCGGTTTCCGGGCCGGCGGACGGCGCGATCTGATCTCGGGTTTCGATGCCGAGTACTTCGCCCGCATCCGCGACGTCTGGGGTGCGCGCAGCATCGAGCTGGCTAGGAGACTGGTCGTCGGGCTGTTCCCGGCGAGCGACTCGCTGCAACTCGTCGACACGTGGCTTGCGGAGCACGAATCTGCTCCGGCCGCGCTCCGGCGCCTGATCATCGAGCAGCGCGACCACCTCGCGCGCGAGCTCCGCGTGCGGGCGGGAACCAGCTAGGCGGGGGAGACCTGCATCCCCATGACGGTGCGCACGATCCACGGGTGCGCGCGGTCGTCATCGATGTGCGTCATGCCCAGGTTCTCGGCGACTCCGCGAGAGGCCGCGTTATCGGGATGGATGATCGCCGTGAGGAGCATCGGCGCGAACTTCCGCGCGACGAGGTCGACGCACGCTCGCGCGGCCTCGGTCGCGTAGCCCTGGCGCTGCCTTTCGCCGACGACGTGATATCCGACCTCGAGCACCCGCACGTCGTTGACCGACTGCCAGGTGATGCCGCAATCCCCGACGAACGTGCCGTCGTGCGTCTCGATGATCCACAGACCGTGTCCGAAGCGGTCGTAGCGCTCCTGCATCCGCTCGATCCACTCGGCGCTCTCCGCGCGGGTCTTCGGCGCCGGGTAGAAGGCCATCACCTCCGGATCGCCCAGCATCGCGGCCATCGCGTCGAGGTCGTCGTGCGTCATCTCCCGGAACCGCAGCCGGGTCGTGGGAGACGGCAGGAGCCGTTCGATGCCCACGGTCAGAGATCGAGGGTGTCGCCCGATTCGAGGACGAAGAACTCGCCGCCGTCCTGCTCGGTCGCCCACTGCAGCCGCTGCCGGTGCATGTTCTTGCCGATGACCGACAGGGTCATGTCGTGGGTGCCGAACGCTCGGCGCGGCTTGACGGCGAGCACGTAGTCCATCGCCTCGCCGATCTTCAGCCAGGGGGCGCCGAGTGGTGCGGCGAGCGTGTCGACCTCGATGCCCTCGGGGACCGCGTAGGAGTCGCCCGGGTAGTAGAGCACGTCGTTGATCAGGACGCCGACGTTCTCGACGGTCGGGAGAGAGGAGTGGATGACCTCGTGGGTGCCGCCGAAGAAACGCAGCGCGAAGGCGCCGGCCTCGATCGAGTCTCCCGGCGCGACGACGGTGATCTCGTACCCGTCGGCTGCCGCGGCCACACCGGAGGGCGCGTAGATCGGAGTCCCCGGTGCGTCGCGCAGGATGCGGTCGAGGTGGTCCGAGGTCCAATGGTCCGGATGCTCGTGGGTGATCACGACGCCGACGAGCGTGTTGAGGTCGGTGAGGGGGGTGGTGAAGGACCCTGGATCGATCAGGAGGGTCTCATCGCTCTGGTCGATGCGGAGGGTGGCATGTTCGAACTTGGTGACGCGCATGAGACGAGTCAACTCCTTCGAGGGCCGCTCGGCAAACACTGTCTGTGTGCGCCACGCCCGGGGACTCGGCACAGGTCGCCTCGATTTTGCGGAGCGAGAATCGGCATGGCATACTTGAACGGTTGTCGCGGGACGGAAACGCTCCGCAAGACGGCCCCATCGTATAGCGGCCTAGTACGCTGCCCTCTCACGGCGGTAACGCGGGTTCGAATCCCGCTGGGGTCACAACACCCGAAAACCCCCGGTTCGCCGGGGGTTTTCGTCGTTTCAGACGACTTTCTCCCGCGCCGCGCCCCGCGTCAGCCAGAGTGCTGCCCCGGCAGCGAGAGCTGCGATCCCGGCGAGCGGGAAATCGAGCCCGTAGGCGGTGATCGCGATGATCGGCGCGACGAACACCAGCACCGCCCCGATCGTCGCCGCCCGTGATGGATGACGGGGGAGGCCGGCCTTCGGGACCTTCTCGAAACGCACCAGCCACAGCGAGAGCAGCCACACCGCGGCGAGCACGATGACGAGGAACACGGGGCGCGTCCACCACCACACCGCGCCCCCCGGCGTCGGCAGAGGGACGGGAAGCAGCAGCTCGATGCCGATGAGGACCATGATCATCGGCAGATGCCACAGGTAGATCGTCATCAGGCGCGAGCCGATCAGGAAGACGGCGCCCTGCGCCGGGCGGGTGCGCATCAACGCGGTGAGAGGTGCACGCAACAGGGTCAGCGCAGAGGCCTGGATCACGGCGAGCACCGCCATCGTCGCGGTGGGCGGCCATTGATTGCCGAGCATGCTCTGCGTGTAACCGCCGAGCGACACCAGACCCCAGAGCGCGGCGTACCCTCCGGCGATCAGCAGGAGCAGCTGCCACCAGGAGCGCTGCAGGAACCAGCCGTCGTAGAGGAAGAAGCCGACCTGCTGGGCGAAGAGCCACACGAACACGATGTTGGGGATGCCGAACAGCTCCTGACCGAGCCCGTACCCGCCGGGCGGCACCGGCTCGATGCCGAGGACTCCGCCGACGAACAGGAATCGGAAGGCGTCGACCGCGAGGGCGGCGGCCAGCAGTACCAGAAGCACCCATGCCCCGTGCCGCTCGTGCAGGCGCATCATGACGGGAGCCAGCGCCTGCGCGATCATGTAGGCCGCGAGGAACCAGAGCGGAGATCCCACGCCGATCGCGATCGTGTCGACGAGCGCGGGGTCGATCCCGAGCATCCGCGTCACGCCGAGCACGACCGTGAAGAAGACGAACAGGGGGAGCGCCGGCCGGGCAAGACGCGCGAGTCGCACCCGCACGTATGTATCCGTGGTCTCTCCCCGGGCGACGGCCGATCTCCAGCCGGCTCTGGCCGCGTAGCCGCCCACCACGAAGAAGAGCGGCATGATGTTCGCGATCCAGGACGCGCCGACGAACCAGGGCTGCGCCTCCACCGTCTTCTCGATCAGCAGCGAACCATCGGGCGCTCGCCCCACGCCGGTGAAGGTGATATGCACGAAGACGACGAGCACGACGCAGGCGACGCGGGCCAGGTCGAGGGTGAGGTCGCGCCCGGCCGGCACCGTGCGAGGAGTGGGATCCAGGGCGGCACTGCTCATGCCGACGACTCTAGCGGCGCGGTGCGCGTGCTCCGGTCAGGACTCGGGACGCAGCGACAGCGTGCGGAAAGTCCGGTTGCTGAGCGGGAGGATCATCAGCGCCGCCATCGCTCCGCCGTACAGGGCGAACGGCACCCAGAGAGCTGTCGCGGACGCCAGCGCGCCGAACGCGGCCATCGCGAGCGGCATGAGGCAGTCGTCCCCGAGCCGGGTGATCGAGCCCATCCGGCCGAGGTACGCCGTGTCGACGGTGGCCGCGAAGGTGGAGCTCAGCAGCACCGATGCGTAGCCGGCGGTCGCACCGATGACGAACGCCGCCGCGGCCACGGTCCACAGGGGACCGAAGCCGAGTGCGGCGATGGCGCCGCCCTGGACGACGAGGGCCCAGAAGCCCGCGTAGGCCTCGCGGCGGGGTCGCCACCGTGCGACAGAGACCGCACCGAGCGCGGCACCGAGGCCGAGGAGTGCCTCGAACAGACCGACCGCCGGCGCACCCCATCCCTCGTCGAGGGCTCGCAGCGCGAGTCCGATGCCGACGGCGGGACCCACGGCGAGGTTGAGCCCGGAGAGCGCGATGACGAGCGTGCGTGTGGTGGGGGCGGCCTTGAGATGAGCGAAACCGCGGGCGATGCCGCGCAGTGGCGACTCCTTCTCGGCACGGGGGAGCGCGAACCGGGGTCGCAGCCAGAGCGCGATGAAGGCGACGACGATCGTGAAGGTCAGTGCGTTCACGGATGCGCTGCCGCTCAGGCCGACGTGTGCGACGAGCACGCCGCCGACGGCCGCGCCGCCCATGGTGCCCAGGCGCGACGCGGTCTGCGCGACCGCGCTGTAGGAGGGCAGGTCCGTGGCCCGCACGAGCTGCCGAGCGACGGTGCCGGCCGATGGCTCGTAGAAGGCGTCGCACACCCCGAACGCGACCGCGGCGAGCAGCAGCACGCCCACCGTCGGCGGTGCCGCGAGCACCCACAGCGCGACGACGACGAGCACGCCGACCCGGAGAACGTTGAACAGCAGCATCACCCGACGCGCGTTCGCTCGATCGGCGAGCACTCCGCCGAACAGCAGCACGACGGCGCGGGGCACGGTTCCGGCTGCCACGATCAATCCGGCCACCGCGGGAGACGCGATCTGCACGGCGGTCCAGGCCAGCGCGATGGTCCAGAGCGCATCCCCGGCATCCGACAGCGCCTTCACGACGATCCAGGCATGCACTCGGCGATCGCGGGAGAACGGCGGCGGCGCGCTCAGCTCGACCGGTTCGATCGCGGTCATCACGGCGCCGTCGGGAACGCGTGCGAGAAGAAGAAGATCGGCACGCGGGGCCTGCCGTCGTCGAGATCGATCGATTCCTGCCACTCGTCGAGAACGCGCCGCACGCGCTCGGACAGATCGCGGATCTCGTCGGGCGACGCCCAGGCCGTCCGCTCCGTGTTGAACGCGTCGTACTCGCCGTACACCGCCTCGCCGCGGCGTCGTCGCCAGCGCTGCAGTCGTTCGATCTGCATCCGGATGCCCTGACGCTCCGCCTCTCGGGCGAGCAGCGCATCGGCCGGTGAGTCCTCGAAGTCGTCCGTCGACCACGACATCCCGCGGCGGGCGAGCTTCCACCAGCTGGTGCGCCGGTCACCGGTCGTGTCCTCCGCGCGCTCCACGACGCCGGCGCGTTCCAGCATCCGCAGGTGATGGCTGATGCTCCCCACCTGGCTGTCCAGTGCGCGGGCGATCGCCGTCACCTGGGACGTCCCGTACAGGAGCAGGTAGTCGAAGATGCGGCGCCGGAGGGGATGATGCACGGCGGTGATCACGGAGATGTCTTCCACGGGAAGAACGCTACGGCCGAGCCCGTCAGCTCACAAGGCTTCTTGTATACCCCGGAAAGACGGGGAAGAGCCGCTCCGAAGGTGATCCGGAGCGGCTCTCGACACCGTCGTCAGTCCGCGTCCGTCTCCGCGGATGCGGGGGCGGGGTTCTCTGAGCGACGAGTGCGCCGTGCCCGGCGGATCAGCCAGACGATCAGCACGATGACCCCGGCGATGGCGAGCCAGGGGAGGATGAAGCCGAGCGCGATGACGAGGGCGTTCAGCGAGACCACGAGGCCGTTCCATCCAGCGAGCAGGCCGTCGCCGAAACCGGCCGGGTCGGCGGTGGTCGGCGCCGCGGTGCGTGTCAGCTCCACCTGCAGACTCGACATCGCGACCTGATCCTCGATCGAGGCGAGCTGCTGCTCGTAGGACTCGAGCTCAGCCTGACGATCGGTCAGCGCGACCTCTGCTTCGATGAGCTCTGACACGCTGCCGGACTGGGCCATCAGCTCGGTGAGTCGCTTGACGGACGTCTGGGTGGCATCGACGCGGGCGCGCAGGTCGATCGCGACCGACGTCACGTCCTGCTTCGAGATCGACGACGACAGCACCTCGCCGGACTCGGCCAGCTCCTCGATGGCCTCGGACAGATCGGCGGACGGCACCCGGATGCTGATCCAGCCGTACCCGGAGTCCGGCGGCGCCGGCTGCGTGACCGTGTCGTCGACAGCGACGGCCTTGCCGATCTCGGTCGTCTCGACGTACCCGCCCCGTTCCTCGGCCAGCGCCGCGATCGCCGCCGCGGCATCCTGGATGTCCTTCACCTGCAGGGTCGCGTTGGCTGTGGCGATGATCGAGCGGTCCGCGTCGACGGCATCCGATCCGACGAGCGCCGAGCCGTCCTCCATCGCCTCGGGGGCGGCCTCGGAGGAGGCATCCATGCTCTTGTCCGGCGACCCGCCGCTCGAGTCCGCGACGGACCCACCCGACATGCCTCCGCCGTCGGCGACCGTCATGCCGCCGGAGCCGACGACGCCGAGGATCGGGGGAGTCACCAGCACGCCGACGACGAAGGCCGCGGCGATTCCGGCGCCCGTGAGCCACCGTCGCCGCCTGGCGCGGGCTCGGACGGCGGCGGGCCGCACGGGCGGGCGCTCGGCGGCGATCTCGGCGAACACGGCGTCCTCGATGCGGACGATCGTACGCTCGGAGAGCTCGGGAAGCTCCTCGGGGGTGGTCTGGTCGTTCATGCGTCTCTCACTTCCTTGACGGCGCCACGCAAGCGGGTGCGCACTCGGGAGAGACGGTTCCGGACGACGGCGTGGCTGACCCCCAGCTCTTCGGCGGCCGCCTGATAGGCGTACCCCTCGGAGGCGCAGAGGCGGAAGATCTCACGGTCGAGATCGTTCAGCGTGCCCACTTCGGCGGCGATCCGAGCGGCCAGGGCCGACGTGATGACCTGCTCCTCGACGCTGACCGTGTCGGGCAGGTTCTCATCGATGGCCTCGGCGGTGTGCGCCTGGTCGCGCCGGCGATGGCGAAGCCGATTCGCCGCCTGGAAGCGGCAGATCGTCGCCAACCACGGCAGGATCGACTCTCCCTGCAACTCGAGCGTCGGGAGTTTCCGCCAGGCGACCACGAAGGTCTCCTGCGTCACATCCTCGGCGTCGGCGGGCGACGCGAGGATGCCCTGGGCGATCCAGTAGACCGGCCGCACATGCGCGCGGTACAGCTCGCGGAAGGCGCTCTCGTCGCCGGCCGCGGCCTGGGCCGCCCACTTCTGATCACTCGTCTGCACGGGCATCCTGATTCCGTTCGGTGTCTCTCACCCGGCAAGTGTCGACGGATGCCCCATCGTCTCAGATTCCGTGCACCTCGGCGTGCTGGGCGGCGTGAGCGGCCTTCGCCGTGCTCTGCGACATCTTGTCGATCCACGCGAGGGCGACGGCCGAGACGATGAACACCATGTGGATGACGACCTGCCACAGGACGCCGGTGGGGGTGTACTTCTCTCCGTCTTCGTTGATGCCCGTCTCGCTCATGCCGCCGACCTCGATGAACGTCTTCAGCAGGTGGATCGACGAGATGCCGATGATCGCCATCGCGAGCTTCACCTTGAGCACATTCGCATTCACGTGCGAGAGCCACTCCGGCTGGTCCGGATGCCCGTCGACGTTGATCCGCGAGACGAAGGTCTCGTAGCCCCCGATGATGACCATGATCAGGAGGTTGGCGATCATGACCACGTCGATCAGCCCGAGGACCGTCAGCATGATCGTGGCTTCTTCGATGTGGGTGATGTCACCGAACACGTCTTCGGCGATGAGGTGCCACAGCTCCACCATGAACACCACGACATAGACCAGCTGCGCCACGATCAGGCCGAGATAGAGCGGAGCCTGCAGCCAGCGGCTGACGAAGATCAGCGACCCGATCGCACGCGCCCAGGAGTTCTGGGTTCGTGCCTGCAGGGGAGCGATGGCGTGGTCGGCGTGGTCTGGGCGCGAAGTCGAGGTCACGTCGACCATTTCACCATGCAATATCGTTCTCCACCGCACTGTTGCTCCGGTAGCATTGCACCCGCGAGAGGGAGTATCCCGGATCCGCGCGTAACGTCATCACGAGCATCGGCATCGCTGCTCCGGGCGCGCGACGCACATCATGTGCGGGGGAGAGACTTTCGGCTTCTTCCCGACCCTCCCGAAAGGTGCAGTGCGCCCTTGGAAATCCCTCTCTGGTTCGAGATCACCTCGATGGTGGTCCTCTCGATCATCCTGATCGGTGACCTGCTGCTCATCCGCCTGCGCCCCCACATCCCGTCGACGAAGGAATCCACTCTCTGGGTCGTCTTCTACGTCGGCCTGGCCCTCCTCTTCGCCGTGCTGTTGGGCAATGTCGGCGGCTGGAGCAATGCCGGCGACTTCATCACCGGCTGGGCGCTGGAGTACAGCCTCTCGATCGACAACCTCTTCGTGTTCGTGCTGATCATGGCGCAGTTCGCTGTGCCGCGGCGCCTGCAGCAGCAGGTGCTGATGATCGGCATCATCATCGCGCTGGTGCTGCGCGGGGCCTTCATCCTCGTCGGCGTCGCGATCGTGGAGAACTTCTCGCCGATCTTCTACGTCTTCGGCGCCTTCCTGATCTGGACGGCGATCCGTCAGGCCATGCCGGACGGCGACCACGAGGGCGAGGTGCAGCGCGAGAACTTCGTCGTGCGGCTGCTCCGTCGGCGCATCGACATCAGCGATCACTACGACGACTCGAAGCTGCGCACCACGGTCGACGGCAAGCGGATGTTCACCCCGATGGTCATCGTGCTCATCACCATCGGCGTGACCGACCTGATCTTCGCCATCGACTCGATCCCCGCGATCTTCGAGATCACGACCAACGGGTTCCTCGTCTTCGCGGCGAACATCTTCGCCCTCATGGGCCTCCGCCAGCTGTATTTCCTGCTCGGTGACCTGCTCGACCGCCTGCGGTACCTGCATTACGGCATCGCGGTGATCCTCGGCTTCATCGGGATCAAGTTGATCCTGCACGCCCTGCACGTGAACGAGCTGCCGTTCATCAACGGTGGCGAGCACGTCGAGTGGGTTCCCGACATCGACAATATGGTCTCGCTGGGCGTGATCATCGCGTCGATGACCGTCGCGACGGTCGCGAGCCTCATCGCCTCGGGGCGGGACAAGCGCGCAGCGAAGAAGGTCACGACCGTCGAGTGAGATCATGGCGCCATGACCCGTCACTGGACACCTCTGGCCCTCGTCTATCTCGTGCTGGCGCTGGCAGGCCTCATCGGCACGTGGACGTTCAACGTCCTTGCGATCACGCAGATGACGAACTTCCTCGGCGACCTGGTCGACGGTGGTCCGGCGGTGTCGTCGATCACCGTCGATCTCCTGGTGGTGGCGATCGCGGGCAGCGTGTTCATCATCGTCGAGGCGCGTCGGCTCGGCATGCGGTTCGGGTGGCTCTATGTGGTGCTGGCAGGGGTGACGGCGTTCGCGTTCACCTTTCCTCTGTTCCTGGCGATGCGTCAGCGGCACCTGGCCCGGGTCACCACAGCAGCTCGGCCTCCAGCGTGAGATCGATGACCTGACGCAGCAGCGCGCCCGTCGTGGTCGATTGCAGCAGGGCATACCTGTCGTATTCGCCGAGGGGAGCGATCGCAGCAAGCTGCCAGGTCGCCGAGAGCGGGTCATCCGACAGCTCGATGTCGGCATCCCATCGCGCCTCCGGCGCCCGCGCGAGTGTCCGCCGCACGATGGCCTCGGCCTCGGTGCGCAGCGGGGTGAGCGCATCGTTCCACGCGAGCTCGGGCACGGGCGAGACCTCGGCCCGGGGGTGCGGCTCATCCTCCAGCCACCGCTCCGCCGTGAAGCGCTCGGTGCCGACCGTCATGATGTGCAGCACATCTGCATCCGCCGCGACGCTGACCAGCCGGGCCATCGTGCCGACGACGCTCCGCCGGTCACCGCCTCCGACTTCGTGACCCCGCTCGATGAGAACGACGCCGAACTGCGGCTCGTCCTCCTCGAGGAGGTGACCGATCATCGTGAGGTACCGCGGCTCGAACACGCGCAGCGGGAGCGGGGTGTGCGGAAAGAGCACCGAGCCGAGGGGGAACATCGGTATTGCGGTCATTGCACCAGTCAACACCGCGCGACGTACAGTGAACAGATGCGCAGACCGACTCCCGAACCCCCCGGCCCCGGCCAGGAATCCGTGTGGGACTACCCGAGGCCGCCGCGGGTCGAGCAGGTCCCCCAGCGGATCACCATCCGCCTCGCTGGCGAGCTGATCGCCGACACCCGCAGTGCCGTCCGGGTGCTCGAGACGAGCCACCCGCCCGTCTACTACCTCCCGATCGCCGACTTCGTCCCCGGCGCGCTCGTGGCTGCCGCCGGCAGCTCGTTCTGCGAGTTCAAGGGCGCCGCGCGCTACTTCGACGTGCAGAGCGGGGGCACCGTGCGTGAGGGCGCGGCATGGAACTACCCGCAGCCGTCGCCGGGGTTCGAGACTCTGGTCGACAAGGTCGCGGTGTACGCGGGGCCGATGGACGAGTGCACCGTCGGGAGCGAGGTCGTGGTCCCGCAGCCCGGAGGCTTCTACGGCGGGTGGGTCACATCGGCGGTCGTCGGGCCGTTCAAGGGCACGCCCGGCTCGATGGGCTGGTAGCGCCGGCCGGTCGATCGGTCAGAACGCGCGCAGGTTGGCCTGCAGCCCACCGTCGACGTACTCGCGACGCAGGATGCCGCGGCGTCTCAGCACCGGAACGAGCTCGTCGAGCGTGCGGTGCAGCGTCACCGGGTGGAAGTCCCCCCAGAGGAGCACCCCGTCGTTGCCCCAGTCCCCGAGCTCCTCGATCACGTCGGCGAACTCCTCGGCGGTGCCCACGAAACCGGAGCGGTCCGAGAAGCGACCTGCGCGCACGAGAGCGGTCAGGTGCGCGCGCAGCGGAGCGTCCTCACCGCGATCGCCGATGAGCCGCTGGATGCTGCCGCGCGAGACGTGCGCCCCGAAGATCGACACGTCGAGGGGCTTGTCGAGGTCGAGTGACGTCAGGTCCGTCTCCAGATCGCTGGACTGCTTGCGCGCGATCTGCACCAGGGCAGCCTCGTCGGGATGCGCGGATGCCGCGACGATGCGATCCGCCTCCTCGGCGGAGGACGTGATCACCGGCTGGATGGCGAACAGGATCTTGATGTCCTCGGGTCGCCGCCCGGCGGCGACGGCCGCATCGTGGATCTTCGACCGATACGCACGGACCGAGGCCTCGTGCAGCGGCGCGAGCGCGAGCTGCACGTCGGAGTTCGCTCCCGCGAAGCCGAGCCCCCGTCCCGAGCCACCTGGGGAGACGATCGCCGGATCCCCGTCGGTGAACGGCAGGGCGTTCAGCGGGCCGTCGAAGGAGTAGTGAGTGCCGCGGTGCTGGATGCGCTGCATCTTCGACCCGTCGGCGAAGACGTCCGTCGCGCGATCGGCGACCAGCGCACCATCATCCCAGCTGCGCCACAGCGAGCGGATGCCGTCGAGCCACTCCTCTGCGCGGTCGTAGGCCTCGTCATGGCCGAGCTGCGCGGCATCCGAGAAGTGACGCGCGCTCCCGGTGTCAGTGACGACGTTCAGACCGAGCCGGTGTCCGCTGAGGTGCTGCAGCGTAGAGAACTGGCGCGCCGAGGTGTAGGGGAGCGAGGCTGCGGGATTGACGGTCGGCACGACGCCGAGGTGCCTTGTCGCCTGGAAGAGATAGGGCGCGAGCAGCAGCGGATCGTGCTTCGGCCCGCCGAACGCGTGCCGCACGCGGATGTCGAGCGTCTCCGGTGACCCCATCGACGGCGCATCCTCGATGATGACGAGGTCGAAGCCCGCCTGCTCGAGCGTGCGCGCGGCCTCCTGATAGATCTCGGGGCGCGTCCAGTCATAGTCCCAGTCGAGTGACGGATAGCCCCACCCCTGCGGCCCGAACCCGCGGGCGAGGAACCACCCGAAGTGCTGCGGCCGGCTCACGCCACGGCCTCGCGGGCGCCCTGCAGGACGCGGTCGAGGTCGGCGATCAGGTCCTCGATGTCCTCGATGCCGATCGAGAGACGCAGTGTCCCCGGCCGCACACCCAGCAGCTCGCGCTCCTCCTCGGTGCGCTGGGCGTGACTCGTCGTCCCCGGGTGCAGCACCAGGGAGCGAACGTCGCCGATGTGCGTCATGTGCGTGAACACCTGCACCTGCTCCACGAACTGGCGAGCCGCATCGAGACCGCCACGCAGCGTGAAGGTGAAGATCGAGCCGAATCCGCGCTCCAGGTAGCGGACGGCGGTGTCGTGATCGCGGTGCGACGGCAGGCCGACGTAGTCGACGCTCTCGACGGCGTCGTGCGCCTCCAGCCACCGCGCGACCTCGAGGGCGTTGCGCGACTGGCGTTCGACGCGCAGCCCGAGAGTCTCCGCGCCCTGGCCGATCAGGAAGGCGTTCAGCGGCGACGGCGACGCGCCGAAGCGCGGAGCCACGGATTCCCGCGCGTAGGCGATGCGCGCGCGGCCGCCATGACGGGCGAACACGCTCGGCAGGCCGCCGCGGCCGGGAAGCACGAGGTGAGGAGCGTTGTGTCCGGCGCGTTCGGCGTCGAACCGGCCGTCATCGACGATCACTCCGCCGAGGACCGAGCCGTGACCGGCGAGGAACTTCGATGCGGAGTGCACCACCATCGCGGCGCCGTGCTCGATGGGGCGCAACAGGAACGGCGTCGCGAGCGTGTTGTCGACGATGAGCGGGATCGCGGATTCGTCGGCCACGGCGCTGATGGCGGCGACGTCGAGCACGTCGTTGCGGGCATTCGCCAGCGACTCGGCGAAGAGTGCGCGCGTGTTCGGACGGATCGCCTCCCGCCAGGCGTCGGGGTCGGAGATGTCGTCGACGAAGGTCGTCTCGATGCCGAGCCGCGCGAGGTTGTCGAGAAGCAGACCGCGGGTGCCCTCGTAGATGTGGGTCGAGGTGACGATGTGGTCACCGGCGCCGGCGACGGTGAGCAGGGCGGTGACGACCGCCGCCTGTCCGCTGGCGACCAGCACGGCGTCGGCACCCGACTCGAGGTCGGCGAGCTGTCGTTCCGCGGCACGCACCGTCGGGTTGCCCGTGCGGGTGTAGCCGAACCCCGTGCCGGTCCCGAAGTGATCGGCGGCGTGATCGAAGTCGTCGAACTCGAAGCCGGCCGTGAGGTAGATGGGGGTGGCGCGGGGCGCCGCCGTCTCGCGGCCTCTCGCCGCGTGAACCGCACGGGTGGCGAAGCGGGCGGTGTCGACGGTCATGCGTGGCCTCTCGGTCGGTCAGGTGATCAACAGAGTGTCATGGCGGATCGGGGCGCGCCCGAGCGGTGGTAATCTGACGTCATGCGGACCGTGCGCCTCCTTCGTAGCGGCCGCGACGAGACCTCGTTCTGAGCCCCTCCTCGTCGCGGAGTCCATCGTGGGCCCTTCCGCCAGCTTCAGGAGACACGCAATGAGCACCCCCGCATCCGGTTCCGCCGCAGTCCGCCCGCGGACCCTCGCCGAGAAGGTCTGGGACGACCACCTCGTCGTCAAGGGCGAGAACGGCGAACCCGACCTCATCTACATCGACCTGCACCTCGTGCACGAGGTCACCAGCCCGCAGGCCTTCGACGGTCTGCGGAGCGAAGGACGCCCGCTGCGTCGACTCGACCTCACGATCGCGACGGAGGATCACAACACCCCGACGTGGGAGATCGACAAACCGATCGCCGACCTCACGAGCCGCACGCAGATCGAGACCCTCCGTCGCAACGCGGCCGAGTACGGCGTGCGTCTGCACTCCCTCGGCGACGCGGAGCAGGGCATCGTCCACGTCGTCGGACCGCAGCTCGGCCTCACCATGCCCGGCATCACCGTGGTCTGCGGCGACTCGCACACCTCGACGCACGGTGCATTCGGCGCCATGGCCTTCGGCATCGGCACGAGCGAGGTCGAGCACGTGATGGCCACGCAGACCCTCCCGCTGAAGCCGTTCAAGACCATGGCGATCACCGTGGACGGCACGCTGCGCTCCGGCGTCACCGCGAAGGACATCATCCTCGCCGTCATCGCGAAGATCGGCACCGGCGGCGGGCAGGGCTACGTGCTCGAGTTCCGCGGCAGCGCGATCAGGGCCCTCTCCATGGAGGGGCGCATGACGATCTGCAACATGTCGATCGAGGCCGGTGCACGCGCGGGCATGGTCGCTCCGGACGAGACCACCTTCGCCTACGTCAAGGACAAGCCGCACGCCCCGCAGGGGCAGGACTGGGAGGATGCGGTCGCCTACTGGCGCACGCTCCCCACCGACGACGGCGCGGTCTTCGACGCCGAGGTGTTCATCGACGCCGACCAGCTGGAGCCGTTCGTCACCTGGGGCACGAACCCCGGGCAGGGGAGCTCGCTGTCGGCATCCGTCCCCGACCCGGCCGAGATCACGGATCCGAACGAACGCGCGGCTGCCGAGCGCGCGCTGGAGTACATGGCCCTGACCCCGGGCACGCCGCTCAAGCAGGTGCCCGTCGACGCCGTCTTCATGGGCTCGTGCACGAACAGCCGCATCGAGGACCTCCGAGCTTTCGCCTCGATCATCGAGGGGAAGAAGAAGGCGGACGGCGTCCGCGTGATGGTCGTCCCCGGCTCGGCGCGCGTGCGCCTCGAGGCCGAGGCAGAGGGACTGGACCGGATCATCAAGGACTTCGGAGCGGAGTGGCGATTCGCCGGCTGCTCGATGTGTCTCGGGATGAACCCGGATCAGCTCGCACCGGGGGAGCGCTGCGCGTCGACCTCGAACCGCAACTTCGAGGGCCGTCAGGGCAAGGGCGGTCGCACGCACCTCGTCTCGCCGCTCGTCGCCGCGGCGACCGCGATCCGCGGCACCCTGTCCAGCCCGAGCGATCTGGAGGTCTGAACCATGGAGAAGTTCCACACTCACACCGGGATCGCTGCTCCGCTGCAGCGGTCGAACGTCGACACCGACCAGATCATCCCCGCGGTGTTCCTGAAGCGCGTGACCAAGACCGGCTTCGAGGATGCCCTGTTCCACGCCTGGCGCCAGGACCCCGAGTTCGTGCTGAACCAGGACCGGTATCAGGGTGCCTCCGTGCTCGTCGCCGGCCCTGACTTCGGCACCGGCTCCAGCCGCGAGCACGCGGTCTGGGCGCTGCGCGACTTCGGGTTCAAAGTCGTTCTCAGCCCCCGGTTCGCCGACATCTTCCGCGGCAATTCGGGCAAGCAGGGCCTCCTGGCGGCGACCATCTCGGAGGCGGATCTGGAACGGATCTGGGCCGAGATCGAGCGGAATCCCGGGGCGCAGATCACCGTGAACCTCGAGGAGCGCACCGCCTCCATCGGCGACATCCAGGCCGAGATCGGGATCGACGATTACACTAGATGGCGGCTCCTTGAAGGGCTCGATGACATCGGGCTCACGCTGCGCAACGAAGACAAGATCGCGCAGTTCGAGGCCCGTCGCGAGTCGTGGCGGCCGAGAACCCTCCCCGTGCTCTGATGCGGTGGGGGCGGGGGAGCCAGGGGCAACCCGCCCCCGAAATCCGTGGAACGAAGTGAGGCCCGAATGACGACACCTGTGCGCGACGCTCTCCCGGACGGAGTCCCCGCTCTCACCGGAGACGTCCTCGCCATTCGAGGAGGTCGTCCACTTCGCGGTCGCGTCGACGTCAAGGGTGCGAAGAACCTCGCCACCAAGGCGATGGTGGCCTCGCTGCTCGGCGAGACGGTCAGCGTGCTGCGTGACGTCCCCGCGATCAGCGACGTGGCCGTGGTCCGCTCGCTGCTCGAGGTGCACGGCGTACGAGTGTCCGACGGCGACGAGCCCGGCGCGCTCGTGTTCGACCCGAGCGACGTGGAGTCCGCGCACTTCGAGGAGATCGACGCCCACGCCGGTGCCTCCCGTATCCCGATCCTGTTCTGCGGTCCTCTGCTGCATCGCCTCGGTCAGGCGTTCATCCCCGATCTCGGCGGATGCCGCATCGGTGACCGTCCGATCGACTTCCACCTGGATGCTCTGCGCAAGTTCGGCGCCGTCGTCGAGAAGCTGCCCAGCGGCATCCGCCTCTCCCGGCCCGGCGCGCGCCTGCACGGCGCGAACATCCACCTGCCCTACCCGAGCGTCGGCGCCACCGAGCAGGTGCTGCTCACGGCCGTCCGCGCCGAGGGGACGACCGAGCTCCGCAACGCCGCCATCGAGCCGGAGATCATGGATCTCATCGCCGTCCTGCAGAAGATGGGCGCGATCATCTCCTACGAGCCCAACCGGGTGATCGTGATCGAGGGCGTCGAGAAGCTCCGCGGCTACGACCACCGCTCCATCTTCGACCGCAACGAGGCCGCTTCCTGGGCCTCTGCGGCGCTGGCGACCGACGGCGAGATCTTCGTCGGGGGCGCCAAGCAGCAGGAGATGCTGACCTTCCTCAACGTGTTCCGCAAGGCGGGGGGCTGGTTCGACATCAAGGAGGACGGCATCCTCTTCCGCCGCGACGGCGAGATCAAGCCGGTCGTCATCGAGACCGACGTGCACCCCGGCTTCATGACCGACTGGCAGCAGCCGCTCGTGGTCGCGCTCACGCAGGCGCACGGCCGCTCCGTCGTGCACGAGACCGTGTACGAGAACCGCCTGGGCTTCACCGACGCCCTGGTGAAGATGGGCGCCGACATCGTCGTGCACCCGCGCGGACTCCAGGACGGACCGCGCCGCGTGCCCCGCCGCGACCTCGAGCAGGCCGCGGTCGTCACCGGCCCGACGCCCCTGCACGGCGCCGACATCGTGGTTCCCGACCTCCGGGGCGGTTACAGCCACATCATCGCCGCGCTCACGGCGACCGGGGAGTCGAAGGTCACCGGTGTCGACATCCTCAGCCGCGGCTACGAGAAGTTCCTCGCCAAGCTCGACGCCCTCGGCGCTGACTTCGACGTCATCCGGTGACGGCGATGGGTGCCAGGTCACCGGAGAAGTCGCGCCCGAGCGTCTTCTGGCCGCTCGCCGCGATGGTCGTGCCGGTGATCTCGCTGCTCGCGAAGATCCGCGTGACCGGGGCGGAGAAGCTCCCTCGGGAGGGCGCGTTCGTCCTCGCGCCGAACCACTACTCCGAGTTCGATCCGCTGATCGTGGCCCTCGCCGTATGGCGCATCGGTCGCGCGCCGCGGTTCATGGCGAAGGAGAGCCTGTTCACGGTGCCGGTGCTCGGCTGGTTCCTGCGTCACACCGGGATGATCCCGGTCGCCCGCACCTCGTCGGCGTCGTCGGCGAAGCAGACCATGAAGCAGTCGGCCGAGCTCGTCGAGCACGGGCGCGGCGTCATCGTCTACCCGGAGGGCACGCTCACCCGCGACCCGGACCTGTGGCCGATGCGCGGCAAGTCCGGCGCGGTCCGTCTCGCTCTCGCCGACGGCATCCCGCTGATCCCGATGGCGCAGTGGGGCACGCAGGCGATCATGGGCCGCTACCAGAAGGGGCTCAGCTTCTGGCCCCTCCGCAAGCCCGTCCAGGTCATCATCGGCGACCCGGTCGACGTGTCCGACCTCCGCGGACGCGCGGGGGAGCAGGCCGCGCTGAACGAGGCGACCACCCGCCTGATGAACGCGATCACCGAACTGCTCGAGCAGCTGCGCGACGAGAAGTCGCCTGCCGAGCGGTGGAATCCCGCGACGCATGGCCAGAAGGAGACGGGCCGCCTTGACTCCTAAGAAGCCACCGCTCCCGACCGGCCCTCGCGCCACCGTCATCGGCGCGGGCAGCTGGGGCACGACGTTCGGCAAGATCCTCGCCGACGGCGGCGCGCAGGTGACCATGTGGGCCCGGCGTGCCGAGCTCGCGCACGAGATCGACGAGGCCAAGCGCAACTCGCGCTACCTGCCGGGAATCAACCTGCCGCGGTCCATGGCTGCGACGCACGAGCTCGCCACATCACTCGACGGTGCGGAACAGGTCTACCTGTCGGTGCCGAGCCAGTCGCTGCGCGAGAACCTGAAGGCGCTCCGCCCGCTGCTGGCCGACAGCGATTCGAAGATCATCAGCCTGATGAAGGGCGTCGAGCGCGGCACCGGGCTGCGCATGAGCCAGGTGATCCAGCAGGAGCTGCGCTGCGACCCCGACCGGATCGCCGTGGCCTCCGGGCCCAACCTCGCACTCGAGATCGCCCGCGAGCAGCCGACCGCCGCCGTGATCTCATCGCGGAGCCAGGAGACGGCCGAGATCGTCGCCAGGGCCGCGCGGAACGGCTACTTCCGGACGTTCGTGAACACCGACGTCATCGGCACGGAGTTCGGCGGCGTGCTGAAGAACCTCATCGCCGTCGCGATCGGCATCGTCGACGGTGTCGGCTACGGGGAGAACACGAAGGCCTCGATCATCACGCGTGGGCTCGTCGAGATGACGGACTTCGCCGTGGCGAACGGCGCCCACCCCGAGACGCTGCAGGGGCTCGCCGGTCTCGGCGACCTGATCGCCACGTGCCAGTCGCCGCTGAGCCGCAACAATACGGCCGGGCGGCTGCTCGGTCAGGGATACAGCTTCCAGGATGTCGTGAAGCAGATGCAGCAGACGGCCGAGGGACTCGCGTCCGTTGCGCCGATCCTGCAGCTCGCGCGCGAATCCGAGGTCTACATGCCCATCGTCGAGCAGGTGAAGATGGTGCTGGACGGGAAGATGGATCCCCGCGACATCGCACCCCACCTGACGACGGACGACGACACCCCGCAGGGTGAGAGGACCAGCCATGGACAAGCAGACGGTGGTGGTGCTCTTCGGCGGGCGCTCCAGCGAGCATTCGATCAGTTCCGCAACGGCGGGGGGCGTGCTGGGAGCGATTGATCGCGACCGGTACACCGTGATCCCGGTGGGGATCACCCGCGAAGGGGCCTTCGTCCTCGAGGACGACGACCCGGCGAAGTTCCCGCTCGATGCGGAGCACCTTCCCGAAGTGGTCGACAACGGCACCCGCGTGCTCTGGCCCGAGCCCGGCGGTGACCGTACGCTGCGGGTGGTGCGCGCCGATGGCGGGCTGGAGAATCTCGGCGAGATCGACGTCGTGCTGCCGATCCTGCACGGGACGCATGGCGAGGACGGCACGATCCAGGGCTACTTCGACACGCTCGAGGTTCCCTACGCCGGAGGCGGCGTGCTCGACTCCGCGCTCTGCATGGACAAGCACTTCATGAAGATCGCCCTCGAGGCTGCGGGAATCGCTGTCGCCCCGTCGGTCACCGTGCGTCGCCGCGAGTGGGATCAGGATGCTGCGCCTGCGCGTGCGCGGGCGGCCGAACTCGGCCTTCCGCTCTTCGTGAAGCCGGCGCGCGCCGGATCGAGCGTCGGAGTCTCGAAGGTGGCCACCCTCGACGAGCTGGATGCCGCCATGGCCGTGGCGTTCGCCGAGGACGACAAGGTGCTCATCGAGACCGGGGTGTCCGGCCGAGAGATCGAGGTCGCCGTGCTCGAAGGCGCCGACGGCGTGCGGGCCTCCCTCCCCGGTGAGATCGTGCTGACGTCACGAGGGTTCTACGACTTCGAGGGCAAGTACCTCGGCGGAGACGGCGTCGACGTCGTCTGCCCGGCTGACCTGACCGACGAAGAGATCGCGGCGATCCAGGATGTCGGGGTCCGAGCGTTCGAGTCCGTGGACGGACGGGGCCTGGCCCGGGTCGACATGTTCCTCACACCCGCGGGCGACCTCGTGGTGAACGAGCTCAACACGATGCCCGGCTTCACACCGATCTCGATGTTCCCGAAGTGCTGGGTGGCCTCCGGCCTGAGCTACGGCGATCTGATCACCGAGCTCATCGAGGCCGGTCTGCGCCGCTGATCCTCAGCCCGCTGCGGGCGGCACGGGCGGGTACGTCTGCGCCGGCGGGTAGGTCTGCGACGGCGGGTACACAGGTGCGCCCGCCGGATCGGTGGAGGCGTCCCGAGAGGCACGGTGCACGAGGGCGATGACCAGGGCGGTCAGCCACCCCCAGATGAGTCCCCAGGATGCACCGGCGACGCTGATCTGCGAGAACTGCGTCATGAGGATCTCGGACTGCTCCGCCGGGATCTGCAGCACCAGCAGCATGAGCGGGGCCCGCACGAGGCCGGCGATCCACGAGGCGATGATCACCGCACCCCAGGTCCCGAAGAACACCGCCGCGGCACGTCCGGGCAGCGCGGAGCGGACGATCATGCGCACGAACAGCCAGGTCAGCCCCATCAGTACGACGAGGGCGACGAGCATGGCCACCACCGCGAGCGGCTGCACCCGCGGCCGGATCGCGAAGCCGATCGGATCCTGCAGGATCAGCAGCCGGGGGAGGCTCGCGACGTTCGCGAGCAGGAACAGGAAGTTGATCAGTCCGCTGACCAGTGCCCCCACTCCGACCATGATCGCTGCGACGACGGATGCTCGGCCTGCTGCGGTGCGGTTCATGCCGCGAGTCTAGGGGCGACCCGCTTACTCCGCGGGGAACTCGACCCGGTCGGTGCATTCCGCCGTGGCGGGGGACAGCCCCGGCTGGATGCGCGAGGAGATCGTGTCGACGACCGTCTGGAAGTCGATCTGCTCGCCGCGACGGATGTTCACCTCCACCGCAGGCTCCCGTCCGTAGGTCACGAGGCGCTGGCGTTCCTCCTCCTGCTCGAGCACCAGCCAGTCGACGCCGCCGAGGGTCGTGCAGACGAGCGCCGACGGAGCGGGCGGTTCCACGCCGCACCGGAGGACGATCGTCGGATCACCCCAGGCCGCGGTCGCCTGTGCGTCGGTCCACACGCGATCGAATCCGCCGACGGTCTCGGGCAGCCGCGCGGAGACGGCGGCACAGCCCGGATCGTTCGCATCGTCGGCGGGTTCGAGGTGCACGGTCGTGGAGCAGCCGGCGAGGGCGGCGGCCAGGGTCACCGCACCCACGAGGGAGGCGAGGCGACGGGAACGGAGCATGCTTCCAGGCTACCTTTGACAGCATGCCCTCCCGACCCGACGCCGACGACCCGCGCCTCGGCGACATCTCCGAGGGGCGTATCCTCCAGGCGATCCTGAGCCGCACCGTGCAGGGCACGCACACTCTGCTGGGACCCGGCGATGACGCGGCAGTCATCGCGACGCCGTCGGGCTCCGTCGTCGCGACCACGGACACGCTCGTCCACGGCCCCGACTTCCGGCTCGCCTGGTCCAGCGGCTACGACCTGGGCTGGAAGGCGGCGGCCGTGAACCTCGCCGACGTCGCTGCGATGGGTGCGCGCCCGACAGCGCTGCTCGTCGCCCTCGCCGTCCCGCGCGATCTGAGGCTGTCGTTCGTCGAGCAGCTCGCCGACGGATTCCGGGAGGCCTGCGCCGCGCTGGCACCCGGGTGCGCGGTGGTCGGCGGCGACCTCACCGTCTCCGACGTGCTGACGGTCGCCGTCACCGCGCTCGGAGACCTCGAGGGGCGAGCGCCCGTGACACGCAGCGGGGCGCGGCCCGGTGATGTCGTCGCCGTCGCCGGTGAGCTGGGCCATGCGGCTCACGGACTCGCGGTGCTGTTCGGCCGCTTCCGCGAGGACGGCGTCCCCGTGCCCGTCGACCCGTCGAAGCTGGCCACGGGCGAGCGCGCGGCGTTGTCGGCGCAGTTGCGGCCGTCACCGCCGATCGGGCTGGGCGCCGTGGCGGCCTTCACCGGAGCGACGGCGATGATGGACGTGTCCGACGGCCTGGCCTTGGACGCGCGACGCATGGCCGCGGCATCCGGTGTCACGATCGCCCTGGATGGAGCGGCGCTGGGCGACGACCCGGAACGCGCCATCGCCGGCGGCGAGGACCACGCGCTGCTCGCCACCTTCCCGGAGGGATTGCTGCCCCCCGGGTTCCGCATCATCGGCGAGGTCCGCTCCGCGGGCGACGAGGATCTGCTCTGCGACGACCGCCCCGTCGATGTCTCGGGCTGGGATCCCTACCGGGACTGGGACTCCGTCTCGGGCTGAGCTGCGTCAGCCGCGGCTGTTTCTGCCGGAGCATCCTCGCCACCTGACGGTTCCGCCCACCACAGCGCGGTGTCGCCGTAGGACTTCTCCCGGATGAGGTCGAGTCCTGCGGCCGCGAAGTCCGGCGGGGTGGATCGACGTGCGCGCTCGACCACGACCAGCGCGTGCGGCGAGAGCGACGGAGCCAGCGCGACCAGGTCGGCCGTCATCGCCGCATCGTCGATGTCGTAGGGCGGATCGATGAACACCAGATCGAAGGGGCCGGAGGCCCGCAGCAGGAAGGAGTGCACGGCGACCTCGTGGACCCGGGCCCTCGCGTGGCCGCCCGCCTTCGCCACCACAGCCGCGTTGCGCCGGATGATCCCGGCGGCCTGACGGCCGCGCTCGACGAGGTCCGCTTCGGCGGCGCCGCGGCTCAGAGCCTCCAGTCCGAGTGCGCCGGACCCGGCATACAGGTCGAGCACCCGCGCCTCGGCGATAGCGTCGGCCGACTCCAGTGCGCCGAAGAGCGACTCGCGCACCCGATCGCTGGTCGGACGCGTCCCCGCACCCGGTACTTCGAGTCGTGCTCCGCGGGCTCTTCCGGCGATGATCCTCGTCACCCGTTCACGATACGACAGTCGCGCGCTCGTCGTGTCCGCCGTGTTCCCTAGACTCGGAGCATGCCGCTCACGCTCGATTCCTCGCTGGAGGACGCCCTCGGCGCGGTCCCCGCGAAGTCGCTGAACCGGGCGTTCGCCATGAAGACGGTGGGAGACCTGGTCTCGCACTATCCGCGGAGGTACGCCGACCCGGGGGAGTTGACCCCCATCCGCGATCTGCCGCTCGGCGAGACCGTGACGATCGTCGCCGAGGTGCTGTCCTCGAGCTTCCGTCGCATGCGCAATCGCCAGGGTGCGATGGTCGACGTCGTGATCGGCGACGGGATCGGGCGCATGTCGCTGACCTTCTTCGCCAAGAACATCGGCGCGGCCGAGTGGCGATCCAAGGATCTCGCGGTCGGCCGACGCGGAGTCTTCTCCGGCAAGGTCGGGATGTTCAACGAGGTCACTCAATTCGCCCATCCCGAGTACGAACTGTTCGACGATGAGGATGCCGCGCGGCGTCGGGCCGATGCGCGGGCGGCGGTGCTGATCCCGATCTATCCCGCCACCTCCACCCTGCAGACCTGGCAGATCGCGAAGTTCGTCGGCCGCGTCCTCGACGACCTTCCGTCGGTGCCCGACCCTCTTCCGGAAGACGTGCGCGTCGGGGAAGAGCTCCTCACCGCCAAGGAGGCACTGGACCTCATCCATCGCCCGCGCACGCGGAACGACATCGATCCCGCCGTCCGCACTCTGCGCATGCACGAGGCGCTCACGCTGCAGACCGCACTGCTGCAGCAGCGGGATGCGGTGCGCGCGCTGTCGGCCACTGCCCGCCCCGCCCAGCCCGGAGGTCTGCTGGAGCGATTCGACGCGAGTATGCCGTACGACCTCACGCCCGACCAGCAGACGGTCGGCGATCAGGTCGCCCGCGACCTCGTCGGATCGTGGCCGATGAACCGTCTGGTGCAGGGAGAGGTCGGTTCCGGCAAGACGCTGGTGGCGCTCCGCGCGATGCTGCAGGTCGCGGAATCGGGCGGACAGGCCGCGTTGATCGCGCCGACCGAGGTGCTCGCGGGTCAGCACCTGCGCTCGATCTCGAAGATGCTCGGTCCTGAGCTCGCGCCGCTCGTGATGCCCACGCTCCTCACCGGCCAGCTGCCGGCCGCAGCCCGGCGCAAGGCTGCACTGCGGGTCGCGTCGGGGCAGGCGCTCATCGTGGTCGGCACGCACGCGCTGCTGGGGGAGAAGACGACGTTCGCCGACCTCGGACTCGTCGTCGTCGACGAGCAGCACCGATTCGGGGTGGAGCAGCGCGAGGCGTTGCGCGCGAAGGGATCGAGCCCGCACGCTCTGGTGCTCACCGCCACACCCATTCCCCGCACCGTCGCGATGACGGTCTTCGGCGATCTCGACACCTCGGTGATCCGCACCATGCCCGCCGGTCGTGCCGGGATCGAGACGTTTGTGGCTCCCCTCGCCGAGCATCCGGAGTGGTTCAACCGCGTGTGGGCGCGAGCCGCAGAGGAGATCGCCCAGGGCAGGCAGGTGTTCGCGGTCTGTGCCGCGATCGACACCACGAAGAAGACCGCGGAGCCGGGGGAGCCAGCGCCCGTCGAGCCCGAGGGCGCCAGCGGCCCGCGCTGGGGCGTGGTGCAGCTCGACGAGGCCCTCGCGACGCACCCGCAGCTCGGCGGACTCCGTCGGGCGGTGCTGCACGGCAAGATGCCCTCCGACGAGAAGGATGCCGTCATGCAGGCCTTCGCCCGCGGTGAGATCGATCTGCTGCTGGCCACGACCGTGATCGAGGTCGGAGTCGATGTGCCGAACGCCTCGACGATGATCGTGCTCGACGCCGATCGGTTCGGGGTGTCGCAGCTGCATCAGTTGCGCGGGCGTGTGGGTCGAGGCGGTGTGCCGGGGCTCTGCCTTCTCGTCACCGAGGCCGAGACGGGCTCGGTCGCCCGGGAGCGCGTCGAGGCGGTCGCCGCGACCCTCGACGGCTTCGCCCTGGCCGAGGTGGATCTCGAGCTGCGCGGCGAGGGCGACGTGCTGGGAGCTGCGCAAGCGGGCGTCCGTTCCTCGCTGAAGCTGCTGCGCGTGGTGAAGGACGCGGGGCTGATCACCCGCGCAAGGGAGGTCGCCGAGGAGATACTCACGGCCGACCCGGAACTGTCGCGGCATCCGGGGCTCCGCGACGTCATCGCCCGACGCGTGAGCGACGAGGACCGCGCGGCACTGGCGAAGAACTGAGCGCTCCACGGTGCCCTAGGCTGGAGCGATGAGCAGTCGGATCGCCGTCGTCCCGGGTTCGTTCGATCCGCCGACCCTGGGTCACCTCGACGTGATCCGCCGGGCCGCGAAGCTGTACGACGAGCTGCACGTGCTCGTTGTGCACAATCCCGGCAAGGAGGCGATGCTGCCGATCGCGCAGCGCCTCGCGCTGCTGGAGCGGTCCATCGACGAGGACGGCATGCCGGGGACGATCGTGATCGGCTCCTGGAGTATGGGGCTTCTGGTCGACTATGCCCGCGATGTCGGAGCCGGGGTGCTGGTCAAGGGCATCCGGTCGCAGATCGACGTCGCGTACGAGTCGCCCATGGCGATCGTGAACCGGCATCTCGCCGACATCGAGACGGTCTTCCTGCTTCCCGATCCCTCGCACGCGATGGTGTCGAGCTCCCTCGTGCGACAGGTGGCGTCTCTCGGCGGCGACGTGACGCCCTTCGTCCCACCGGCCGTCGCGGCGTTCCTCGACACGGGCGCGCGCGGCATCTGAGCCGCCTCCTGCCGAGTCCCGTTCGGCCCGGTCGCAGGCATACCCGGGTAGCATGGCCGGGTGCGATCTCGACTGAACGGCCCATTCATCCTGCCCGCCCGCGACATCGTCCGACGCCCGGGCGAGATGCGCGAACATGCTTTCACCGTGACCCTGGCCGAGACCTGGGGCGAGGGAATCGTCACCTTCGAGAAGGGGTCGGAGATCGACCTCGACGTGCGCCTCGAGTCGGTCCACGAGGGCATCCTGGTCTCCGGAACAGCGGATGCCGAGTACGTCGGAGTGTGCGGAAGATGCCTGATCGACATCGCTCGGCCGGTCGAAGTCGAGTTCCAGGAGCTTTTCGCGTATCCTGGTGAGGAAGAAACTGACTTCGAGGTTCAAGACGACCACGTGGATCTTGAAACTCTTGTCAGGGATGCGGCCGTGTTGTCGCTTCCATTTCAACCGGTGTGTCAGCCGGATTGCCCCGGGCTCGACCCGAACACGGGTGAGCGACTGGCCGTGAGCACCGTAACGGAGCAGGTGGCTCCCATCGATCCTCGATGGAGTGCGCTCCAACAGATCACAGACCAGGACGGCGCGGATGAATCTCGTGCCGCCGAGAAAGAAGAGAGCTAGTCATGGCTGGTAACCCCCCGAAGCGCAAGGTCTCCCGTTCGAACACCCGCTCGCGCCGCGCGCAGTGGAAGGCGGCGCCCATCGCGCTCGTCAAGACCATCGAGAACGGCAAGGTCGTCTACAGCCGTCCGCACCAGGCGAAGGTCGTCACGGACTCGCAGGGCACCGAGCTCTTCCTCGAGTACAAGGGCCGCAAGGTCGCCGACGTCTGAGTCGCGAACCGATCGTGACGGAGGTCCCCGGGGGGACGAGGCCTCTCCCAGAAAAGCTCCGCGTCGACATCGACGCGGAGCTTCTGGAGTTGGCGCTCACCCACCGCTCCTACGCCTACGAGCACGGCGGCATCCCGCACAACGAGCGCCTGGAGTTCCTGGGCGACTCGGTGCTCGGGCAGGCCGTCACGGTGATGCTGTTCACCACCCACCCCGACCTCGACGAGGGTGAACTCGCGAAGCGTCGGGCGAGCGTGGTCTCGACCGTCGCCCTGGCCGAGGTCGCTCGTGGAATCGATCTGGGGCGCCACCTGCTCCTGGGCCGCGGCGAAGAGCAGACGGGCGGCCGGGACAAGGACTCGATCCTGGCGGACACGATGGAGGCCGTGATCGGCGCCACGTACCTCTCGGCGGGTCCGGAGGCGGCCACCGAGCTCGTGCTGCGATTCACCGAGCCGCTGCTGGCGGACCCTGAGCGGTACGGCGCGGCCATGGATCCGAAGACCAGTCTGCAGGAGCTGGCCGCTCGGGTCGGCGCCACCCCGCCCCGGTATTCCGTCGAGGCGAGCGGGCCGGATCATGATCGCCGCTTCACGGCGACGGTCGTCGTCGGCGAAGTGCGGATGACCGGTACCGGCAGCAGCAAGAAGACCGCCGAGATGGCGGCTGCTCTCAGCGCCTGGCGCCTGCTGAACGAGCGTGCCTGAGCTTCCCGAGGTCGAGGTCGTCCGTGCAGGGCTCGCGCCCGCAGCGATCGGCTCGGTCATCACCGCCGTGAGCGTGTGGGACGACCGTGCGATCACGCGGCATCCCGCCGGCGCAGCGGACTTCGTCGGGCGCCTCGAGGGGCGGACCTTCTCGGACGCTGCACGACGAGGAAAATTCCTCTGGCTTCCGCTCGCCGACACCGAGTCCGCGCTGATCGCTCACCTCGGGATGAGCGGCCAGATGCTGCTGCGCACCCCGGATGCCGTCGCCGAGAGACACGAGCGGGTGCGCATCCATCTGGAGCACCCGACTCACGGGGAGCTCGCGATCGTCTTCGCGGATCAGCGTACCTTCGGCTCGCTCGCCGTCGACGATCTGGTGCACGACGGTCCCTCGCTCATCCCCACCCAGGTCAGCCACATCGCCCGGGATCCGATGGACGTGCTGTTCGACGACCCGCGATTCCGCACGGCGCTGCTGCGCAAGCACAGTGCCATCAAGCGAGTGCTGCTCGACCAGGGCGTCGTCAGCGGGATCGGCAACATCTACGCCGACGAGGCGCTGTGGGCTGCGCGCATCCACCCGGAGACCGCGGCGGATCGGCTGTCGACCGTCGCGGTGAACCGGCTGCTGGCCGAGGTGCGCGCCGTCCTCGCGAAGGCCCTCGCCGAGGGCGGGACGAGTTTCGATGCGCAGTACGTGAACGTCAACGGCCAGGCCGGCTACTTCGCGCACTCGCTGAACGCGTACGGCCGCGGCGGACAGCCGTGCCCGCGGTGCGGGTCGCCCATCCGCCGCGAGTCGTTCATGAATCGGTCCTCGCACTACTGCCCTCGGTGCCAGCGCCGACGCTGATCCGTTTCACGCCGTCTGGAACGCTCGGGCGAGCAGCGGACGCGTTGCCAGGGTGCTCGCCCAGACGACCCCGATGCCGATCGCCACGACCAACGCGATCGTGAGGAGCGAGAGGGGAGCCGTGATCAGTGCGATTCCCACGAGAGGGAAGACGAGGATCGCCGCACACAGTGCCGAGCCGATCGCGGTCACCAGCAGCGGCGACATGATGGCACGGCGGCGCGCTCGATCGACGGTCTCCAGCGGCATGCCCAGGTGATGCAGGCTGCGGTGCAGCTCGCGCTGGTCGAGTACATCGGATGCCTGGTTGACGCCGACCGATGCCGCCACCATCAGGAACGACCCGATGAGGGTGATGACGAGGCCGGTGCGGATGTCCGCCGCGAGTGCGGCGTCGGCGGCCGAGGTGTCGGACGCGCTCATCACGTTCAGCAGTGCGACGCCCGTGCCGGCGAACACCGCCATGAAGCTCGCCATCGCGATGCCTCCGACCTGCCGCCACGCCGCCTTCGGGTCGTCCAGGACGATGCGGGCCGCGAGGAGTCGCTCGGGCTTCTCTGCCCGGCGGAGCTGCCGCGAGGCGGAGACCTTGAGGACCCAGGGCCCGACGAGGTTGAGCACGGCGAGCACGGCGGCGAACAGTCCGGCGAGCACGACGATGGTCGTGACGAGACCGCCGATCGAGGGGAACACTTTGATCAGCACGAAGGCGACGGCGACGGCGCCCGCGGCGAGGACGGCGCGAATCCAGTGCACGCCGGAGGCGGTCGACCGAGTGCGCACGCCGAGCGGCGAGATCACGACGCGGCGCAACCCGATCACAGCGCTGACCGCCGCGAGCAGGAGCACACCGAGGAACACGGCGCCGATGGAGAGCGGCGGCAGGACGACGGCGCCGAATCCGAGCGGGTCGCCACGGAACGGGATCAGGCCGATCAGCGGGGAGAGCGCCACGTGACCGAGGACCCCGGCCACAGCTCCTGCAGCGGCGACGAGAACCGATTCCGCGACGGTCGCCACGGTCACGCCGCCGGGAGACACACCCAGCAGGCGCAGAGTGGAGAGGCGCTCATCCCGTCGGCGCGCGGAGAGGCGGGCCGCCGCTCCGCCGAGCGACATCAGCGGAACCACCAGCAGCACCAGGGCGATGGCGGCGAGGGCCTGATACACCGGGGCGAACTCGTCGGTCCAGCCCCAGAAGGACTGCGCCCCGCCGATGACGGTCAGGACGAGGGTCGTGACCACACCGAAGGCGACGACCGGGAGAGCGATGACACTGCTCTGGCCGGGTGCCGGTCGGAGCAGCAGAGCGAGCACCGAGCGGTTCATGCCGACACCGCCGAGGAGAGGATGCGTCCGTCGCGGACGGCGACCGTACGTGTGCACCGTGCGGCGACGTCGGGGTCGTGGGTGACGACGACGAGGGTGCGTCCCTGGCCGGTGGTCGACCAGAGGAGAGCGTCCATGACCTCCGCGGAGGTCTGGGA